>JBBQLH010000032.1:0-40606 GCA_038327685.1 Solirubrobacterales bacterium
CGACGAGCCGGAGTCGCTGGGCGCGATCTCGATGGCGGGCCGCGAGAAGCTCGACAACCTGATCTTCGTCGTCAACTGCAACCTGCAGCGGCTCGACGGGCCGGTGCGCGGCAACGGCAAGATCATCCAGGAGCTCGAGACGGTGTTCCGCGGCGCGGGCTGGAACGTGATCAAGGTCGTATGGGGCTCGCGCTGGGACGAGCTGCTCGCCCGCGACAACGAGGGCCGGCTGCTCGCGCGCATGGAGGAGGCGGTCGACGGCGAGTACCAGGCGTTCAAGGCGCGCGACGGTGCGTACGTGCGCGAGTACTTCTTCGGCAAGGACCCGAAGCTGCTCGAGATGGTCTCGGACATGTCCGACGACGAGATCTGGGCGCTCAATCGCGGCGGCCATGACCCGCGCAAGATCTACGCGGCCTACGCGGCCGCGGCGGCCCACACCGGCCAGCCGACGGTGATCCTGGCCAAGACGATCAAGGGCTACGGGATGGGAGAGGCCGGCGAGGGCCAGAACATCACCCACCAGCAGAAGAAGATGACCGAGCACGCGCTGCTCGCCTTCCGCGACCGCTTCGGCCTCGACCTCTCCGACGAGCAGGTGCACAACGGTGGCTTCCACCGCCCGCCCGACGACTCCGAGGAGATGACCTACCTGCGCGAGCGGCTCGACGCGCTCGGCGGCGGGCTGCCGGTCCGGCGCGCCAAGGCCGAGCCGCTCGAGGTGCCCGAGCTGTCGGCCTTCGGCGCCCAGCTGCAGGGGAGCGGCGAGCGCGAGAACTCCACCACGATGGCGTTCGTGCGCATCCTCAACACGCTGCTGCGCGACAAGCAGATCGGCCGCCACGTCGTCCCGATCGTGCCCGACGAGTCGCGCACCTTCGGCATGGAGGGGATGTTCCGGCAGTTCGGGATCTTCAGCCAGCTGGGCCAGCTCTACCAGCCCGAGGACTCCGACCAGCTGATGTTCTACAAGGAGGACAAGAAGGGCCAGATCCTCCAGGAGGGCATCAACGAGCCGGGCGCGTTCTCCGGCTGGATCGCCGCGGCGACGTCGTACTCCAACCACAACGTCCCGATGATCCCGTTCTACATCTACTACTCGATGTTCGGCTTCCAGCGGGTCGGCGACCTGGCGTGGGCCGCCGGCGACTCGCGGGCGCGCGGGTTCCTGCTGGGCGGGACCGCCGGGCGCACGACGCTCAATGGCGAGGGGCTCCAGCACGAGGACGGCCACTCGCACGTGCTGTCCTCGACGATCCCGAACTGCGTCTCCTACGACCCGACCTACGCCCACGAGGTCGCGGTGATCATCCAGGACGGCCTGCGGCGGATGCTCGCCGAGCAGGAGGACGTCTTCTACTACCTCACGCTGATGAACGAGAACTACCCCCACCCCGCGATGCCGGAGGGCGCCGAGGAGGGGATCGTGCGCGGGATGTACCTGCTGCGCGAGAGCACGGTCGACGACAAGCCGCGCGTGCAGCTGCTCGGGTCCGGGACGATCCTGCGCGAGGTGCTCGCGGCCGCGGAGCTGCTCGAGTCCGAGCACGGCGTGGCCGCCGACGTCTGGAGCGTCACGAGCTTCACGGAGCTCGCTCGCGACGGCATCGAGACCGAGCGCTGGAACCGGCTGCACCCGACCGAGCAGGCGCGGCGCGCCTACGTCGCGACCCAGCTCGACGGCCGCAGCGGGCCCGCCGTCGCGGCGACGGACTACATGCGGACGTTCGCGGAGCAGATCCGGCCCTACCTGCCGGTTCCGTACACGGTGCTCGGCACCGATGGCTTCGGCCGCAGCGACTACCGCGTCAAGCTGCGCCGCTTCTTCGAGGTCGACCGCCACTACGTCACGGTGGCAGCGCTGAAGGCGCTGGCCGACGGCGGCGATGTCGAGCCGGCCGCAGTGCAGAAGGCGATCGAGACCTACGGCATCGACCCCGACCGGCCGGCGCCGCTTCGGGTCTGAGAGAGGAGCGCATGAGCACGGCGACCGCCGCATCGGACGTCCTGGTCCCCGACATCGGTGACTTCTCCGACGTCCCGATCATCGAGATCCTCGTCTCGCCCGGCGACACGGTGGCGGCGGAGGACCCGCTCGTCACGCTCGAGTCCGACAAGGCGACGATGGACGTCCCCTCGCCGATGGAGGGCGTGGTGCAGGAGGTCAAGGTGAGCGTCGGGGACAACGTCTCCGAGGGCACGCTGCTGCTCACGCTCGTCGCGCCGGACGAGGCCGGGGAAGAGCAGGCGAAGGAGTCGCTGGCCGAGCCGACCGAGCAGGAGACGACGGCCGAGGAGCCGGCTGCGGACGATGGCCCGGCCGCTCCGGCCGCCGCCGAGGCCACGCCGTCGAAGGACGCCTCCGCTCCCCCGTACGCGAGCCCGGGCACGCGCCGCCTCGCCCGCGAGCTCGGCGTGGACCTCACGCAGGTCACGGGCTCCGGGCGCAAGGGCCGGATCACCGGCGACGACGTGCGCGCGTTCGAGGAGGGCGGCGCCGCGCCGGCGGCCGCGCCCACCGGGGACGGTGGGCTCGAGCTGCTGCCGTGGCCCTCGATCGACTTCTCCAAGTACGGCGAGGTCGAGACCGTCCCGCTGTCGCGTATCAGAAAGATCTCGGGCGCCAACCTCGCGCGCAACTGGGTGCGCATCCCGCACGTCACCCACAACGACGAGGCGGACATCACCGACCTCGAGGCGTTCCGCAAGTCGACCAACGAGGCCTACAAGAAGCAGGAGGTGCGGGTGACGATGCTCGCCTTCCTGATCAAGGCATGCGTCGCGGGGCTCAAGGAGTTCCCCGACTTCAACGCCTCCCTCGACGGCGACAACCTGATCGTCAAGCGCTACTACAACATCGGCTTCGCGGCCGACACGCCCAACGGGCTCGTCGTCCCGGTCGTCAAGAACGCCGACGCCAAGGGCATCATCGAGATCGCCAACGAGATGGGCGACCTCTCGGCCGCGGCGCGCGCGGGCAAGCTCAAGCCAGGCGACATGGCCGGCGGCAACTTCACGATCTCCAGCCTCGGCGGGATCGGCGGCACGAGCTTCACGCCGATCGTCAACGCGCCGGAGGTCGCGATCCTCGGCGTCGTCCGCTCGGCGACGAAGCCGGTCTGGGACGGCTCCGAGTTCGTGCCGCGGCTGATGTTGCCGCTGTCGCTCTCCTACGACCACCGCGTGATCGACGGCGCATCGGCCGCGCGCTTCGTGAAGTACCTGGTGACCACGCTCGAGGACATGCGGAGGGTGCTGCTGTGAACGAGGTCAAGGTCCCCGACATCGGCGACTTCACCGACGTCCCGGTCATCGAGATCCTCGTCGCCGCGGGCGACACCGTCGCCCCCGAGGACCCGCTGATCACGCTGGAGTCCGACAAGGCGACGATGGACGTGCCGTCACCGGCCGCCGGCGTCGTCAAGGAGCTGAAGGTGGAGGTCGGCGACACGGTGTCCGAGGGCAGCCTGATCCTGGTGCTCGAGGGCGCACCCGCCGAGGGGAAGGCCTCGGACGACGGGCACGCCCCGACGGCCGAGGCGCCGCCCGAGCCCGAGGGCGACGCCGACGTCCAGGCCGACGTGGTGGTGCTCGGCGCCGGCCCCGGCGGCTACACGGCGGCGTTCCGCGCCGC
Source organism: Solirubrobacterales bacterium (assembly GCA_038327685.1). Taxonomy (GTDB): domain Bacteria; phylum Actinomycetota; class Thermoleophilia; order Solirubrobacterales; family Solirubrobacteraceae; genus DASQFQ01. Next base: position 3,635 of record JBBQLH010000032.1, read on the forward strand.
CGACCTCGGGCTCAAGACTTTGCTGGTCGAGCGCCACGAGCGGCTCGGCGGCGTGTGTCTCAACGTCGGCTGCATACCGTCGAAGGCGCTGCTGCACATCGCCCGCGTGATGAGCGACGTGGAGGAGTCGGCCGCGCACGGGATCACGTTCGGCGAGCCGGAGATCGACATCGACAAGCTGCGCGGCTGGAAGGACTCCGTCGTCGAGAAGCTCACGGGCGGGCTGACCGGCCTGGCCAAGCAGCGCAAGGTCGAGGTCGTGCGCGGGAAGGGGACGTTCACCTCCCCCAACCTCCTCTCGGTCGAGGGCGCGGACGGCACGACGACCATCGGCTTCAAGCACTGCATCATCGCCGCGGGGTCGAGCCCGACGGTGCTGCCCGGCATGCCCCAGGACGACCCGCGGCTGATGGACTCGACGGGCGCGCTGGAGCTCGCCGACATCCCGGAGCGGCTGCTCGTGATCGGCGGCGGGATCATCGGTCTCGAGATGGCGACCGTCTACGACGCGCTCGGCTCCAAGGTCAGCGTCGTCGAGTTGCTGGACGCGCTGATCCCCGGCTGCGACCCCGACCTCGTCAAGCCGCTGCAGAAGCGGATCGAGACGCGCTACGAGGCGATCCGTACGGGGACGAAGGTCGCTGGCGTCGAGGCGCTCGACGACGGGCTGCGGGTCACCTTCGAGGGCGACGACGCGCCCGCGCCGGAGACCTACGACCGCATCCTGCTCGCCGTCGGCCGGCGCCCCAACGGCGGGTCGCTCGGGGCCGAGGCGGCGGGCGTCACGGTCGACGACGGCGGCTTCATCCGCGTCGACCGCCAGATGCGCACGAACGTGCCGCACATCTTCGCTATCGGCGACATCGTCGGCGAGCCGATGCTCGCGCACAAGGCGACGCACGAGGGCAAGGTGGCCGCCGAGGTGATCGCCGGCCACGATGTCGCGTTCGACGCGCGCGCGATCCCGAACGTCGCCTACACCGACCCCGAGGTCGCCTGGATGGGGCTGACCGAGACCGAGGCCAAGGAGCAGGGCGTCCCCTACGAGAAGGGGACGTTCCCGTGGGCCGCGTCCGGCCGCGCGCTCTCGCTCGGCCGCGGCGACGGGTCGACGAAGCTGCTGATCGACCCCGAGACGCGGCGCGTGCTCGGCGCGGGGATGGTGGGCGTCAACGCCGGCGAGCTGATCGCCGAGACCGTGCACGCGCTCGAGATGGGCGCGGACGCCGAGGACCTCGGCCTCACGATCCACCCGCACCCCACGCTCTCCGAGACCGTCGGCTTCGCCGCCGAGGCCGCGGAGGGGACGATCACCGACCTCTACATGCCCAAGCGCGCGGCGCGGGCCGGGGTCTCCTGATGAGCATCGCGGCGCCGTCGGCGTCCTACAGCATCACGATCCGCGCGCGCCTTCCCCAGCGGCCGGGCGCGTTCGGGCAGGTGGCGAGCGCGATCGGCGAGACCGGCGCGATCCTCGGGGCGATCGATCTCGTGCGCGTCGAGCGCGGGAGCAAGGTGCGCGACATCACCGTGGCCTGCATCGACTCCGACCACGGCCAGCGCGTGGTCGAGGCGGTCCGCTCGGTCCCCGACGTCACCGTCGAGAGCGTCTCGGACCGCACCTTCCTCATGCACCTCGGGGGCAAGATCGAGGTCAGGGGGACCGTCTCGGTCAAGACGCGCGACGACCTCTCGATGGCCTACACGCCCGGGGTCGCCCGCGTCTGCAGCGCGATCGGCGCGGAGCCGGACCGGGCGTGGTCGCTCACGGTCAAGGGCAACATGGTCGCCGTCGTCTCCGACGGCACGGCGGTTCTCGGGCTCGGCGACATCGGCCCCGAGGCGGCGATGCCGGTGATGGAGGGCAAGGCGCTGCTGTTCAAGGAATTCGCCGGCGTCGACGCCTTCCCGCTCTGCATCGACACCACGGACGTCGATGAGATCGTCGCCTTCGTGACCGCCGCGGCGCCGACCTTCGGCGGCGTCAACCTCGAGGACATCGCGGCGCCGCGCTGCTTCGAGATCGAGCGCCGGCTGCGCGAGACACTCGACATCCCGGTCTTCCACGACGATCAGCACGGCACCGCGATCGTGACGCTCGCCGCGCTGCTCAACGCGCTGCGCGTCGTCGGCAAGGCGCCTGAGGACGTCAGGGTCGTCGTCACCGGCGCCGGCGCCGCCGGCATGGCGTGCACCAACATCATGCTCGCCCACGGCATCACGCAGGTCGTCGTCTGCGACATCGGCGGGGTGCTGTACCGCGACCGCCCCGGCCTCGATCCGATGCTCCACGATCTCGCCGAGCGCACGAACCCGCTCGACGAGCGCGGCACCGCCGACGAGCTGCTCGCGGGCGCGGACGTCTACCTCGGCGTGTCGGGCCCCGGGGCCGTCTCGCCGGAGGCGATCCGGACGATGGCGCCCGGGGCGATCGTCTTCGCGATGGCCAACCCGACGCCGGAGGTCATGCCCGAGCAGGTCGCCGACGCGGTCGCGATCATGGCCACGGGCCGGTCGGACTACCCGAACCAGATCAACAACGTGCTCGCCTTCCCGGGCGTGTTCCGGGGCGCGCTGGACGTGCGCGCGAGCACGATCAACGAGGAGATGAAGCTCGCCGCCGCGCGCGCGATCGCCTCTGTGGTCACGGACGACGAGATCGATCCCGAGTACATCATCCCGAGCGCGTTCAATCGAGACGTCGCGCCGGCGGTCGCCCGAGAGGTCGCGTCCGCGGCCGAGGCGACCGGCGTCGCTCGCCGCCCGCACCGGGCGGAGGCGCTCGCGACCTGAGGAGACAAGACGATGGAGAGCTCCACCTCCCCCTCCAGCCGGATGCTCGACATCCCTCGCTTCGATGACCGCGTGGCGCTCGTCACCGGCGGCAGCCGCGGCATCGGCCGCGCGATCAGCCTCGGCTTCGCGATGCAGGGCGCGACCGTCGCCACCGGCTACTCGAGCAACAAGGACGCCGCCGAGTCCTTCCGCGAGGAGCTGTCCAGCCACGGCTCCGAGGCCAGCATCCACCAGGGCAACGTCGGCTCCGCGGAGGACTGCCGGCGCGTGATCAGCGAGGTCATCGAGCAGCACGGGCGGCTCGACATCCTCGTCAACAACGCTGGCATCACGATCGACAAGACGGCGCTCAAGCTCACCGACGAGGACTGGTACAAGGTGCTCGCCGTCAACCTCTCGGGGGCGTTCTTCATGTCGCAGGCCTCGCTGCACCACATGGGCGAGCGAGGGACCGGACGGATCGTGAACATCTCGTCGGTGATCGGCTCGACGGGCAACATCGGGCAGGCGAACTACGCGGCCTCGAAGTCGGGGCTGTTCGGTCTGACCTACACGCTCGCCAAAGAGGCCGCCTTCATCCTCAAGCGCGCGGGCAAGCTCGGCGACCCGATCGGGCTGACCGTCAACACGGTGACGCCCGGCTTCATCGCGACCGAGATGCTGAGCTCGGTGCCGGAGAAGGTGCTCGACCGGATCAAGGACTCGATCCCGCTCGGGCGCCTCGGCGAGCCCGAGGAGGTCGCCCGCGTCGTGCGCTTCCTCGCCTCCGACAACGCCGGCTACATCACGGGCCAGGTCTGGGGCGTCAACGGTGGGCTGGACATGTGAGCGAGGCCGCGTCCTCACTCGGGGAGATCATCCGCCGCCAGCGCGAGCTCAGCGAGCTCTCGATGCGCCAGTTCGCCGGCATGGCCGGGATCTCCAACCCGTATCTGTCACAGATCGAGCGCGGGCTGCGCGAGCCGTCGGAGCGCGTCGTCGACGCGATCGCGCGCTCGCTGAAGACCAGCGCCGAGGCGCTCTACGAGGAGGCCGGCCTCGTCGCCGACGACGACGGCGCGCTCGAGGCGGTGCCCTCGGCGATCACGGCCGACCCGGCGCTCACGCCCCGCCAGCGCAGAGTCCTGCTCGACGTCTACGACGCCTTCGTCGCCTCCGGCCCCGCCCCACCCCCGCGCAAGCACCGCCCGCGGCAAGCGGACTAGCCTGCTTGGTCCCCCTCGGCGCGCCGGCGCCGGCGGCGGGGCGCCGCGCCGGCGAACGCGTCGTAGACCTCCAGCAGCGCCCGGCGCTGCCGGGGGTTGAGCCGCCGATCCTCGCGGATCGCGGCCCGGACGGCGCCCGTCTCGCCGTCCTCCGGAACGTCGGACATCCCGGCCTGCTCGTAGAGCGCCTCGGCCGAGAGGTCCAGGTTGCGCGCGATCTCCTCCAGCACCTTCTCCGACGGGTCCCGCAGACCGCGCTCGATCTGCGACATGTACGGATTGGAGATGCCGACCATGTCCGCGAACTGGCGCATCGAGAGCTCGCCGAGCTCGCGCTGGCGGCGAATGATCTCCCCGAGCGTCGCTCGCCGGTCGGCCACTGCCCGTTACTTCAGGAGCGAGCGGGCGGCGCTGATGTAGGCGTGCGTGGCGCCACGGATGAGCTGCGCCTGGGCACCCGCGATCGCGGACACGCCGGGGAGCTGCGAGAGCTCGGCGGCGCGGGTCTGGTAGTCCGCGAATGCCGTCAGCGTCTTCTCCTGGGCGTCGATGACGCCGGCGAACACCTGGCGGCCGCCGTTCTGCACGGTCTTCGACTGCGTCTCGGTCCGGGGTGTGCGGGCGGCGGGCTTGCGCGACGTCGCGGCGGTGCGTGAGCGCGAGCGCGAGCGCGACTTCGCGGCGGTCTTGGCGCGCGGCTTGCGCGTGCGCTTGGCCTGGGCGGTCTTCGGTGACGCAGCCGGCTTGGCGGCGGGCGTCGTCGGCGCGTCGTTCTGCTTCGTGGCGGTATCGGTGGCCATGGTCGGCTCCTCAGTGTCGTTGTCTGCTAGCAGGTTAGCGCGAAAATTTGCTAACGCTCGGAACCGGCGCCCCTCGCCCCAGCTGAACGGTAGCGTTCGTTCGATGGTCCTCAAGGCTCCCCGCGCGGCGACGTCACGATCGTGCGGGACAAGGGCTTCGGCGTGCCGCACGTCTACGGCCGCGACCGCGTCGCCCGCCTCCCAGCACCCGCACTCGTCGACCAGCGCTACCTCGTCTCCTGGAACAACAAGCAGGCGAAGGGCTTCCGCGGCGCGGACTCCAACACATTCAGCTCCGCGTACCGCTCGCTGCTGCTCGAGGACCGGCTCAAGCCGCTCATCAAGGGGAAGCGCAAGGCCACGCTGCCGGGCGTGATCGACGCGATGGAGCTGGCGGGAACGACCGACCTGCGCGCCCACGTCGACCTCCCGCTCGCGCTGCGGATCATCGGCACGCCGAAGGACTCGAGCCTGCGCCGCGCGGTCGACCAGCTGCGCGCGTGGCAGCGCGCGGGCGGGCGGGCAACCTCTACGGCGGCGACAAGGTCTGCACCGGCGCGAAGCGCCCCGGCGACCAGTGGTGCTTCGACGCCGTCCGCCAGCGTCCGGTCGGCGGCGCGACGCAGCCGCTCATCCCCTGGATCAACCGCCCGACGTACCAGCAGGTCACGGAGATCCAGGGCCCCGCGCCACGCTGATCGGGCGGATAGGCTCGCCGCACTGGGCCGCTCGAGGAGGAGGACGGATGCGTCATCGCGCTGGGACTCGGATCGCTTGTCAGGTAGTCCCGCTGATCTGTCTGCTCGCGCTCGCCGCGCCCGCGATGGCGCGCGTCGAGCTCGTGACGCATCGCCATGTCGGCTACCCCCACTCCACGTCGATCCAGAGCGCGGTGCGCGCGGCGCGCGCGGGCGATTGGATCCTGGTCGACCGCGGGCGGTACACAGGCTCAGTCGTGATCACGAAGGATCGCCTGCACCTGCGAGGTCTCGATCGCAACCGCGTGGTACTCGACGGTCGCCACCGGACGAACGTGAACGGAATCGAGGTCCACAAGGCGGACGGCGTGTCGATCGAGAACCTGACGGTGCGCAACTTCGATCGGCGTGGCAAGGACGGGGAGAACGGCAACGCGATCTGGTGGAACGGCGGGGACGGCTCCGGGCGCATCGGCATGCACGGGTGGTATGGCCGCTACCTGACGGCCTACGACACCGGGCTCACCGGCGGCTACGGGCTGTTCGCGTCAAACGCCGTGCGGGGCTGGTGGAAGCACGTCTACGCCTCGGGCTTCGACGACTCGGGTCTCTATATAGGCGCGTGCCGCGATTGCCGGGCGCTGGTGCAGGACGCCCTCGCCGAGCGGAACGCGCTCGGGTACTCCGGCACGAACTCAGGGGGCCACCTCGTGGTGGAGCACTCGGTCTTCCGCCACAACGCGTTCGGGGTCGCGCCGAACTCGCTCAACAACGACGACAAGCCGCCGCCGCAGGACGGTGCCTGCAACGCCGGCGCCAACCGAACCGCGCTCCCCACCTTCGCGTCGACCCACGTCCGCCGCTGCACGATCTTCCGGCACAACCTCATCGCGGACAACAACGACCTCACGACCCCCGAGTCTTCGGGATCGGCCGCGCCGTGGGGCGTCGGCATCGAGCTCGCCGGCGACTACGGCGATCTCTTCACCCACAACACGATCCGCGGCAACGTCAACTTCGGCGTGATGGCCTTCGAGAACCCCAACCCGTTCCCGCCCACCTCCGACACGATCAACTTCCAACTCAGCGGCAACCGCATCTCCGACAATCGCTTCAGCGGGAACGGCACCGCAGCCGGCGGCGCAGACGTCGCGCTCGAAGGCGGCGTGTTCGGGACGAAGCAGTCCGTGAACAACTGCTTCTCCGGCAACCACATCCAGGCCTCGATCCCGGCCGCCATCGAGGCCACCTGGGGCTGCCAGAACGCAACGACGCCGAACGGCAGCCCAGACCTCGTCACGACCATCATCGACCTTGAGGCCCAAGCCGAAGCGCGGCACCCCCATGGGCAACCGGCGCCACCCCGCCAGCCGACGATGCCGCATCCCTGCCGAGGCGTTCCCCGCAACCCGCTCTGCGGCTGACGGGCGGTGGCGACGGCGCCGCGGGCTAGCCGCTGATGGATCGTGCCGCTGCAGTGCGGGCATGGCTGGAGTCGCGCGCCGACGAGATGGCCGCGCTGCTGGAGCAGCTCGTCGCCATCGACACCGAGAACCCTCCCGGTCGCGCGCTCGGCCGGTGCGGACGGCTCCTGCACCACGCGCTGGAGCGGCTGGACCTTTCGCCCGAGCTGATCGAACTCGCGCCGAGCCGCGAGCTGGAGGACCCATGCATCGTGCGCGGCGGCGTCGGCGACGGCCCCCGCACGATCTACTTCCACGGGCACTTCGACGTCGTCCCGGCGCAGGATCGGGCGCAGTTTCGTCCCCAGCGGCACAACGGCAGGATCACCGGGCGCGGCACCGCCGACATGAAGGGCGGCCTGGTCAGCATGCTCTACGGCGCCGTCGCGGCGCGCGAGCTCGGGCTGCTCGGAAACCGCCGGATCGTGCTGCACCTCGTCTGCGACGAGGAGACCGGCAGCGTCGCCGGCTCGGGCCACCTCCGCGAGGCCGGGCTGATCGACGCCGACGCGCTGGCCATGCTCACCGCCGAGCCGACGGGCGGTGTGATCTGGCACGCGTGCCGCGGCGCGATCACGCTGCGCGTCCGGACCTCCGGTCGCGAAGCGCACGTCGGCTCCGCCCACCGGGGCATCAACGCCTTCGAGCACATGATCCGCATCGCCGAGCCGCTCACGAAGCTCTCCCATGAGCTGCTCGACGTGCGAACGAGCTTCCCGGTCGAGAGCGAGGAGGCCGCAGGCTCGATGCTCGTCGTCGGTGGCCAGGCCGGCGCCGGCGCCGGCTTCAACGCCGTTCCCGGCTCGGCGTGGTTCTCAATCGATCGCCGCTTCAACCCGGAAGAAGAGCTGGAGCAGGAGCTCGCGCGCCTGACGGGGCTGATCAACGAGGCGGCCGACGCCGCCGGCGCGGAGGTCGCCATCGACGTCCTGCAGGAGCAACCATCCGGGAGTACGGAGCAGACGCATCCCGCCGCCGAGACGCTGGCTCGGTGCGTGGAGGCCGTAGAAGGCGCCGCACCGAGCTTCCAGATGTGCCCCGGCGTGCTCGACACCCGCTGGTACTCACAACTCGGCATCCCGGCCTTCGCCTACGGCGGGGGTCGCCTGGACGTCTCCCACGGCCCCGACGAGTACATCGACGAAACCGCCATGCGCCGCTGCGCCGCCGTCTACGCGCTGTTCGCGATCCAGGGGTCGTCGACGGGCTCGCCGTCGGCGTCGTGGTGAGCCCCGAAGGCGAGGAACTCGAGGCCGTCGGGGCCCGCCTCGAAGGCGCGCACGACTCGGGCAGACACGCGGATGGCGTCGAGCGGCCGGACCTCGGCGAGGTGATCGTCGAGCCTGATCTGCCCACTGCCACTCAAGATCACGTAGATCTCCTCGGCCTGGACGTGCCGATGGGCGAAGGGGCTGCGCTTACCGGGCCGGAGGCGGAAGTGAGTCACTCCGGTGTCCCCCGCCTCGAGCGCCGTTCGGGCTACGCGAGCTTCCCAACGGTCGCCGAACCCGTTCGCGGGCGCCGCGTCCTCGACGTCGTCCAGGCTGATGTGCGTGTACGGCCGCGGCATGCCGGCGCATCATGTCACCCGCGTGGCGCACTCAGCCGCGCGCGCGAGGAGCAGGTCGCGCTCGCGGTCGTTCTGCGTCATCGACCCCGCCCGCTCGAAGTCGGCACGCGCCTCCGCCCAGCGTCCGAGCTTCGCCAGCAGGTCGCCGCGGACGCTCCGCAGGAGGTGGTAACCGTCGAGCGCGCCGTCGGCGGCGAGCGCATCGACTGACTGCAGGCCCACCTCCGCGCCGAACGCCATCCCGACGGCGACCGCACGGTTGAGCTCGACGATCGGCGAGTCGGCGACGCGCGCGAGCGCTTCGTAGAGCGCGGCAATCCGCACCCAGTCGGTCTCCTCCGGGGTTCTCGCTCGTGCATGGCAGGCGGCGATCGCGGCCTGGACGTAGTGCGGGCCGACGCCGCGGCCACAGGACTCGGCTCGCTCGAGCGACGCCAGTCCGCGGCAGATCAGCAGCCGGTCCCAGCGGAGGCGATCCTGGTCGCTGAGGAGGATCGGCTCGCCGCTCGGGCCGGTGCGCGCCGTCTGACGCGAGGCCTGGATCTCCATGAGCGCGACGAGCCCGTGCACCTCCGGCTCGTCCGGCGCCAGGCCGGCCAGCATGCGCCCGAGCCGCAGCGCCTCCTCGATGAGCGCCGGCCGTATCCAGTCGTCGCCGGCCGTTGCCGCGTAGCCCTCGTTGAAGATCAGGTAGACGACCTCGAGCACCGACGCCAGGCGCGGCTGCAGCTCGTCCCCGGACGGCACCTCGAACGGCACGCCCGCGTCGGCGAGCGTTCGCTTCGCGCGTGAGATCCGCTGGCCCATCGTCGCGTCTGACACCAGGAACGCCCGCGCGATCTCCGGCGTCTTCAACCCGCCGAGCATCCGCAACGTCAACGCCACCCGCGCCTCCGTCGGCAGGACCGGGTGACAGCACGTGAAGACGAGGCTCAGCAGGTCGTCGCCGATGTCGTCGTCGAGCTCGGCGTCGAGGTCCGCGCCCTCGCTCGCCACGCCGAGGTCGCGGGCGATCTGCGCGTACCTGTCCTCGAGTGTCGTGCCGCGTCGCATGAGATCGATGGCTCGGTGCTTCGCCGTCGCGGTCAGCCACGCCCCGGGGTTCGGCGGAACGCCGGTCGACGGCCAGCGCTCCAACGCGACGACGATCGCATCCTGGGCCAGGTCTTCGGCCAGGCCGACGTCCCGCACCATGCGCGCGACGGTCGCGATCACGCGCGCCGACTCGATCCGCCAGATCGCGTCGATCTGGGCGCGGGCGCGCTCCGCCTGTCCTTCCGGCAACCAGGCGCTCCGGACTATTCGGCGAACGTCTGCTCGGGCGGATCCTGCGACAGCCGGGCGGCCTCCTCGACCTCGGGCGGGTAGTCCGACCCCTCGGCGATCTGCCGTACCTCGATCGTGCCGTCGCGGACCGGCGCGCGCGATGCGAGCTCGACGGCCTCCTCCTTCGAGCGCGCCTGGATGATCCAGTAGCCGCCGACGAACTCCTTGGTCTCGGTGAATGGCCCGTCCGTGACCGTCGGCCGGTCGCCGCCGCGCGAGAAGGTCAGCCGCGTCGCGGTCGACGGCGGGTGCAGCCCGTCGAGCGCGAGCAGCGCGCCGGCCTTGCTGAGCTCCTCGTTGTACCGGTTCATCGCCTCCACGATCTCCAGTGTGGGCCCCGGGTCGGTCTCGCCCGCGTACACGAACAGCATGAAGCGCATCGGCACGAGTCTACGCCGGGGTCATGCGCAGGGCGAGCATGCCGCCGCTCAGCACCGTCGCCTCGGTGATCCGCAGGTCGTGCTGCTCGCCGGTGTCCCGGAAGAGCCGGATGCCCTTGGCGCGGACGATGGGCGACACGAGCAGCACGTACTCATCGACGAGGTCGTGGTCCATCAGTGACTGGACGAGCGTCGGGCTGCCCCAGACGAGCAGGTTCTGGTCCGCCCGCAGCGCACGGACCCGCTCGATCACGTCGCCGGCGATGATCGTCGAGTTGTTCCAGTCAGCCCGCTCGAGCGTGCTCGAGACGACGCGCTTCGGCATCGCGTTGAACGTGTCGGAGAACAGGTCGCCCGAGCGGGACGGCCACGCCGCGGCGAAGCCCTCATAGGTCACGCGGCCGAGGAGCATCGCGTCGGCCTCGCGCAGGACGGCGCTGTTGAGTTCGCCGGTGTCGTCGCTCTGGAACTGACCGGACCACAGGTGCGGGTCCTCCACGACGTTGTCGAGGGTGATGAAGCTGGTGACGGTGAGCTTGCCCATTTGGGTTCTCCTTGGATCGGATGATGGTCTCTCACCTCCGCCACGAACGGGCTTCGACGATTTCGACAACGCATTCCGAGCTGGCGCGTTGCCGCTCTATCGGGGCTGAACCTTCAGCTCCGCTTGAGCCGGCCTTGATGGCTGCTTGGGTACCCCACGCGACACTCGGTCGCATGGACGACCTTGGACAGATCGCCGCAATCGCGGTCGCATGCGGTACAGCGCTCGTCTTCGCGCTGATGGCCTGGGCAGGCCAGCACCAGAGCTGAGCGCACCGGGCGATCGGTCTAGCGTCTTGACTCTCAACCGTGAAGGAGAGAAGACATGACGTACGTCCAGCTCGGCGACGTGAAGACGTGGTACGACGAGCACGGTGCGGGCGACCCGCTCGTCCTGATGCACGGCGGTCTCGTGGACGCCCGGTTCTTCGCGCCGAACCTCGACCCGCTGGCCGAGAGGTTCCACGTCTACACGCCCGAGCGCCGAGGGCACGGACACACCCCTGACGTCGACGGTCCGATCACCTACCAGCTGATGGCCGACGACACGATCGCGTTCCTGGAAGCCGTCGTCGGCGAGCGCGCCGATCTCGTCGGGCACAGCGACGGGGCGTTCGTGGCGATGCTGGTGGCGATGCAGCGGCCCGAGCTGGTGAAGCGACTGGTGATGATCAGCGGCGGTTTCAACAAGAGCGGCGAGGCGATGCCGGACATGGACTGGGACGTCGACCAGATCTTCGAGTTCCTCGGCCCGTCCTACGGCGAGGTGTCACCCGACGGGATCGACCACTTCAAGGTCGTGGCCACGAAGATCGGCGAGATGGCCGCGGTGGAGCCGAACCTCCGGGCCGCCGACCTGGGCAACGTGTCCCAGCGCACGCTGGTGATGTTCTCCGACGACGACCTGATGACGATGGCGCACGCCGTCGAGACCTACGACGCGCTGCCGGACGCCGAGCTCGCCGTCGTGCCAGGGACCTCGCACTTGCTCACCCAGGAGAAGCCCGCGCTGGTCAACGCGATCGTGCTGGACTTCCTCACCAGCGACCCGGTCCCGACGATTGCCGCCATCCGACGCGCGCCGGCGGTCCAGGGTGGCTGAGGCGCGGGGCAGCCGGAGTAGTCTTGGTCAATGACCCCGATCCCCGGCGAGCCGCTCGAGCCCAAGGCCCCAGAGCTGACCACCAGCGACGGTCGCAAGTTCAAGCTCAAGCTTCCCGGCCTCGTGGCGCGGCCTGAGCCCCGTGTCACCGAGGAGCGCGGCGACGCCGAGCCGCCGCGCGACGATCCGAGACCGCTGATCAACCCGAACCACGTCGGCCTCTAGCCAGGGCGTCGCTGACGTAGAACTCCGGGGCATGGCGGCGTCCGAAGCCACGATCGTCGACGCCGGCGGGCGCCATCTGCGCGTGACCAGCGCCGATCGCGTGATCTTCCCGCCGACCGAGCGCTCCGCCGCGGTCACCAAGCTCGGCGTCGTCGAGTACTACCTCGCCGTCGAGGACGGCATCATGCGCGCGCTCGCGCGGCGCCCGACGACGCTCGAGCGGTGGCCCAAGGGCGTCCACCCGGGCATCGTGGTCTCGACTCGCGAGAAGGGCGGCGGCGACGCCTTCTTCCAGAAGCGCATCCCGCGCGGAGCACCGGACTATGTGCAGACCGCGCGGATCCAGTTCCCGTCGGGCCGCCACGCGGATGAGATCTCTCCCACGGAGGTCGCCGTCGTCGGCTGGGCGGCCCAGATGGCAACGATCACGTTCCATCCGTGGCCGGTGCGAGACGGCGACGTCGACCATCCCGATGAGATGCGCCTCGACCTGGACCCGCAGCCCGGCACGGACTTCGCCGACGCCGTGCGCGTGGCCGCCGACGCGCGGCTGCTGCTCGAGGATCTCGGCTACGCCGGCTTCCCGAAGACCTCGGGCGGCCGCGGCGTGCACATCTACGTCCGGCTCGAACCGCGCTGGACGTTCACGGACGTCCGCCACGCGGCGATCGCATTCGGGCGCGAGCTCGAGCGGCGCCTACCCGGTCAGGTGACGACCAAGTGGTGGAAGGAGGAGCGCGGCGAGCGCATCTTCATCGACTACAACCAGAATGCGCGCGATCGCACCATCGCATCGGCCTACAGCGTGCGGCCGAAGCCGGGCGCGCCGGTCTCCGCACCGTTGACCTGGGACGAGCTCCCCGGGGTCGCGCCGGAGGACTTCACCGTCGCGACGATGCCTGCGCGCTTTGCCGAGTTCGGCGATCGCCATGCCGCGATCGACGATGTCGCGCACTCGCTGCAGCCGCTGCTCGACATGTACGAGGCGGATGAGGCGGGTGACATGCCGTATCCGCCGGACTATCCGAAGATGCCGGGAGAGCCGAAGCGCGTGCAGCCGTCGCGCGATCGCGACCGCCCGCGAGAGTGAGGCGCGCCGTCACGGCGCCTGCGGGAGCTTCTTGGCGCCGCGCCTGGCCGCCGGAGCCGAGGGCGGGGGCACGACCGGCCCGATGTCTCCATCGGGCGCCTCGTCCAGGTCGACGATCACCGGTGCGTGATCGCTCGGCCCGCTGCCCTTGCGGGCGTGCCGATCCACCCATGCCGCCCGCACCCGGTCCGCGATCGTCGCACCGGCCAGCACCAGATCGATCCGCATCCCGAGGTCCTGATGGAACATCCCGGCCCGGTAGTCCCAGTAGGTGAAGACCCGCTCGGTCGGCCACCGGTCTCGCACGACGTCAAGTAGGCCGAGCTCCTGCAGCTCCGCCAGCGCCGCACGCTCTGGCGGTGTCACGTGCGTCTGGCCGACATAGGCGTCCGGGTCGAAGACGTCGGCGTCGGCCGGTGCGATGTTCACGTCGCCGCACACGACCGTCGCCTCCGGGCCCGCGGCGACCACCTCCCGCAACGACGCCAGCCAGGCAAGCTTGTACTCGTAGTGCTCCGAGCCCGGCACGCGCCCGTTCGGCACGTACACCGAGACCACACGGATCCCGCGGCAGGTGGCGGACACCGCGCGCGCCTCCGGATGCGGGAAGCCCGGCGCGCCGGCGAGTCCCGCGACGACATCGTCCAGCCCCACGCGCGAGAGGATCGCCACGCCGTTCCACGTCGGCTCGCCGTGGGCCGCGACCGCATACCCGCGATCCGAGAGCTCCTCGCCGAGCAGCTCATCGAACCTGTCGTCGGCAAGCTTGGTCTCCTGCAAGCAGACCACGTCCGGCTGCCGCTGATCCAGCCACGGCAGCAACCGCGGCACGCGCTGCTTGACGGAGTTGACGTTCCAGGTCGCGATTCGCATCGACCCCACCGTATGACAGTCGCCCCGGCGCGAGTCGCTGATGTGAGTGAGACGCGATCCTAGGGAGCGAGAACTGCTTCCACAGAGCTCCGCTCCTGCGGGCTCTTGCGCCACATGCCCCAGAACACGGGCCCGTCAGGAAGGTGGTGCTCCTCGGTGACGCTGAAGCCGTGTCGTTCGTAGAGCGGCCGGTTCCGCGGAGCCGAAGCGTCGAGGTAGGCGCCCATGCCGTCGCGGTCGCAGCGCTGCAGCCCTCGCTCGAGGAGAACGGCGCCCAGGCCCCGCCCCTGGTGGCCGGGCATCACGCCGACGTAGGGCAGATAGTGGTGAGGCTCGGCGGGATGCGCCTCGGCCATGAGCGCGATCGCCCTCTCCGCGCGCGGCGCGAACTCGCCGAGCACTCGCTCGTTGGCGGCGTCGAGCGCCGCCTCCTCCTGCTCGCCCAGGGCGCCCGCGCTGGGTCCGAGCCAGACCGCCGCGGCTGCCGCGCCGTCGCCGGCGACCTCGACCACGCCGTGGGTGATCCACACGCCCTCCAGGTTGACCCGGAAGAACGCCTCCGAGATCGCCAGCCGCCGCTCGTCGCCGGGAAAGCACCAGCGGAAGACGGGATCGTCATAGAACGCGGTCGCGAGGATCTCGCTCACGCGCCCCGCGTCGTCGAGGCCGGCTCTCCGCACGATGGACATGGAGCGACCCTACGCGCGGTCCGCTGCGATCGCCTCAGGGACCCCACCTGGCCTGCGCGAACGATCCCTCGATCGCAGCCGCCCCGCAAGCGACAATCGCCGGGCCCATGGCCTGGCTCGAGACCGCCTCCGAGACCTTCATCGCCCGCCACGACGAGCGCGACGCCGAGGACGCCGTCCGCGTGCTCGCCCAGCTCGAGCACGCGCGCCCGCGGCTGCAGCGCCGGCTCGGCGGCGAGGTCGGCGAGCTCGCGGTCGTGCTGCACCCGACGAGCGCGCAGCTCGACGCCGCCCAGCCGTGGCTGCCGCTCGAGCGCGCGCGGACCGCGCCCGCGGCCCGCCGCTACGTCGTCGGCCGCGTAACCGACCAGGAGCTCCACGTGCTCGCGCCGCGCGTCCTGGCCGCCCGCGCCTCCAACGTCGAGGGCTCGCTCGAGCTGCTGATGCTCGCCCCGACCGCGCTGCTCGCCAAGCGGCTCCTCGCGCCCGAGCGGCGCGGGCGTCGCGGCCGCCGCCGCGCGGCGCGCGCCGACGAGCCCTGGCGGCGCGAGGGCGCGGCGCAGTTCTTCTCCGGCCAGACCCGTCACGTACGCCCCGCAGTCGCGCTGCGCACGCACGAGCGCCCGGCGCCGAGCTTCCCGCCGACCCGCCGCGACGCGCTCCTGCTCGGCGGCACCGTGTTCGACCTGCTCGCGCGCGAGGAGGGAGAGGACGCATGCGTCGAGCTCGCTCGAGCGCCCGACCCGGCGCGCGCGCTCGAGCGCGCCTTCCACGGGCGGCCGATGCGCCAGACCGAGCAGGCCTGGCGCTCCCACCTCGCGCGGCTCGCGCGGCCGGCCGGGAGCTAGCGGCTCACGGCTTCTCGTCCGGCCAGCGGCCGTGGCTCGCGAAGTACTCGCGGGCGTCGTCCTCGGCCTGGCGCTCGTCGTCGCCGCTGGCGCCGAGGCGGAACAGCACGTTCATGAGCAGCACGGCGAGGCCGGCGCCGACGCACATCGCGAAGCCGTCCCAGCGGGTGCTCCCGTCGGCGACGAAGAGCAGCACGAAGCCGGCGAGCACAAGCGCCGCCGGGAGCCCGTAGCGGAGCCAGATCACGGCGCCATCGCCGCGATCACGGCCGCGGCCACGATGGCGACGACGAGCACGGCGAGCGCCGCAGCGAGCGGGCGCACCCACGGCTGCGCCAGCCCGCGCGGGGGCTCCCCCGCGCTGGACGGCAGCGTGGTCCCGAGCGCCTCGCGCGCGGCGAGCGCGCCCGACTGCGGGACGACGATGTCGCGCGGGCCGGCGGCGAGGAAGTCGGGCACGTCGAAGCCGCCCGAGCGCCGCAGCATCGACGGGATGCCCTCCTCGAGCAGCAGCCCCTGGAGGAACTCCGCCTCGGACTGGTGGCGCGCCGATGCGACCCTGACGAGCGGGCCCTCGGCGTAGCGGGCCTGGACCTTGCGGGCGCGCTCCTGCGCCGCGGTCGGCGCGGGCGCCGCGGCGGCGACCTCGGGCGAGTGCACGAGCGGCATCCCGCAGTCGGGGCAGAATCGCTCACTTACCTCGTGGGGCGTTGCGCACGCGCTGCAGACGAGCGGCTCGCTCATCCGACCACCTCGAGCGGCTGCTCGCTCACCTCGCCGTTGTCGATCCGCCAGGCACGGACGTCCGGCTCCTCGTCCTTGATGCCCACGATCACGTAGAGCGCCTCCGGATAGAAGGCGAGGTTGATGTCCGTCTGCGACGGCTCCGGAGCCGTGCGGGTGTGCGAGTGATAGATCGCGCCGAGCTGGTGCCCGGCGTCCTCGATCGCGGTCTGGATCCGGTACTGCTCCATCCCGTCCATCTCGTAGCGCAGCGGCGAGGCGGCGGCATTGGTGGCGGGATGGACGGCGACCGCCCTGCCGCCGACGGCGGCGATGATGCCGCAGCACTCGTTCGGCGCCTCCGCGCGCGCCTGGGCGACGATCTGCTCGAGCAGGGCGCGGTCGAGCTGCACCTAGTGCGGAGCGGCGGTGCGATCCGCCGGCAGCTTGGAGGGCTCGCCCTCCTCCTCGTCGTCGTCGTCGCCGCCCAGCCCGCTGACCGAGTCCTTGAACTCGCGCAGGCCCTTGCCGAGGGCCTTCCCGGCCTCGGGCAGACGCTTGGGACCCAGCACGATCAACGCGATCGCAAGGACGAGGATCAGTTCCATCGGGCCAACGCTCACGGGCATATTGCGGTCCCTTCCGGGTTCACCACCAGACGGTGGAGTCGAGATTCTCGATCTCGTCGACAGGACGAGTGTAGATGCCCGAGGATAGGTACTTCCAGCCGTCGTCGCAGACGATGAAGACGATGTTGCCCTCGTCGAGCTCGTTGGCCATGCGCACGGCGATCGAGGCGATCGCGCCGGAGGAGACGCCGGCGAAGATGCCCTCCTCGTCGAGCAGCCGGCGCGTCCAGATGATCGCGTCGCGGTTCGTGACGAAGATCTTCCGGTCGAGCAGCGAGAGGTCGATGATCGGCGGGATGAAGCCGTCCTCGAGCGAGCGCAGGCCCTGCACGGGCTCGCCCTGCATCGGCTCGGCCGCGACGATCTTCACCGCGTCGCCGAGCTCCTCCTTGAAGCGCCGGCCCACGCCCATCAACGTGCCGCCGGTGCCGAGACCCGCCACGAAGGCGGAGATCTCGTCGAGCTCCTCGAGGATCTCGGGCGCCGTGCCGTTGTAGTGCGCGGCCGGGTTGGCGGCGTTGCCGTACTGGTAGGGCATGAAGTAGCTCGCGTCGCCCGCAGCCATCTCGAGCGCCATCTCCACCGCGCCGTTGGAGCCCTTCGAGCCCGGGGAGTAGACGATCTCGGCGCCGTACATCTTCAGCAGCTGGGTGCGCTCCGGCGTCACGTTGTCGGGCATCACGACCTTCAGGCGGTAGCCCTTGCGCGAGCAGATCATCGCGAGCGAGATGCCGGTGTTGCCGGAGGTCGGCTCGAGGATGGTCTGGCCGGGCGCGATCGAGCCCCTCTCCTCGGCGTCCTCGATCAGCGAGCGCGCGACGCGGTCCTTGATCGAGCCGGTCGGGTTGTGCGACTCGAGCTTGGCCCAGATGCGCACCCCCGGCTTGGGCGACAGGCGCTTGAGCTCGACCAGCGGCGTGTTGCCGATCGCCTGGATGATGTCGCCGTAGCGACCGCCGCACGGGCGGTTCTGGAGCTCCGGAGGAGACACTTCAGAAAGTATAGCCTCAGAAGCGTTATGCCATGCATCGCCGTGGGTAGGCACCGCTCCGAGGAGGAGAGGATCTGCCGTATTCACGTCGTGAAGTGCTTCGGATGGCGGGCGCCGGGGGCGCCGCGCTGTGGCTCGGCGGCTGCGGCGGCTCGAGCAACACGGCCAAGCCGGTCGCCGGCGACGAGTGGAAGCAGTTCGCGGGCACGACGCTGAACTTCATCTCCGAGAACACGGCGCCCACCTCGGCGATCGCGGCGAACCTCGAGCCCTTCAAGCAGCTCACGGGGATCGACATCAAGATCACCCAGCTCGAGCTGGCGGCGCTCGTCCAGAAGGTCGCGCTGGACTTCGCCTCGGGCCAGGGCGCCTACCAGATCGTCTACGCCGACCCGTACCAGATCCT
Organism: Solirubrobacterales bacterium; assembly: GCA_038327685.1. Lineage (GTDB taxonomy): Bacteria > Actinomycetota > Thermoleophilia > Solirubrobacterales > Solirubrobacteraceae > DASQFQ01. The sequence goes on from JBBQLH010000032.1 coordinate 21,992, forward strand.
GGCGCCCTACCACGAGGCGCTGGTCGATCTCAACACGATGATGCGCGACGCCAACCTGCCCAAGCTGGAGGACGAGGCCGACTTCATCCAGGTGCAGCTCGACGCCGCGGGGCGCTTCGTCGACAAGGACAAGGTCTACGCGTTGCCCTATGACGCCCCGACGATGATCTGGCAGTACCGCAAGGACCTCTTCGCCAAGTACGGCGACCGCATGAAGCAGGACCTCGGATTCGACCCGACGCCCTCCGACAGCTCCACCTGGGAGGAGTTCTACAAGACCTCCCAGTGGTTCCTGAAGAACGCGAAGAAGGACGTGCCGTACGGCCACGGCCACCAGGCCAAGCAGCACGACTCGCTGATGAACGACTTCTCGAACGTCCTGTGGGCGTACGGGGGCGACTACTTCAAGGACGGCGGGACGGTCGGCCGGCTGGGCTCCACGGACCCGGGCGAACCGGTGCTCGACTCCGCCGAGGCCGTCCAGGCCGCCGACGTCTACCGCCGCCTCGTCTCGATCGCGCACCCCGGAAGCCTGGGCTGGGACTGGGACGGGCTCGGCGCCGCGTTCGGCGCCGGTCAGATGGCGATGGCCGTCAACTGGCACGAGTTCGCCTCCGGCAACGAGACCGGCAAGCTGAAGGGCAAGGTCGGCTACGCGCGCCTGCCCCGGGGCCCAGGCGCAGCGCGAGCATGTACGGCGGCACGGGGCTCGGGATCAACGCCACCGCGTCCGAGCGCGAGCAGAAGGCGGCCTGGCTGTTCGTCAACTGGGCGACCTCCAAGAAGACGCAGCTCGCGGGCCTCAAGAGCAAGGTCGGCGGCGGGACGCCCACGCGCGACTCCGTCTACAAGCTCCCCGAGGTCGAGAAGGCGAAGAAGCCGCCGTCGACGATGCCCAACATCCTCACCGCCGACGCCGTCTTCGAGGCGTGGAAGCCGGAGAACATCGGGTTGCGCCCCAAGATCGCGGCGTGGAACGAGTGCGACACGGCCATCTTCACCCAGCTCTCGAAGATGCTCGCGGGCCAGCAGGCGCCCGAGTCGTGCATGCGCAACACCAAGGACGGGTTCGTCAAGGCGATCGACAACGCGGCCTCGCTGAAGAACGCCTGATGGCCGCCGGGACCGTCGAGAGGAGCGGCACCACCGCGGCCGCACAGCCGCGCAAGCGGCGGGTCCGCGGCCTGTCCTTCGAGGGCCGCATGCTCGCGCCGGCGTTGATCTTGCTGGCCGCGCTGTCGCTGTTCCCGTTCGTCTACATCGTGATCATGAGCCTCTCGCGGGTGGGACTGATCGGCGGGATCGACCTCCACTGGGCCGGATTGCACAACTGGTCCAAGCTGTTCAGCGACTCCTCGGTCGGCGCAGCGTGGGTGCGCTCGGTCGTCTACTTCGTGCTCACCGTCGGGTTGGAGATGGTGCTGGGCATCGGCATCGCCCTGCTCGTGCACAGCATGGTCTGGGGCAAGAACCTCGTCATCTCGCTGGTGCTCATGCCGATGTTCATGGCGCCTGTCATCGTCGGCCTGCTCGGGCGCTTCCTCACGGACTCGACGTTCGGTCTGTACGCCTGGGTGCTGCGCGAGACGGGCGTATTCCATGGCGAGATCCTCGGCGGCACGAAGTCGGCCTTCGTCGCCGTGACGCTCATGGACATGTGGGAGTGGACGCCGCTGATCGCGCTGATCGTGCTGGCAGGCCTGTCCTCGCTGCCCAAGCCGGTGCTGGAGGCCGCGCGGGTGGACGGCGCCAGCTACTGGCAGCGGCTGCGCTACATCGTCATGCCGATGATCATGGGCGTGGTGATCGTGGCGCTGCTCGTGCGCTCGATGGACGCGATCCGCTACTTCGACATCATCTACAACACGACGAACGGCGGCCCGGCGGACGCGACCAAGGTCGTCCCGATCCGGCTCTATGAGACCGCCTTCCGATTCTTCGATCTCGGCTACGCGGCGGCGATCGGGCTCTCGATGCTGGCCGTCTCGATCCTCATCGCCAACCTGTTCATGCGGACGCTCAAGCGGAGGGGGCTGGCGAAATGAGGGGCACGCGCATCGGCAACCGCGTCCTCGTCGCGGTCGTGATGCTGTGGACGCTCGTCCCGCTGGTGTGGATGCTGCTGTCCTCGCTGAAGCCGACGAGCGATCTCGCGGCGACCACGCCGAAGCTCGCCTTCACGCCCACGTTCGACCACTACAAGGCGCTGTTCAGCGGCGGCAACCACGTCGGCAGCTACATCGTGAACTCGCTCGTCGCGGCGGGCGTCTCGACGCTCATCGCGGTGACGCTCGGAACCATCGCGGGCTACGGCCTGGCTCGCAGCAGCTTCCGCGGCAAGGACCACGTCGCGTTCTGGATCATCTCGACGCGCATGGCGCCGATCGCGGCCGCGGTCCTGCCGCTGTTCGTGATCTTCCGCGCCGCGCACCTGCTGGGGACGACCACCGGACTGGTCGTCGCCTACCTGTCCTTCAACCTCCCGTTCGCGATCTGGCTCATGAACGCGTTCTTCGCCGACCTGCCGCCGGCGCTCGAGGAGGCGGCGATGATCGACGGCGCGACGCGCTGGACGGCATTCCGCCGCATCGCACTGCCGCTCGTCCTGCCGGGAGTGGCGACGACTGCAATCCTGTGCCTGGTGTTCTCCTGGAACGACTACGCGTTCGCCTCGACGTTCTCGGGACCCGACTCGCAGACGCTCCCGATCGCCGCGTCGCAGCTCGTGACGCAGACAGAGATCGACTGGGGCCAGCTGACCGCGATCGGCACGATCGTGGTGGCGCCGATGATCGTGGTCGGGCTGGTCGTGCGGCGCTGGCTCGTGACCGGCCTGACGCTCGGGGCGGTGACGGGCGAGTGAGGGCAGCCGTGCTGCACGCGGCCGGCGACGTCCGGATGGAGGAGCGCGATCGCCCGCAGCCCGGACCGCGCGAGGTGCTCGTGCAGATCACCGCGGTCGGCGTCTGCGGCTCAGACGTCCACTACTACGAGCATGGCCGCATCGGGCCGTTCGTGGTCGAGGCGCCGCTCGTGCTCGGCCACGAGTCGGCGGGCCGCGTCGTGGAGCTGGGTGAGGACGCCTCGAAGCACGCGGTCGGCGATCGCGTGACGCTCGAGCCGGGCGTGCCCTGCGGGCGCTGCGGCGAATGCCGCGCGGGCCGTTACAACCTCTGCGCCGACGTCGTCTTCTTCGCGACGCCGCCGATCGACGGCGCGTTCGCGGAGTTCGTCGCGATCCACGAGGATTTCGCGTTCGCGCTGCCGGAGTCGCTGTCGGACGAGGAGGGCGCGCTGATGGAGCCGCTCTCGGTCGGCGTGTGGGCGTGCCAGAAGGCGGGCGTCAGCGCCGGCGACCGCGTGCTCGTGACCGGCGCCGGGCCGATCGGCCAGCTCGCGATGCAGTGCGCGCTCGCCTTCGGTGCGACCGAGGTGATCGTCTCGGACATCAACGAGCGCCGGCTCGCGCTCGCCGAGCGCACCGGCGCCACCCGCATCGTGCGGGCCGGCGAGCCGCTGGACGACCTCGACGCCGACGCGCTGATCGAGTGCTCCGGCCACCCTGACGCGCTCACCGCGGGCATCAAGGCGCTGCGCCCCGCGGGCGTCGCCGTGCTCGTCGGCATGGGACCCGGCGAGGAGGGCACGCTGCCGCTGAGCGTCATCCAGACCCGCGAGATCTGGCTCACCGGCACCTTCCGCTACGCCAACACCTACCCCACCGCGATCGCCCTCGCCGCCTCCGGCCGCGTCGACCTCAAGGCGATCATCTCGGGCCACTTCGGCCTCGACGACGCCGAGGCGGCGCTGCGCGCCGGCCGCGAGGACCCCGACAGCGTCAAGCCGATGGTCGTCCCGTGAAGGCGGCGATCTGGGAGCAGCCGGGCGAACTGCGCATCGGCGAGCGCGACGATCCGACGCCGGGTCACGGCGAGCTCGTGGTCAAGGTCGGCGCCTGCGGGCTCTGCGGGACCGACCTGCACATCGCCGACGGCAGCTTCGAGCCCACGCCCTACCCGATCGTGCCCGGCCACGAGTTCGCGGGCGAGGTCGTCGCGGTCGGCCCGTCGGTCGAGGGCTGGTCCGAGGGCGCGCGCGTCGCCGTCGACCCGTCGCTGTTCTGCGGCCACTGCGAGTACTGCCGCATCGGCCGTGGCAACCTGTGCGCGAACTGGTCGGCGATCGGCGATCGCGTCGACGGCGCCTTCGCCGAGTACGTCAAGGTGCCGGCGGCGAACGCCTACGCGCTGCCCGACGAGCTCGACTTCCGCGCCGGCGCGCTGATCGAGCCGGTCTCCTGCGCCGTGCGCGGCATGCACCGGCTGGCCGTCCAGCCGGGCGAGAGCGCGCTCGTGATCGGCGCGGGCACGATGGGCCTGCTCCTCGAGCAGCTGATCCTGCGCGCGGGCGCGACGCGCGTCGCGGTCGTCGACACGAACGAGGGCAAGCTCGGGCTGGCCGAGAAGCTGGGCGCCCATGCGGTGGCGACGAGCACCGAGGACCTCGGCGACTTCGACATCGCGGTCGACGCCACCGGCGTCCCGCCCGCGATCGAGTCGGCCTTCGACGCGCTCCGGCGCGGCGGGCGCCTGATGATCTTCGGCGTCGCGCACGGCGACGCCAGGGTGTCGCTGTCCCCGTTCCGGATCTACAACGACGAGATCACGGTGCTCGGCTCGATGGCCGTGCTCAACTCGTTCGGCCCCGCCCTCGACCTGGTGGCGGCCGGCGCGATCGACGTGAAGGCGATGCTCACCCACGACTTTCCGCTCGATGACTTCGGCGAGGCGATCGAGAACGTCCGTCGCGGCGACGGGGTCAAGTCTCAGGTGTTGCTGTAGCGACGCCGTTCAGCGCGGCACCTTCGGCGTCGCGAGCTTGGCCCGGCGCTGGCGCAGCCGGTCGTTGCCGCGGAACACGACGCGGACCCGCAGCCTGCGCCCGAGCCCGGCGCGGCGCTTGAACTTCAGCGTAAGGGCGTAGGCGCAGCTCGTCCGCAGCCGCGCCTCGCGGGCGGCCAGCGTCTTCTTGCGCGCCGACTGGACGACGATCGTGAAGACGCCGCCGGCACAGGCCTCCTTGGCGGTCATCCCGGACGGCGGCGTGAGCCGGCCGCTGACCCGGAGCGTGAGGCCGCGGCGGGCGCGGCGCGCGCGGGTCGACACGGAGACGCGGCGCGGCAGCCTGCGGGCCTGGGGCGCCGAGGATCCGGGCTGCCCGCCGGCGGGCGGCGTCGGCGTGCCGGCGGGCGGCGTGCCGGGGTGGTCGCCCACGGGCCCGCTGAAGCCCACGGCCCGGGCCGCGTTGGCGATGCCGTCGCCGTAGAACCCGTTGAACGACGCGTCGCCCTCGCAGAACGCGTCGAACTCCGGCCCGAGGGCGGGGTCGGGGTAGTGGAACAGCCGCGGGTCCGGGCAGGCGTGATCGACCGCCGTCGCGCGCAGGACGCGCTCGACCTCGGACGGCGCGAGCGTCACGCCGCCGTTGACGGGATCCGGGCTCCCGAACTGCGCCACGATCAGCGCGGCCACCCCCACGACGTGCGGCGAGGCCATCGAGGTGCCCTGGATCCACTGCCAGTAGGTGTTGCCGACGCGGAGGATGGTCGGAATCGTCGGATCGCCCGTGGCGGGATCGATATCCGGGTTGCCGTCGAGATTGGTGTCCTGGCTCTCGCCCAGCGCGCGGTTGGGGAACGGCGCGAGGATCCGCGTCTCCGGCGCGCCGTACTTCGAGCTGCCGTAGTACTCGCGGCGGTCGCCGCCCGGCGCCGCCACGGTGCTCTGCTCGACGCCGTAGTTGGAGTAGTAGGCCTTGCGCCCGGTCGGGCCGACCGAGTTGACCGCCAGCACGCCCTCGCCCTCGGCGGGCATGTTGAGGCACGAGTTGCCGACGTTGCGCTCGTGCTCCGTCCCGCCCGGATAGTCGGGGCTGGTGTCGTCGAACGTCGGCCGGCCGAGGTCGGTGTTCTCGTTGCCGGACGCCGAGACAAGCGTGACGCCGTGGGCGCGCGCGTAGTCGAGCGCGCGCTGCGCGCCCGCGATGATCGTGCGCTGCTGCGCCTGCTCGGCGGGGCTGTCCGCCGGGTTGGCGGCGCAGTTGTAGAGCCACGGATCGATGTAGTACGACATGTTGACCACGTCGATCCCGTGGTCGCCGGCGTAGGTCAGCGCGTCGACCGAGGGCTGCAGGAAGAAGTAGCCCGAATCCTGGCCGGCGCGCAGGTTGACGATCTCCACGCCCGGCGCGACGCCGGCCATGCCGATGCCGTTGATCGGCGCGGCCACCGTGCCCGCGACGTGGGTGCCGTGGCCGTCCTCGTCGACGGTCGCCGGGTCGTTGCACGAGCCGTCGGGGTCGCTGGCGCAGCTGCCGTCGATGACCGGGTCGTCGGTCGTGAAGTTGCGGCTGAGGGCGGGGTTGAAGTTGGGCGCGATGTCGGGGTGGTCCGCCTGGACGCCGGTGTCGAGGATGCCCACGCGGACCGCGTGCGAGCCCGGCTGGGTCGCATAGGAGCCGTCGGGCGTCGCGCCCATCATCGTCATGTCCCACTGCCAGCCGCTGAGCGGCTCGCCCTGCCCTGCGGCGCGCGCCCGGGCCCGCGGCGGGCGGGCGGCCTTCACGCCGGCCTCGCTCTCGGCCGGATCGCGCTTGCGCCGGGCGGCGCCCGGGACGCGGCCGATCGAGCGGTTGGGGGCCGTACCGAGGATCGCCTTGGAGCGCGCCACGCGGCGCGCGAAGCCCGCGCGAGCGCGCACGGTGGCCACGCCGACGGCGCGGTTCACATGCACGATCCTGCCGCCGGCGGCGCGCACGGCGGCGCGCGCAGCGGCCGGGCTCGCGCCCTTGGCGTAGACGACGACGAAGGTCTTCCGAGCCGCCAGAGCGCCCGGAGCCATCGCCAACAGGACGAAGACGGCCACGATCGCGGACGCTGCGGTTCTCCCTCTCATCAAGTCCCCCCGGACGCTCGAAATACGCTCCCGGGCGGGACGATACGCCACCGCTTCGCGGTGTGTCGCAGTCACCCGGACGCGTGCGACCATGCACGACGATGACCGTCGTGCTCCGTCTCATCAGCCCGGTGGCAGGCGCGGCGCTGCAGGCCGGGCGGCCGCCCGAGGACATCCATGTGGCGGCGGATCACCCGACGGAGTTCTCCGCCGCCGCCGGGGGCCGGGTGCCGTGATGCGCGTCAAGCGGTGGGAGCTCGCGGTCGCGAGCGGCTAGCTGGCGCCGCCGGCCATCGCCGGCAGGATCACGAGCGTGTCGCTCTCCGACACGGACGTCTCCAGCCCGTCGAGGACGCGGACGTCCTCGTCGTTGAGGTAGACGTTGACGTAGCGGTTGAGCTGCCCCTCGCCCGAGAAGAGCTGGGACTGGGTGTCGGGGTGCTGCTCGGCGAGCGACTGCAGGACCGCGCCGACGTCCTCGCCCGCCGCCTGCACCTCCTTCTCGCCGCCCACGGAGGGGCGCAGCACGGGTGGGATCTTCACGGTGGCCATAGAGGGGGTGGACCCTAGCCCGCGGCCGCGCAGAACGCCTCGTAGTCCGGGAACACGCCCATCTCCTCGTCGGAGATCTCCGACGGGTCCTTCGAGCAGATCTCGCACTCGGGGTCGCGCCGGACCTTCAGCTCGGTGAAAGTCGCGCCCAGCGCCTCGTAGAGCAGCAGGCGGCCGATCAGCGGCTCGCCGGCGCCGGTCACGAGCTTGATGACCTCGGTGGCCTGGAGCAACCCCATCGTGCCCGGCAGCACGCCGAGCACTCCGTTGGCGCCGCAGGAGGGCGCGAGCTCGGCCGGCGGCGGCACGGGATAGAGGCAGCGGTAGCAGGGGCCGTCGTGCGGCGCGAAGACCGAGAGCTGACCGTCGAAGCCGAGGATCGAGGCCGAGACGACCGGGATGCCGAGGCGCACCGTCGCGTCGTTGAGCAGATAGCGCGTCGGGAAGTTGTCCACGCCGTCGACGATCACGTCGTAGCCCTCGATGATCTCCATGATGTTGGAGGCATCGAGGCGGACCTTGTACTTGACGACGTCGACGTCGGGGTTGATCGCCTTGATCGACTCCTCCGCGGAGTCGACCTTCGCGACGCCGATGCGGTCCGTCGTATGGATGACCTGGCGCTGGAGGTTGGAGAGGTTGACCTCGTCGTCGTCGACGATGCCGAGCGTGCCGACGCCCGCCGCGGCGAGGTACAGCGCGGTCGGCGAGCCCAGTCCGCCGGCGCCGAGCAGCAGCACCTTGGCCTCGAGCAGCTTCGTCTGGCCCTCGAGCCCGATCTCGGGCACGAGCAGGTGGCGCGAGTAGCGCTCGCGCTGCTCCTTGGTCAGCGACTTCGGGACCTCGACGTCGTAGCCGCGGTCTTTCCAGAGCGTGATGCCGCCGTTCATGGAGGCGACGTTCTCGTAGCCCAGCTGCTCGCGCAGGGTGTTGGCGGCGAGCGCCGAGCGCTGGCCGGACGCGCAATAGACGACGACGCGCTGGTCGCGATCGGCGACCGCGCCCTCGATCCGCGACTCCAGGTAGCCGCGCGGCACGTGCTTGGCGCCGGGGATGTGCCCGGCGTCCCACTCCTCGGACTCGCGTACGTCAACGAGGACGACGCCGTTGCCGAGGTGCTCGCGAACCTCCGAGGGGTCGACCTCCTCGACCTGGCTCCGGATCTTCCGGATGACCTCCGCTCCGCTTGGGCTCATGAAATCACTCGTTCTGGGTCAGGTTTCAACACTTCAGAAAGTATAGCGCCCACCCCCGTAAGGGATGCTGGACGGATGGCCGATAGGGCCACAGATGCGTACGCGCACATTGCTTACCCAGGTTCTCGCCGTCAACTCGCTGCTGGTCGGCTTGACCGCCATCGCGGCGGTCGGGATCACCCGCGATCGCCTGGGCGACGCGACCAGCGGCGAGGGCCTGCTGTTGCTCGCGCTCGCGGTCTTCAGCGCCGTGCTCCTGAACTCGCTGCTGATCCGCCGCCGCCTCGAGCCGATGGAGCGCCTCGTGCAGACGATGGACCAGGTCGACCTCAACGCCCCCGGCATGCGCGCCAGCCCGCCGCGCTGGGCCGCCCGGGAGGTCCAGAAGCTCACCACCGGCTTCAACCGCATGCTCAGCCGCATCGAGGACGAGCGGCGCCAGGCCGGCCGCGCCGTGCTGCGCGGCCAGGAGCAGGAGCGCTCGCGCATCGCCCAGGATCTCCACGACGAGGTCAACCAGGCGCTCACCGGGATCCTGCTGCGCCTCGAGGCGACGACGATGGACGCCCCGCTCGCGCTGCGCCCCGAGCTGCAGGAGACCAAGCGCCTCGCCAACCAGGCGATGGAGGAGCTCCTGCACCTCGCGCGCCAGCTGCGCCCGACCGCGCTCGACGACCACGGCCTCATCCCGGCACTCGCCTCCCAGGTCGAGGACTTCTCGCAGCGCACCGGGATCGACGCCCGCTTCGCGCGCCACGGCTCGCTGCCGTCGCTGACCGCCGAGGAGCAGCTCGTGATCTACCGCGTGACCCAGGAGAGCCTCTCCAACATCGCCCAGCACGCCAAGGCGACGCACGTCAGGGTCCAGCTCTCGTTCGTCGGGCGCACCATCCTCCGCATCTCCGACGACGGCCTGGGCTTCGACCCCGGCCCCGGCAACTCCGGCCGCACCGGCCGCCCGCGTGGGCGCGTCGGCGGCCTCGGCCTCTCCGGCATGCGCGAGCGCGCACTGTTGATCGGCGGGAATCTCGCGCTGTTCTCCGCGCCGGGCGAAGGCACCACGATCGAACTCACGATGGGAGCAACATGAAGATCCTGATCGCCGACGACCACGGCATCGTCCGTGGCGGGCTGCGCCTCCTCATCGATCGTCAGCCGGACATGGAGGTCGTCGCTGAGGCCGAGGACGGCGTCGAAGCCTTCGAGCAGGCGCTCGCCACCAAGCCCGACCTGTGCGTGATGGACGTCTCGATGCCGCGCATGACCGGGCTGCAGGCCGCGCGGGAGATCCGCTCGCACATGCCGGCCACGCAGGTGCTCGTGCTCTCCATGCACGACGACGAGCGCTACGTCTTCGACGCGCTCAAGGCGGGCGCGTCGGGCTATGTCCTCAAGCGCGAGGTCGACCATGCGCTGATCGGCGCGATGCGCGCCGTGCACCGCGGCGAGGCGTTCCTCACCACCGCCGTCGAGCGCTCGCTGATCCGCGACTGGATGAGCGACGACCGGGCGGGCCCCGACGAGCCGCTGACCCCGCGCGAGCAGGAGGTCCTGAAGCTGATCGCCGAGGCGCACACCAACAAGCAGATCGCCGAGATCCTCCACCTCGCCGAGAAGACCGTGGAGTCGCATCGCGCGAACCTCCTGCGCAAGCTCGGGATGCGCGACCGCGTCGAGCTCGTCCGCTACGCGATCCGCCGCGGGCTGACGGAGGCCTAACCTGGGGCGGGTGCAGACCCGCCACCTCTACGCGCTCGCCACGCTCGGCCTCTGCGCCGCCGCCGCGGTCGCGGGCGTATGGATCGCCGCGAGCAGCGGCCAGGGGACGACGCGCCAGGCCGGCGCGTTCGCCGGCTCGGTCCGGCCGCCGGGGGCGCGCGCGCCCGCCTTCCGCCTGCGCGACCAGGACGGCAGGCGCGTGTCGATGGCCGACTACCGCGGCCGCACGGTCGTGATGGCGTTCGTCTACTCGACCTGCAAGGACACCTGCCCCGGCGAGGTGCAGTCGATCCGCGGCGCGCTCGACCGCCTCAGGCACGACCTGCCGGTGCTCGCGGTCTCCGTCGACCCGCCGAACGACACGCGTGCGAACGCCCGGCGCTTCCTGCTCGAGCAGCACGTCACGGGCCGCGTGCGCTTCGTGCTCGGCTCCGTGCGCGAGCTGGCCCCGGTCTGGCGCGGCTACGGCATCGCTCCCCAGCGCGGGACGCTCGACCATTCCGCCTACGTGGTGGTCGTCGACGGCGCCGGGCGGCAGCGCCTCGGCTATCCGGCCCACCAGCTCACCCCGGAGGACCTCGCGGCGGATCTGCGCCGGCTCGGCTAGGCCAGTCGCACGGCCAGCTCGGTCTCCAGGCCACGCCGGCCGAGGTCGGTGACGTGGACGGCGCGGCCGCGCTCGGCGCGCCGCAGCCAGCCCAGCTCGAGCAGGCGGCGGGCGAGCGCGCGCCCGAGCGGCCCGGAGAGGTGGTGCGCCTGCTCGGTCCAGTCGACGCAGTAGCGCAGCGGCGTGCCCTCCGCGCCGACCGCGGGGACCTCGACGCCCAGCGTCGCCAGCCGCCGCGCGCCCGCGCGCGTGAGGCGGTAGTCGACGTCGCGGCCGGGCGCGGACAGCCGGTCGGCGCCGTCGCCCTCGACGCGGTGGCGACCGTCGCCGCCGGTGATCGCGCCGTCGCCGATCAGCGCCTGCATCAGCGCCACGCCGAGGCGGCCCGCGAGGTGGTCGTAACACGTCCGCGCCTCGCGCACGGCCTGGGCGCGCGTGCCCTCGCGCAGCGAGCGGACGGGAGCGGCGGGCGCCACGCGGGCGAGTACCTCGAGCAGCTCGCCGACGTGCGGCCCGGCCAGCCGGTAGGAGCGATGACGGCCCTGGGAGGTGACGGCGAGCAGCCCTCCGTCGACGAGCTTCGCGAGGTGTCCGCTGGCCGTCGAGGGGGCCACGCCGGCCTCCGAGGCAAGCACGCTTGCCGGCAGCGCGCGCCCGTCGCCGAGCGCGAGCAGCATCCGCGCCCGCGCTCGTTCTCCGAGCACCGAACCCAGGGCCGCGAGGTCTGCGTCACCAGTCATGAGGCCAGGCTAACGCCGGAACGCTTCGCTCCCGGGCGAAGCGTTCCGGCCCCATCCTGAGGGGTGTGCCGAGCCGCTCCTACCTCGCCGTCCTCGCCGCCGCCGTGCTCTGCTACGCCACGCTGGGCGCCGTGCTGCGGATCCTGCCGGAGCTCGTGGACGACCCGGCCGCGCTCGGCCTGCTCGTCGGCGCGCCCGCGCTGACGGGGGTGATCACGCGGCTCACGTCGCCCGCGGACGGGCTGGTCCTGGCGGCGGGCGCCGTCGGGGCGGCCGGGCTGCTCGGCAGGCGCTGTCAGTGCGAGCGAACGTCAACTGCGGCTGGGTAGGAGGTCAGTTCGATGGCCACCCCGGCCACGAATGTCGTCTCGACCACGCATATGGGGGTCGAGACGACATTCGTCGCTCGCCGGGCGGCTCGGATCCGCGCCCTCACCAGCCGCCGTTGACGGTCGTCCGAGCTAACGACCGACCGCGGCGACCGCGTCCTGCGCGGCGTCCTCGCGGTCCGCCGCCGCGCGGTAGGCGCTGTAGGCCTCGCGACCGCCACCGAACCGCCAGGTGCGCCACGCGCCTTCGGCCTCCTCGTGCGCGTCGCTCCAGGCGTCGTAGAGGGCGTTCCACGCCGGCCCGCGCGAAGCCTCGCGGCGCAGGATCAGCTCCCTGGTGTCGGGCACCTGGTCGAGCAGGACTTTGAGTTCGCGCAGGCTCATCTGATCTCTTATTCGCACGAGGACCTCGGGCGGATGCCCGTTCCCCTCGATAAACGCAATGTCCCCTGCAGGTATTCCCTGTTACTCCGGCGGGTCGCCGGAGCCTGCCCTGCGGTCACGGACCTTGCCGACGAGGATCACGCCGACGAGGAAGATCAGCGGCGCGATGTACGCGAGCGAGACGAGCCAGTGGCCCGCGTGAGCGAACACCGGCGGCGGGGCGCTCATCCGTTCGCCGCCGAGAGGAGCCACAGGCCGAGGCAGGTGAAGCACACCATGAGGATCAGCATGACGATCTGCGACCGGGTCGCCTCCTTCGCGCTGCCGTAGAGCGCGCGCGCGGTCGTGGCCGAGGACGAGCCCGAGCACGTGACCGGTCACGAGCGCCGCGACCTGGATGTACCACCCGTCGCCGAGATGATGGAGTAGTCGATCCGCGCGTCCGCGCCGCCGAACAGGTCACCGCCGTCGCCCAGCGGGTCCGAGGCGAGGCGCCAGATGTCCTGCCCGTTGTCGACGAGGAGCGAGACGTAGTGCGCCACGACGACGCCAGCGCCACGAACGACAGCACGAGCACGAGCGCCGCCGCGCCCGCGAAGACTCCCTCCGGGATCGGTAGGTCGGCCCGTCCGACGAGGCCGTGCGCGAAGACGGGTGCGGGCAGCAGCACGCGGCCTCTGAGTCCAAGAACGACGAAGGCCCCGCCGGAGCGAGGCCTTCGCCTGCGTTCTATGAGCCGATGCTGCCTACGACTTGCACTTCGACGTGGTCGTGCCCGCGGCGGTGCCGGAGGCCGGGAACGTCGGGTTCGGGTTGAACTTGAAGCTGACGCCGAAGTTGTGCTTCTTCTTCGCGCAGCCGACGGAGCTGACCAGGTAGTGCTTGCCCGCCTTGGCCTTGATCGTCGTGGTGAGGTCGACGAGCGACGAGAACACGCCGGGAGCGGGCTGCTGCAGGTCGTCGTCGATCTTGATGGCGATCTTCGAGCCGAACTTGCCGCTGGCCTTCGAGACCTTGCCGACGAGCGCCTTGCGGACGGTGCCGCCGACCTGCTGCGTGTAGAAGATGACGGTGTTCTTGCTGCCGACGAAGGCGTCGACGGTGAAGTTGAGCGGCACATGGTCGGGACCGACCACGGCGTGGGCGACGCCGCCGCCGGCCTTCGAGCCGGAGGGGCAGGCCGTCTTGCCCTGGGTGTTGAGCGTGTCGGCGGTGCAGTACTTGAAGCCCTTGCCGTCGAGCTTGACGTTCTTGCCGATGTTGACGGTGATGGTGTCGACCGTCGCGTCGGTCTGGTTGTTCTTGACGTGCAGGTTGAGCGACGAGTTCTTGGGCTTCTTCTTGGTGCCCGCCTTAGCCGGTGTGAGCTTCGCGGTGACGTCGGGAGCAGCGTTCGCTGCCAGCGCGACGGAGGCCACGGCGATTGAAAGCACGGCGGCGAGCGCCACGATCAGGTACTTGCGCAAAGGACTCCTCCTCAGGAGAGTGCGTGCGTGGGAGAGGGCGGACATGCCCCGCTGACGGGAGACCCTATCCGCACTGGGCAGAAACCCGCCAGGGGCCCGAAGTTGCGCTGATAGCGTCCCGGCGCGTGCGCGCACCGCCCGAGGCCATCCCCGCGCCGCCGTTCCCCCGCGACCTCGAGTGGGTCAACGTCGCGCCCCTCCGGATGGACCAGCAGCGCGGCCGGCCGGTGATCGTCGAGTTCTGGGACTTCTGCCGCGTCAACTCGCTGCGCACGCTCCCCTATCTGTCGGCGTGGCACGAGCGCTACGCCGCCGACGGGCTGCGGGTGATCGGCATCCACACCGGCGGCTTCGAGCCCGCGCGCGATCCCGCCGCGGTCCGCGCGGCGGTGGGGCGGCTCGGCATCGAGTACCCGGTCGTGATCGACGAGCGCCTCGAGCTGTGGGATTTCTACGGCAACGAGGGCTGGCCCGCGCGCTACCTCTGGGGCCGCGACGGCGCGCTCTACTCGATGCACTACGGCGAAGGCGCCTACGACGAGACCGAGCGCGAGATCCAGGCGCTGCTCGGCGTCGAGCGCGAGCTGGTCGCGCCGGTGCGGCCCGAGGACGCGCCGGGCCTCCTGCTGCCGGCACAGACGGCCGACCAGCGCGGCCCCTATTCCGGGCCCTACGAGGCGGGCGGCGCGTGGGCGGTGCTCGAGGGGCGCGGCGAGGTGCGCGTCAACGGCCGCGCCCTCGCCGTCGACGGGCCCGGCGCGTACCCGCTCGTCGAGCACGCCCGCCACACCCGCGGCGTGCTCGAGCTCGAGATCGGCGACGGGGTGACCTGCCACGCCACCTGCTTCACGCCGGGGCTGCCGTAGGCCGCAGCTCGGCGTGCCCGCGGTCGCCGAGCAGGCGCACGAGCTCGGGCGGCCCGTCGTCGGTGACGCGGATCGCGGTGCCGGGCCAGTAGGGCGACTGGTTGGGTGCGCCGGCGAGGAAATGCGGCTGGTAGACCCAGCTGCCCGCGTTGAGCATCTGCGAGCCGGCCGGCGTGGTCCACTCCGCGCGGTCGTCGCGCGGCCACGGGCCGGCGCGGTGAGAATGCCCCCACAGCACCCACGGCGCGTCGATGCCGAGGCGCCGCAGCACCTCGCGCATGCCGGACAGGCCGCCGCGCCGCAGCGCCTGGCCCGAGAGGCTGCGGTCGATCGGGCCCAGCCCGACCGCGTTGACCGCCGCGACCGCGGCCGCGTAGCCCGCACCGAGCGCCGCGGCGCGCAGCGGCCGCTCGCGCCGCCCCTCCCCCGCCAGCGTCACCCAGGCGCGCGCGGAGGCGCCCGCGCCGCCGGTCATCGGCCCGTTCTGCGAGCGCTGGACGAGCGTGTGCATCCACGCGTAGATCGGCGCGAGCGCGGACTCGTAGCCGTCGGCGGTGGCGTCGTGCTCGGGCAGGTGGACGACCCAGCGCGCCATCGCCCCGGCCGCGAGCCGCTCGAAGGTCGGCACGGTCGTGTGGATGTCGGAGTAGTGCCCGTGGATCGCGTAGACGTCGTCGCGCAGCCAGACGCCGGGGTAGGCGAACTCGACGCGCGCGGGCGCGGCCTGCTCGGCGAGCCGCGCCGGCAGCGGCCCGGCGTCGGCGGGCGCGATCCGCTGCTCGAGGCCGAGGAAGCCCGGCGGCTCGGTCTGCAGGCGACCGTCGATCCAGCCGGCGACGAGCCCATGGTCGTGGTTGCCGCCGACGATCAGCAGCTCGCCATCGGGGCCGAGCGCGCGCCCGAGGTCGGCGAGCACCGGCCCGGCGATCTCGGCGGCGTCGCGGTGGGGCGCCTCGCGCAGCTCGAGCGCGTCGCCGAGGATCAGCAGGCGGTCGTGGCGCGCGACCTCCTCGAGCAGCGGGGCGCGCAGCTCGGGGCGGCGCAGCAGGTCGGCGCCGCGGGTCGAGCCGAGGTGGAGGTCGGAGATGACGAGCGTCCGCATCCGGTCTCAGACTAGGCTGCGCGGCCGATGGCCGACTCCGCTGGACCGCTCGACGGGCTGCTCGTCGCCGACTTCTCGCGGGTGCTCGCGGGCCCGTTCGCGGCGATGACGCTCGGCGACCTCGGGGCCGACGTGATCAAGGTCGAGCGCCCCGGCGGTGGCGACGACACGCGCGCGTGGGGCCCGCCCTGGCACGGCGAGGACTCCACCTACTACCTCGGCCTCAACCGCAACAAGCGCTCCGTCGCGCTCGACCTCTCCGACGCGGGCGACCGCGAGCTCGCGCGCACGCTCGGCGAGCGCGCCGACGTGCTGATCGAGTCGTTCCGGCCCGGGCTGATGGCCTCGTGGGGCCTCGACGGCGACGCGCTGCGCGAGCGCAACCCGCGGCTCGTGTCGTGCTCGATCACCGCGTTCGGCTCCTCCGAGCGCGCCGCGGGGCTGCCGGGGTACGACCTGCTGCTGCAGGCCATGGGCGGCCTCATGAGCGTCACCGGCGAGGCCGACGGGCAGCCGCTGAAGGTCGGCGCGGCGGTCGTGGACCTCGTCGCCGGGCTGCTGGCCGTGGCGGGCATCGAGGCGGCGCTGGTCGAGCGGGAGCGCAGCGGGAGCGGGCGCCACGTCGAGGTCTCGCTGCTCGACTCGGTGCTGACCTCGCTGCTCAACCAGGGCTCCGGCTGGGTGTCGGCCGGCGCCGAGCCCTCGCGCCGCGGCAACCGCCACCCGAGCATCACGCCATATGAGACCTACGAGGCCGCCGATCGCCCGATCGCGCTCGCGGTCGGCAACGACCGCCTGTTCGTGCGCCTGTGCGAAGCGATCGGGCAGCCCGAGCTGGCGGCGGATGAGCGCTTCGCCACCAACCGCTCGCGCGTCGCCAACCGCGACGCGCTCGAGGAGGCGCTCGAGGCGGTCTTCGGCACCCGGCCGGCCGACCACTGGGTCGAGCGCCTGCGCGCGGCCAACGTCCCGGTCGGCCCGATCAACAGCGTCTCGGAGGCCTACGCGCTGGCCGACTCGCTCGGGCTCGAGCCGGTCCTCGAGGCCGACGGCCTCCCGCTCGCCCGCCCCCCGCTCGGCACGCTGCGCCGCCGCCCGCCGCGGCTCGACGAGCACGGCGACGAGATCAGACGCTGGCTGCGGACGCCCTGAGCGCATAGCATCGGGCGATGGTCGCGCGGCAGCTCCCACGCGAGCCGGCCCACCACCGGCCACCGGCGCCTCCGAACCTGGCCCGCCGCCCCGGCGGCGCGGCTGCGCTGCGCCCCTTCGCCTCGGCCATCGGCAACCGCAACTTCTGCGCCCTCCTCGCGCGCGACGAGAAGAAGGGCGCGAAGCCGGCGCGCAAGCTCGACTACACGCAGGCCGAGCAACAGAACCGGCGCTACTCGCAGCCGACGTCCGACACGGCGCTGAGCGCGCTCGGGTGGGAGAGCAAGCTCGCCGGGGTCGCGCCCGATCTCGACGCGCTGTGGCAGCAGGACGACCAGCATGCGTTCGCCGACGCCGTCGCCGCGCTCCAGGTGAGCCAGGGCTCGAAGGGCAAGGCCGTCGACGGCGTGCTGGGCCCGACGACGTGGTCACGGCTGGCGGGCCTGGGCGAGGCGATGGCCTCGATCCCGGCCGTCGAGAACACCGACGGCCTGTGCTACATGGCGACCCAGCGCCGGCTCGAGGGCGCCACGCAGCGCGCCACGGGCAAGGCCTTCAAGCTCCCCAAGGGCACCGCGAAGAAGGACTTCGACACCATCATCGCCACCCACGCGGGCAGGATGAAGGAGATCGACGAGCAGTACCGCGGGACCGGCGCCGCCGGCGCGCTCGTCTACTCCGGGCAGGGGACGTTCGTGTCCGACGCCGACATCTGGGCCGGCAAGCTGAAAGCCGGCGCGGCGATGCAGGTCTGGAGGAGCAAGGCCGCCTACGAGCTGCTGCGGACGGGCGAGGTGACCGAGAAGGGCAAGACGCGCCCGATCACCAAGGACGACGCCGACTTCTACGGCACCTCCTACGTGTTCCTGCGCTACGAGGGCACGAACCACGACACCCTCGTCGTCCGCCACCACAGCGGCGTCGAGACCCACCCGAAGTCCGACTGGGCGGTCTGGGTCGCGGCGAACCCGAACTAGGCGTCGCGCGCGGCGATCGCCTGGCGCACGGTCTTCGGCAGCATGAAGCGCACGTCCTCGCGCATGACCTCGAACTCCGAGACGTCCTCGGTGCCGCGGTTGCGGAAGAACGCGACGAGGCGCTGCACGAGCTCCTCGGGGGCGCTCGCGCCGGAGGTGATGCCGACCACGCGCTTGCCCTCGAGCCACTCGTCGAGGACCTGGGCCTCGTTGTCGATCAGGTGCGCCTCGGCGCCGAGGTCGCGCGCGACGTCGACGAGGCGCTGCGAGTTCGAGGAGTTCTGGGAGCCGATCACGAGCACGAGGTCGCACTCGGCGGACATCTGCTTGACGGCGGCCTGCCGGTTGGTCGTGGCGTAACAGATGTCGTCCGTGCGCGGCCCGGTGATGCCCGGGAACTTCTCGCGCAGGCGGTTGATGATCGCGCGCGTCTCGTCGACCGACAGCGTGGTCTGCGAGATGTAGGCGATGCGGTCGGGGTCGCCGACCTCGAGCGCGTCGACGTCGGCCTCCGTCTCGACGAGCACGATGTGCTCGGGCGCCTCGCCCATCGTGCCCTCGACCTCCTCGTG
>JBBQLH010000033.1:0-40337 GCA_038327685.1 Solirubrobacterales bacterium
TGGCAATGTACGAGGTCTCGCGATGATCGACCGCATCCAGCAGATCGAGGAGGCGGCCGCGCAGGCCGTCGACCGCGCCGGCTCCTCGGAGGAGCTCGAGCGCGTGCGCATCGAGTACCTCGGGCGCAAGGCCGAGCTGCCCCAGCTCCTGCGCGGCGTCGCGCAGCTGCCGCCGGAGGAGCGCGGGCGCGTCGGCAAGGCGGCCAACGAGGCGCGGCGGGGCGTCGAGGCGGCGCTCGAGGCCCGCAAGAGCGAGCTCGACCGCTCGGAGCTCGACACGCGGCTCGCGGCCGACGTCGTCGACGTCACGCTCCCCGGCACCCCCGCGCAGCCCGTGGGGCGGCTGCACGTGCTCACCCAGACGCGGCGCGAGCTCGAGGACATCTTCATCGGCCTCGGCTTCTCGATCGCGGAGGGGCCCGAGGTCGAGACCGTCTACTACAACTTCGACGCGCTCAACTACACCGAGACGCACCCCACGCGCTTGTGGGCGGACACGTTCTACGTCGACCCCGACGTGCTCCTGCGCACCCACACGTCGCCGATGCAGACGCGCGCGATGGAGCTGCAGCCGCCGCCGCTGTACATCGTCATCCCCGGGCGCACCTATCGGCGCGACAACGACGCGACCCATACGCCGCAGTTCCACCAGCTCGAGGGCCTGGCGGTCGACGAGGACATCACGCTCGCCGACCTCCAGGGCACGCTCGCCGCCTTCGCCCGCGCCGTCTTCGGCGACGACCGCCAGATCCGCATGCGGCCGCACTTCTTCCCGTTCACCGAGCCCAGCATCGAGCTCGACGTCGACTGCTTCAACTGCGACGGCGGCTTCCTGCGGGACGGCTCCCGGTGCCCGCTGTGCAAGGGCGAGGGCTGGATCGAGCTGCTCGGCGCGGGTGAGGTCGATCCGAACGTCTTCGAGTTCGTGCGCGAGTACGGCTACGACCCCGAGCGCCACCAGGGCTTCGCCTGGGGCATGGGCATCGAGCGGATCGCGGCGCTGAAGTACGGCGTGCCGGACCTGCGGCTGCTGTACGAGAACGACCTGCGCTTCCTGGAGCAGTTCGGCTGATGCTGCTTCCCGCCCTCTGGCTCCACGACTACTGCGACCCCGGCCTCGACGTCAAGGCGCTCGAGGAGCGGCTCACGATGACCGGCACGAAGGTCGAGCGGCTGTTCGCGCACGGCGTCGGCGCGCGCGAGAACTTCGTCGTCGGCCGCGTGCTGTCGGCCGAGCGTCATCCCGACGCCGACCGCCTGACCGTCTGCATGGTCGCGCTGGGGGAGGGCGACACGGCCCAGATCGTCTGCGGCGCGCCCAACGTGGCCGAGGGCCAGACCGTCGCCGTCGCGCGGCCCGGCGCCGTCCTGCCCGGCGGCGTGAAGCTGAAGAAGGCCAAGCTGCGCGGCGTGGGGTCCGACGGCATGATCCTCGCCGAGGACGAGGTCGCCATCGGCACCCTCCACGACGGGATCATGGTGCTCGACGACGACCTGCTGCCCGGGACGCCGCTCGAGGACGTGCTCCCGATCGCCACAGACGTCTTCGAGCTGGAGATCACCCCCAACCGTCCCGACTGCCTGAGCATCTACGGCGTCGCACGCGAGGTCCACGCGGCCACGCGGGCGCCGCTCGCGCCCGCGCCATGGTCCGACGACCCGCTGCCGCGGGACGGTGAGATCCCGGGCTTCTCCATCGAGGTGCGCGACGCCGAGCTGTGCCCGCGCTTCACCGCGCGGCTGTACGAGGACGTGAAGCTCGGTCCCTCTCCTCTCTGGCTGAAGGCGCGCCTCATGGCGGCCGGCCAGCGGCCGATCTCGAACGTCGTCGACATCACCAACTTCGTGACGCTGTGCTGCGGGCAGCCGATGCACGCCTTCGACGCCGACCTGGTCGAGGGCGGGCAGCTGATCGTGCGGCGCGCGCGCGACGGCGAGACCATCACGACGCTCGACGACGTCGAGCGCACGCTCGATCCCGACGTCTGCGTCATCGAGGACGCGGGCGGCCCGACGAGCATCGCCGGGATCATGGGCGGCGCCCGCTCCGAGGTCAACGACGGGACCTCGCGCGTGCTGATGGAGGCGGCGACCTGGAACGGCCCGAACATCCAGCGCACCTCGACCCGGCTCGGCCTGCGGACGGAGGCCTCCGGCCGCTTCGAGAAGCAGCTCCAGCCCGAGCAGGGCGCCGACGGGCAGGCGCTCGCGGCGAAGCTGATGCTCGAGCTCTGCGGCGCGCGGCTGGTCGGCGGCACGATCGACATCGGCGGTCCGGGGCCGGCCGCGGCGACGATCCGGCTGCGGGAGGCGCGTGTCGAGGCGCTGCTCGGCGCGCCGATCCCGCGCGCCGAACAGTCCGAGATCCTCGCGCGGCTGGGCTTCGGCGCCGCCGACGCCGGCGACGGCCTCGACGTCACCGTCCCGTACTGGCGCCGCGACGACGTCACCCGCGAGGCCGATCTGGTCGAGGAGGTCGGTCGCATCTGGGGCTTCGAGCGGCTGCCGCTGACGCTGCCGTCCCGCCGCGGCGTCAGCGGCCGGCTCGAGCCCCATCAGCGCCTGCGCAGGCGCGCCGAGGACGCCCTCGTCGGCGCCGGGCTCTACGAGATGCTGGGCTGGAGTTTTGCGGCGCCGTCGCTCGTGCAGCGCCTCGGTCTGCCCGACGGCGACCCGCGCCGCGGTGTCGTGCGCCTCGCCAACCCGATGTCCGAAGAGCAGTCCGTCCTGCGCACGACCCTGCTCGGCTCGCTGCTCGACAACCTTCAGCGCAATCGAGCGCGCGGCCACGAGGACGTGCGGCTGTGGGAGCGCGGCGCCGTCTACCTCGGGCGCGACGGAGCCGGGGCCGGCAACGGCAGCATCCCGGGGCTCGATCGGCTTCCGGACGAGCGCGAGCACCTCGCCGCGCTCCTCACCGGTGCCCTGCGCCCGCCCACCTGGCGCGATCCCGAGCCCCCGCGCGCGGACTTCTTCGCCGCCAAGGGCGTGCTCGGCGCGCTGATGGACGCGATCCGGGTGCCATGGGAGGTCGAGCCGGCGCGCGAGCCGTTCCTGCACCCGGGCCGTGGCGCGCGCGTGCTGGCGGGGGGCGAGCCGGCGGGCTGGCTCGGCGAGCTGCATCCGGCCGTCGCCGCGCGCTGGGACCTCGAGCAGGCCGCGGGCTTCGAGCTCGACTTCGGCGTGCTCGCGCGCGCGGCGGACGTCGTCCCCGACTACGAGGACCTGACCTCGTTCCCGTCCGTCCGCCAGGACATGGCGGTCGTCGTGCCCGACGGCGTCTCGGCGGCCGAGGTCGTCGGCGTCGTGCGCGAGGCCGGCGGGGCGCTGCTGGGCCGTGCCGAGGTCTTCGACGTCTACCGCGGCGCGCAGGTGGGAGAGGGCTCCGCCTCGCTCGCCCTGCGGCTCGAGTTCCGTGCGCCCGACCGCACGCTGACCGACGACGAGGCCGACAAGCGCCGGCAGAAGATCGTCGCCGCGCTGGCCGAACGGCTCGGAGCGCGGCTGCGTGGCTGACGTCGCCGTCCTCGGTGCGTCCGGCTACGCCGGCGCGATCGCCGCCACCCTGCTCTACCGGCATCCGTACTTCGAGCTGCGCCACGTGACGGCGCGCTCGGAGTCGGGCGCGCTGCTCGAGGCGGTCCACCCGCGCACCCGCGTGCCGTTGCTGCTCGAGGACTACGACCCAGACGTCCAGGGCGACGTCGAGGCGGCGCTCGTGTGCTGGCCGCATCGCGTGTCGGCGCCCGCCGTCGCCGCGCTGCGCGAGCGCGGCGTGCGCGTGGTCGACCTCTCGGCCGACTTCCGCCTGCGCGATCAGGCGGTCTACGAGGACTGGTACGGGCCCCACGGCGCGCCCGAGCTGTTCGGCGACGCGGTCTACGGGCTGCCCGAGCTCTACCGCGAGGGAATTCCCGGCGCCGACCTCGTGGCCAACCCGGGCTGCTACCCGACCGCCGCGCTGCTCGCGCTCGCCCCGCTGGCCCGCGCCGGGGTGATCGCCGACGTCGTGATCGACGCCAAGTCGGGCATCTCGGGCTCCGGCCGCGAGCCGTCGCCGGCAACCCACTTCATCTCCGCCGACGAGAACATGACGCCGTACAAGGTCGAGCGCCACCGCCACACACCGGAGATCGAGCAGGAGCTCGCGGTCCTGGGGGCGGCGCTGCCGATCACCTTCACGCCGCACCTCGTCCCGCTGGCCCAGGGCGAGCTCGTCTCGAGCTACGTCACGACGTCGCGCGATCTCTCGGACGCCGAGCTCTCCGACCTCTATCGCGAGGCATATGAGGACGAGCGCTGGGTCGAGGTGGCGCTCGGCCCGCCGGGCGTGCTCGAGGTCCGCGACACGAACTACTGCCGCCTGTCCGTGCACCTCGACGTCCGTACGGGGAGGGTGCTCGCGTTCGCGGCGATCGACAACCTGTGGAAGGGCGCGGCGTCGCAGGCCGTGCAGAACCTCAACCTGATGTTCGGGCGCGACGAGGGGGAGGGGCTGCAGTGAGCCGCTGGGTCACGCTCCCCGACCACGTCGCCGAGGCCGGCGGCGGGCTGCCGCAGGGCTTCCGCGCGGCCGGCGTCGCCTGCGGGCTGAAGCCGAGCGGCGGCACCGACCTCGGCCTGCTCGTCTCCGACGCGCCCGGCACGGTGAGCGCCGCGCGCTTCACCCGCTCGGGCGTGCTCGCCGCGCCCGTGGTGCTCTGCCAGGAGCGCTGCCGGCTCGACGGCCTGCGCGCCGTGGTGGCCAACTCCGGCAACGCCAACGCGGCCACCGGGCGGCGCGGGATCGACGACGCCGCCAAGATGCAGGGCGGCGCGGCCATGGCGGTCGGCGTCGACCCGGAGCGCGTCGCGGTCGCCTCGACCGGCGTGATCGGTGTGCCGCTGCCCGCCGACCCGATCACCAAGGGCATCCTCGCCGCCCGTGGCGAGCTCTCCCCCGACGGCGCGGAGGCCTTCGGCGAGGCGATCCGCACCACCGACCTGTTCCCCAAGCGCGTCGCGCTCGACGTCACGTTGCCGAGCGGCAGCGTCCGCCTGACCGCGCAGGCGAAGGGCGCCGGGATGATCTCGCCCGCCTTCGCCACGATGCTGTGCTTCGTCCAGACCGACGCCGCGCTCGAGCCCGAGACGGCCGACCTGCTGCTCGGAGTGTGCGTGAAGCGCTCCTTCGACCGCATCTCGGTCGACGGCCAGCTCTCGACCAACGACACCGCGATCCTGATGGCGAGCGGGGCGAGCGGCGTGCGCGTCGCGCCCGAGTCCGAGGACGAGCTGCGCTTCGGCGAGGCGCTCGACGCGGTGCTGCGCCGCCTCGCGCTGCTGATCGTGCGCGACGGCGAGGGCGCCCGGCGCGTCGGGCGCGTCGTGGTCAACGGCGGCCACGAGCCGACCGTCGACTCCGCCGCCCGCGCCGTTGCCAACTCGCCGCTCGTCAAGACGGCGCTCCACGGAGGCGACCCCAACTGGGGCCGCATCGCCCAGGCCGTCGGGGCCGCGCTGCCCGGCACGGCGCCGCTGCCGCTCGACATCTGGATCGAGAACGTCCAGGTCTGCTCACAAGGCGCCGCCGTCCCGTTCGACCTCCCGGCGCTCGAGCAGGCGGTCTCCGGCGAGGAGGTCGAGTACACGGTCGGGCTGCCGGGCGACGGCGCCGAGACCGAGGTCTTCTTCTCCGACCTCTCGCACGAGTACGTGACGATCAACGCGGACTACACGACGTGAACGCCAGAATCGACACGCTCCTCGAGGCGCTTCCCTACATCCGCGAGTTCCACGGCAAGACGGTCGTGATCAAGTACGGCGGGGCGGCGATGAGCGACCCGGAGCTGCGCGAGGAGTTCGCCCGCGACGTCGTGCTGCTCAAGTACGTCGGGCTGAACCCGATCGTCGTCCACGGCGGCGGCCCGGACATCACCGCCTATATGGAGCGGCTGAACATGCCGGTGGAGTTCGTCGGCGGCCTGCGCGTGTCCGACGCGAGCACGGTCGAGATCGCGAAGATGGTGCTGGTCGGGAAGGTGAACAAGGACATCGTCCTGCGCATCAACCGCCACGGGCAGCCGGCGGTCGGCCTGTGCGGCGACGACGGGCTGCTCTTCCGCGTGACCACGATGGGCGGCCCGGAGGGCGAGGACATCGGTTATGTGGGCAAGATCGAACGCGTCGACGTCGGCGTGATCGAGCACATCGCCGAGGACTACATCCCCGTCATCGCCTCCGTCGGCGCCGATCGCGCCGGCGCCTCGCACAACGTCAACGCCGACGAGGCCGCGGGCGCCGTGGCCCGCGCCCTCGGCGCCTACAAGGTGATCTTCCTCACCGACGTGGCGGGCTGGCTGCGCGACCCCGCGGATCCCGACTCGGTGATCTCGGAGACCACCGCCGACGAGGTCGAGGCCGCGATGCCGGGCGTCGCGGGCGGCATGCGCCCGAAGCTCCGTGCCTGCCTGGACGCGATCCACGGCGGCGTGACGTTCGCCCACATCGTCGACGGCCGCGTGCCGCACTCGCTGCTGCTCGAGCTGTTCACCGACGCCGGCATCGGCACCAAGGTCCGGCCGGCGCGGTGACCGGCGCGCTGATCCCCAACTACGCGCGCTACGACGTCGAGTTCGAGCGGGGCGAGGGCGTGCGCCTGTGGGACGCCGAGGGCAACGAGTACCTCGACTTCCTGAGCGGGATCGCCGTCTGCAACACCGGTCACTGCCACCCGCAGGTGGTCGCCGCGGTCCAGGAGCAGGCCGCGCGGCTGCTGCACGTCTCGAACCTCTTCTACACGGCGCCGATGGTGCGCCTGGCGGAACGGCTGGCGGCGCGCTCGCTCGGCGGCAAGGTGTTCTTCGCCAACTCCGGCGCCGAGGCCAACGAGGCGGCGCTCAAGCTCGCGCGCAAGCGCCGCCGCGGCGGGCGCTTCGTCGTGCTCCACGGGGGCTTTCACGGCCGCACGTTCGGCGCGCTGTCGGCGACGCCGCAGGAGACCAAGCAGGAGCCGTTCGCCCCGCTCGTGCCCGGCTTTGACGCGGTGCTGCCCGACGCGGCGCCCGCGGCGGTTGGGCCGGAGACTGCTGCCGTCGTCATGGAGCTGGTCCAGGGCGAGTCTGGCGTCCACCCGCTGCCGGTCGAGCTCGTGCGCGCGATCCGCGCCGCCTGCGACGAGCACGGCGCGCTGCTGATCCTCGACGAGGTCCAGACCGGGATGGGCCGCACCGGCACGCTGTTCGCCTACGAGCGCTACGGGATCGTGCCGGATGTGATGACGCTGGCCAAGGGCCTCGGCGGCGGGCTGCCGATCGGCGCGCTCGTCACCACGCCCCAGTACGCCGAGGTGTTCGCCCCGGGCGACCACGGCTCGACCTTCGCCGGCAACCCGCTCGTGAGCGCGGCCGCCAACGCCGCGCTCGACGTCATCGACGACCCCGCCTTCCTCGAGGCCGTGCGCGACCGCGGCACGCTGCTCGCGGAGGGTGTGGGCGAGCTGCCCGGTGTCACCGAGGTCCGCGCCGCGGGGCTGATGGTGGCGGCCGAGCTCGAGGTCGACGCGCCCGCGCTGGTCCGGCGGGCGCTCACCGAGCAGCGGCTCGTGCTCAACGCCACGGGCCCGCGCACGCTGCGCTTCCTGCCGCCGCTGGTGGTCAGCGACGCCGAGATCGCCGACGCGCTCGGGCGGCTGCGGATGCTGTTGAGCTAGGTCGCGGGCGCGCGCAGGTCGCGCTCGCTCACCATGCCGGTCGTCAGCGCGCGCTCGACGAGCAGCGCGCGCTTGCGGTTCTGCGGCACGTCGCCGATCCCGAACTTCTCGAACAGGACGCGCAGGTGGCTCTTGACCGCGTCGACGCTCAGGAACAGCTCGTCGGCGACCTGCTGGTTGGTCGCGGGCACCGCGAAGCCGTCGCCGCTCCCGTAGGGGCGGCAGAGCGCGACCAGCACGCGCCGCTGCGCGTCGGAGAGGCGGGCGACGGCCGGGAGCTCGGACGAGGTCGCCGTCGGGCGCGAATCGCCCCGCCGCGGGTTGTGGAAGCCGATGCGGGTCTTCCCGCAGCGCAGCTCCTCACCGTCCATGAGCCGCCGCCGGCCCGTGATGCGGTCGGTGCCGACGAAGGTCCCGTTCTGGGACAGCCCGTCGTCGACGACGGTCCACTCGCCCGCCACGCGCTCGAGCACCGCGTGCAGGCGCGAGACCTCCTCGTCCCAGTCGAGCGCGATGTCGGCCTCGGCGCGGCGGCCGATCGTGACCCGGTCGTGGGCCGGGTCGAGCTCGAGCAGCTGCTGGGCGCCCTCCGCATCGCGATACGACAGGAACGGCAGGCCGCTGCGCTCGGCCACGAGGCGCGCAGCCAGTTCGGCTGGGGTGCTGCCATGGTGCTCCATGTCGGACCGGATTGTGTACCTCTCACTTCCTCTCGGCGGAGCGCGCCAGGAACGCTGCCACGTTGCGGCGGAAGCCCTCGCTTCCGTAGGCCTCGCGCACGAGGTCGTCGCCGTCGGGCGTGGTCGCCGTGCGGATCCGCCGCAGAGCCTCCTTCGTCACACGCAGCGTGACGGGCGCGTGGGAGCCGAGCAGCTCGCACAGCTCCTCGACGCGGGCCTCGGCCCGGTCGGCCTCGACGACCTCGGTCGCGAGGCCGATCGCGAGCGCCTCCTCGGCCCCGATCGAGCGCGCCGTGAAGACGATGTCCTTCAGCCGCGCCGGCCCGAGCAGCGCCGCGAGGCGCGCGTAGTTCTCCATCGAGAGGCAGTTGCCGACCGTGCGCGCGATCGGGAGCCCGAACGTCGCGGCCGGCGTGCAGACGCGCAGGTCGCAGGCCGCCGACAGCGCGAGCCCGCTGCCCATCGCGAAGCCGTCGACGAGCGCCACGGTCGGCTTGCCCACCGTCTCGAGCCGCCCGACGATGCGGTCGATCGTCGCCTCGTAGGCGAGCGCGTCCTCGCCCGACTCGTCGAAGTCGGCGAACTGGCGGATGTCCGTCCCGGCCACGAACGCCTTCTCGCCCGCGCCGCGCGGGACGAGCACGCGGACGTCCTCGTCGGCGTCGACCGTCTCGCACGCCTTAGAGAGCGACTCGTACATCGCGAACGTCATCGCGTTGTGGGCCTCGGGCCGGTTGAAGGTCAGCCATGCGGCGGGCCCGCGGCGCTCGACCTCCACCTGGCTCACGTCAGCACGCCGATCTCGTCGTCGGCGAAGCCCGCCTCGCGCAGGATCTCCTCCGAGTGCTGGCCCAGCAGCGGCGCCGGGCGGCGGATCGCGCCGGGGGTGTCGGACAGCTTCACGGGGATCCCGAGCGCGCGGATCGTCCCCTCGACCGGGTGCTCGACCGTGACCTCCACCTCGCGCGCCTGGGTAGGGCCCCATCTGGCCGAAGCCCGAGATCGAGGCGTAGACGAGCCGCGGGTTGAGCTCGCTCAGCGTCTCGTAGTCGACCCCGAGCCGCGCCGCGACGCCGGGCCGGTTGTTCTCGAGCACGACGTCGGCGTCGCGGGCGAGGCGGTGGAACGCCGCGCGGTGCGCGTCGTCCTCGAGGTCGAGCGTCAGCGAGCGCTTGTTGCGGTTGACGGCGAGGAACGCCGCCGTGTCCTCGCCGCCCATGCGGAAGCCGAGTGAGCGGCGCGTCGAATCGCCGCCCGGCGGCTCGACCTTGACCACGTCGGCGCCCATGTCCGCGAGCACCTGGCCGCAGAACGGGCCCGCCATCACCTGTGTGAGCTCGAGGACGCGGACGTCCTCGAGCGCGGTGCGATGGCTCATCGTTTGGCAGGGTAGGGATAGACATCCCGTTGCGCGAAGACACCCAGATCGACGCACCGGCGCGGGAGCTCGCCGCCCAGCTCGGACGCGAGCTGCGCGGAGGCGTGCGCGCGGACGCGTACACGCGCCACCTGTTCGCAAGCGATGCGAGCCTCTACTCGAGCGCGCCGCTGGTCGTCGCTTTCCCGCGTGACGCCGCCGACGTCGCCGCAGCCGTCCAGGTCGCCGCGCGCTTCGAGGTCCCGGTCGTCATGCGCGGCGCGGGCACGAGCCTCGCCGGCCAGGCGGCCGGCCAGGACCTCGTCCTCGACACCTCGCGCCACATGGACGCGATCGGCGAGGTCGACCTCGCGGCGCGGCGAATGCGCGTCGGCCCGGGCGTGGTGCAGGAGGACCTCAACCGCGCCGCCGCGCCTCACGGACTGGGGTTCGGCCCCGACACCTCGACCTCCAACCGGGCGACGCTCGGCGGCATGATCGCCAACAACTCCTCCGGCAGCCACTCGATCGTCTACGGCACCACGATCGACCACGTGCACGAACTCGAGGTCGTGCTCGCCGACGGCTCGACCGCGCGGCTCGGCCCGGTCGACGACGCCGAGCGGGCGCGCCGCGCGCAGGCGCCTACGCTCGAGGGCGCGATCTACCGCGGGCTGCCGGAGATCCTGCGCGAGCACGCCCGCGCGATCGCCGAGGACTACCCGCGCCACTGGCGCCAGTCCGGCGGCTACCGGCTCGACCGCCTGGCGCGCGCGTTCGACCTCGCGCGCTTCGTGACCGGCTCGGAGGGCACGCTCGTGGCGATCACCGAGGCGACGGTCGGGCTGATCGAACTGCCGAAGGCGAAGATGTTCGCGGTCGGGCACTTCGACTCGGTCGACGCCGCGATCGCGGCGACGGAGGACGCGCTCGCGCTCGAGCCGGCCGCGGTCGAGATGATCGACGCGACGATCCTCGAGCTGTCGCGCTCCAAGCTCGAGTACGCCCGGATGGCCTCGACGATCGAGGGCAGGCCCGCCGCGCTGCTGTTCGTGACGTTCTTCGCCGACACGCCCGAGGAGGCCGGCGCGCAGCTCGACCGCCTCCAGGCCGCCTGGCGCGAGCACGGCCACGGCTACCACTTCCTGCGCGCGGAGTCGGCGGCCGAGCAGGACGCGCTGACCAAGGTCCGCAAGGCCGGCCTCGGCCTGCTGATGGCGTCGAGCCAGGGCGCCCGCCGGCCCGCCGCGTTCGTCGAGGACACCGCGGTCGCGCCGGAGCGGCTGAGGGAGTACGTCAAGGCGTTCCGCGCGATCCTCGACCGGCACGAGCTGCAGGCCGGCTTCTACGGCCACTGCTCCGTCGGCTGCCTGCACATCCGGCCCTTCGTGGACCTCACCGCGCCGGGGGGTGTCGAGACGATGGCCGCCGTCGCGGACGAGATCTCCCAGCTGGTGGCGGATTTCGACGGCGTCAACTCGAGCGAGCACGGCGACGGGCGCGTACGCAGCCCGTTCAACCCGCGCGTGTTCGGCGATGACCTCTACGCGGCGATGCGGAAGGTGAAGGCGCTGTTCGACCCGGACGGGCGCTTCAACCCCGGCGTGATGGTCGACGCCGCCCCGCTGACCACGAACCTCCGCGACCCCGCGCTGCCGCCCGCCGCGCCGTTCGAGACCCACTTCTCCTTCGCCGAGCACGGCGGGATGCGCGGCGCCGCCGACCGCTGCCAGCGCATCGGCGCCTGCCGCAAGTCGGGCTCCGGCGTGATGTGCCCGTCCTACATGGCCACGCGCGAGGAGGAGCACGCCACCCGCGGGCGCGCGAATGCGCTCGTCAAGGCGCTCTCCTCGCCCGACCCGCGGGCCGCGATGGGCGACGAGCGATTGCACGAGATCCTCGACCTCTGCCTGGAGTGCAAGGCGTGCAAGAGCGAGTGCCCCCTGAGCGTCGACATGGCGACGATGAAGTCCGAGTTCCTCGCTCACTACCAGGCCGAGCACGGCGTGCCGCTGCGCTCGCGGCTGTTCGGCGCGATCCGGCCGCTCAACCGGCTCGGCGCCGCCGCCGCGCCGGTCTCGAACCTGCCCGGCCGGATGCCGGCGCTGCGCGCCCTGCTCGAGCGCACGGCCGGCATCGACCGCCGGCGCCCGCTGCCGCGCTTCGCCCGCGAGACGCTCGTGCGCTGGGATCGCAAGCGCTCGCGGCCCGCACACGGGTCGCGTGGTGACGTCGTCTTCCTCGCCGATTCGTTCACGACCTTCACCGAGCCGGCGATCGGGCGCGCAGCGATTGAGCTGCTCGAGGCCGCCGGCTGGCGCGTCCGGCTCGAGAGCGCGGGCTGCTGCGGGCGCTCGAGCATCTCCAAGGGCCTGCTCGACCAGGCGCGCGGCATGGCCGAGGCGATGGTGGAGCGGCTCGCGCCCGAGGCCGAGCGCGGCGTGCCGATCGTCGGCTGCGAGCCGTCGTGCCTGCTGACGCTGCGCGAGGAGCACGTGAGCCTGCTCCCGGACGACCCGCGCGCGCAGGTCGTCGCGGATCAGACGCGGCTGGTCGAGGAGCTGCTCGTCGAGGCGATCGACGACGGCGGGCTCGTGCTCGACGCCGGATCGCCGGTGAGCGGCCGCCCGATCCTGTTCCACGGACACTGCCACCAGAAGGCGCTCGCGGGCACCGCCGCCACGGTAGCCCTGCTCGAGCGCATCCCGGGCGCGCGGGTCACCGAGCTCGACGCGGGCTGCTGCGGGATGGCGGGTTCGTTCGGCTTCGAGGCCGAGCACTACGACCTCTCGATGCAGATCGGAGAGTCACGGCTGTTCCCGGCGTTGCGGGAGGCGGCGGCCGGCACCCTGATCGCCGCGACCGGAGTGTCGTGCCGCCAGCAGATCGGGCACGGCGTGCGGCAGCGGGCCTGGCATCCTGTCGAGCTCGTGAAGGCGGCGACGTGATCCGGTGGGGCCTGATCGGGACGGGATTGATCTCGTCCACGTTCGCCGCCGATCTCGCGCACACCGACTCGGGGGCCGCCTTCGCGGTCGGCTCGCGGCGCGCCGCGACCGCCGAGGAGTTCGGTGAGCGCTTCGGCATCCCCAACCGCCACGACTCGTACGAGGCGCTGGTCGAGGACCCGCAGGTCGACGCGGTCTACGTCGGGACGCCGCACCCGATGCACCACGAGGACGCCCTGCTCGCGCTGCGAGCGGGCAAGCACGTGCTGGTCGAGAAGCCGTTCACGATGAACGCCGCCGAGGCCGAGGAGCTCGTCGCGGAGGCGCGTGCGCGCGGGCTGTTCCTGATGGAGGCGATGTGGGCGCGCTTCCTGCCGCACATGCGCGAGGTCCGGGCGCTGCTCGCCGACGGCGTGCTGGGCGAGATCGCGACGGTCCATGCGGACCACAGCCAGTGGTTTGCGGAGGATCGGTCGCACCGCCTGTTCGCGCCCGAGCTCGGCGGCGGGGCGCTGCTCGACCTCGGGATCTACCCGGTGTCGTTCGCCTCGATGGTGCTGGGCGAGCCGGACCGGGTGCTGGCGATCGCCGACCCGGCCTTCACCGGCGTCGACGCACAGACCTCGATCCTGCTCGGCCATGCGAACGGCGCGCACGCAGTCCTCAGCTGCACGTTGCGAGCGGTGGGCCCGACGCGCGCCGCGATCATCGGCACGGAGGGCCGGATCGAGATCGACGGCGCCTTCTACCAGCCGAACGCGTTCACGCTGATCCCGCGCGAGGGCGAGTGGCAGCGGATGTTCGACCCGCCCGCCGAGGGCGGGCTGCGCCATGAGGCCGACGAGGTCGCGCGCTGCCTCGGCGAGGGGCTGCTCGAGAGCCCGCTCATGCCGCTCGACGAGACCGTCGCGATCATGCGGACGATGGACGCGGTCAGTCGTTCAGCCGTTGCTTGACGACCTTGCCCATCGCGTTGCGGGGCAGCTCGTCGAGGAAGCGGATCTCGCGCGGGCGCTTGTGGGGCGCGAGCTCGCCGGCGACGTGGTCGATCAGGTCCTTCGCGGCCGGGGCGTCACCGTCGGGCACGACCCAGGCGATGATCTTCTCGCCGAGGTCGGGGTCCTCCTCGCCCGTGACCGCCGCCTCGAGGACGCCTGGGTGCTCGAGCAACGCGACCTCGATCTCGCCGGCGCCGACCTTGTAGCCGCCGGTCTTGATCAGGTCGGTCGAGCGGCGGCCGACGATGCGCCAGTAGCCGTCCTCGGCGACGGTGGCGAGGTCGCCCGTGAAGAACCAGCCGTCGCGCATGGCCTCATCGGTGGCGTCGGGGCGGTTGAGGTAGCCGGCGAAGAGGTTGGGGCCGCGCACGGCGACCTCGCCGATCGTCTCGTCGTCGGTCGCCTCGATGGGCTCGCCGTCGTCGTCGTGAAGGCGCACCTCGACGCCGGGGACGGGGACGCCGACGTAGCCCGCGCGCGGCTGTGAGTCGGCGCGCACGGCGGTGTTCATCAGCGTCTCGGTGAGCCCGTAGCGCTCGACGATCTGGTTGCCGGTCAGCCGCTCGATGCGGTTGAACTCCGGCGCGGGCAGGGGAGCGGAGCCCGAGACGAGCAGCCGCGCGCGCTTGAGGCCGTCGACGATGCCGGAGTTCTCCTCGGCCTCGCGGCCGAGCCGGTGGTACATGGTCGGGACGCCGAACAGCATCGTCGCGCCGTCCTGCAGTGCCTTCGCCGCCGCCGCAGGCTCGAAGCGGCCGAGGTGGCGCAGCTCGCCGCCGCGGCGCAGGGGACCGAGGAGCCCGAGCACGAGCCCGTGGACGTGGAAGAGTGGCAGCCCGTGGGTGAGGACGTCCTCGGCGGTCCACTCCCAGGCGTCGGCGAGGCCGTCGAGGTTGGAGGCGACCGCCCGCCGCGGCAGGATCGCGCCCTTGGGCTTGCCGGTGGTCCCGCTCGTGTAGATGATCAGCGCCGGGTCCTCGTCGCCGGCGTCGGTGGCGGGCAGCTCGGCGCCGCGGGCGTTGACGTCGACGGCGAGCGCGCGCGGAGCGTCGGGGAGGTCGTCAGGGGCGCCGACGATCACGTCGGGCGCGGAGTCGGTCAGCACGTGCTCGAGCTCGCTGCGCCCGAGCTTCGGGTTGACGGGCACGAGCGGCACGCCGGTGGCGAGCGCCGCCACCGCCGCGACACAGGTCTCGAGCGTCGACTCCGCCCACACCGCGACGCGCTCCGCGCCGTCGAACTGCGTCGCCAGCGCGGCGGCCGCCTCGCGCAGCTCGCCGTAGGAGAGGCCGCGGCCGCCGACGGAGACGGCGGGCTCGCCTCCCAGCTCATGCACCCCGGTAAGCAGCGGGCCGCTCACGAGGCCGGAGGCTAGACCACGA
The DNA here is from genome assembly GCA_038327685.1 of Solirubrobacterales bacterium. Taxonomy (GTDB): domain Bacteria; phylum Actinomycetota; class Thermoleophilia; order Solirubrobacterales; family Solirubrobacteraceae; genus DASQFQ01. The sequence continues at coordinate 15,056 of JBBQLH010000033.1, forward strand.
AGGCCGTAGGCTGTCGCGCCTCATGACCGACGAGCCGCGAGAGCCGATCCGCACCGAGGTCCACCGGGTCGCCGATCCCGAGGCCGTGCGCGCCGCCAGCTACCTCGCCCACCCCGGCGAGGTCGGGCGCGTGCTGCTGCTCTACTCGGGTGGCCTCGACACGAGCGTGATGCTCAAGTGGATCCAGGACGAGTACGAGGCCGAGGTGGTCGCCCTGACCGTCAACCTCGGCCAGCCCGGCGAGGACTACGAGGTCGTCAAGGGCAAGGCGCTGCGGCTCGGCGCGATCGAGGCTCACGTCGTCGACGCGCGCGACGAGTTCGCCCAGGAGTACGTGCTGCCCGCGATCCGTGCGAACGCGAACTACGGCGACGGCTACCCGCTCTTCACCGCCCTCGGGCGCCCGCTGATCGCCAAGCTCGCCGTCGAGTACGCGCGCCGGTCGGGCTGCGACACGATCGCCCACGGCTGCACCGGCAAGGGCAACGACCAGGTGCGGATCGAGGGCACGGTCGCCACGCTCGCGCCCGAGCTCAAGGTGATCGCGCCCGTGCGCTCGTGGCAGATGGGGCGCGACGAGGAGATCGCGTATGCCCGCAAGCACGGGATCCCGGTCAAGGGCGGCACGGAGTCGGCGCCGTACTCGATCGACGACAACCTCTGGGGGCGCTCGTCGGAGGGCAAGTGGATCGAGGACCTCTCCCACGCTCCCGACGACGACGTCTTCCAGCTCGTTACGCGCCCCGAGCTCGCCCCCGACGAGCCGCAGGTGGTCGAGATCTCCTTCGAGCGCGGGGTGCCGGTGGCGATCGACGGCGAGCCGATGGCGCTCGCCGAGCTGATCGACCGCGCCGCCGAGCTCGGCTGCCGGCACGGGATCGGCATCGTCGACCACATCGAGGACCGGATCGTGGGGTTGAAGGTCCGCGACATCTATGAGGTCCCGGCGGCGGCTCTTCTCCTGCCCGCGCACCGCGAGCTCGAGCGGCTGGTGGGCACCATTCACCAGAACCAGTTCAAGCCGCGGCTCGACCAGCAGTGGGCGTATCTGGTGTATGCGGGGCTGTGGTGGGAGCCGCTGCGCACCGACATCGAGGCCTACATCGAGCACGTCAACGAGCGGGTGACGGGGACGATCGGGCTGAAGCTGTTCAAGGGCGTGGCGCGCGTGGTCACGCGCGAGAGCCCGAACGCGGTCTACGACGCGCAGCTCGCGACCTTCGCGGAGTCGGGCGGTCTGTTCTCCCAGCAGGCCTCGCCGGGCTTCATCGAGATCTGGACGCTGCAGTCGCGCATGGCCCAACGTGTCCGCGAGCACGACGCCGGGTAGTCTCCGCGGCATGCTCTACAAGCTTCTCGGCATGCTGGTCTGGAAGGGCGGCAAGGCCTTCCTGCGTCGCAAGAACGGGCCGACCTACGTGCCCGCCCCGCTGCTCGCGGGCGCGGTCGTGTTGATCGGGCTCGCGGTCGGCCTCGTGCTGGCCAAGCGCGACTCCGAATAGCGCAATTCGACGTGGGTGGCGGGATGCGGGCGCGCCGGTTGGCGCGAACGTCAAAGGCGGCTGGGTAGGCGCCTTTGACGTTCGGTTTGACCGCCGATGCGTCTGGGACCATCGGCCGCGGTGACGGAATCCACGCCCGCCTCGATTCTCGACGGCCTCACGCTCGAGGCGGTCGAGTGGCTGCCGTCCGGGGCTGACACGGGCCTGCTGCGCGTGCGCGGGCGCTGGTCGCCGGCCGGGGCCCACCCGCTCGGGCTGCCGGTGCTGTGCGCGCGGGTCGGCGGCGTCGTGTCGCGCTCGGACTCGCTTCCCGACGCTCCGAGCGGGCGCGCCAACGGCTCGGTGTGGCGCGGCGCGTACCTCGTCCCGGAGGCGGTCGCGCGCGACGATCTGTGGCTCGAGTGGGCGAGCGGCGAGCGGTCGGCGCTGCCGACGCCGGCGGGGCTCGACGAACGCACGGCCCGGCTGAGCGTGATCGAGGCGGAGCCGAGCGAACCCGAGCCGGGCGGGGAGGTGATCGATCGCGCGGTGCTGGCCGAGCGCCGCGCCCGGCGCGCCGAGGCGGCCGAGCAGGCGCAGGCGCGCGTGGCCTCGGAGGCGCTGCGGGCGCTCGACGCCCTGGAGCGGCGGGGCACGGAGCTCGAGCAGCGCGTCGAGGCCCTGGCGGCCGAGCGCGACGCGCTGGCCGAGCAGGCGGCGGCGCTCGAGCAGCACGCCCCGCGCGACGAGCATCAGCAGCGCGCGCTGTCGGACGCGCTGGCCGCTGCGGCCGCCGCGCGGCGCCAGGCGCGCGCGTGGCGGCTGACGATGCGTGCGGCAGAGGTCGCGCGCACGAGTGACGCCGTGCATCTGCGCGTGCTCGAGGCGCGCGAGGTGTCGACCGCGCCGTTGCGCGGCGAGCGCGCCGAGCAGGTCGCGGCGCTCGAAGCTGAGCGGCAGCGGGCGCATGAGCTGGCCGCGGAGGCGCGGCGCGCCCGCGAGCAGGCGGTCGCGGCCGCGACGGATCTCGACGAGGCCCGGCGCGACTTCGCCCGCCGGCTCGACGCTGCCGGCGCAGCGTGGGAGGGCCGCGCCACCGAGGCCGAGGGGGCTCTGGAGCAGGCGCGGGGCGAGCTGGCCGAGCGTGAGGCGGAGCTGGAGCGGGTTCGCGCCGAGCTTGCCGAGCACAAGACGGAGTTGTCCGGCGCGCGCGCGGAGCTCGAGCAGGTGCGCGCGCGGCTCGTCGAGCTCGAGGACGAACTCGAGCGCGAGCGTGCCGCGCGCAGCGTCCTCAGCGACGCCCTCGACGCCGAGACCGACGCCCTCGCCTCGCTCCACCTGGAGCTCAACGCGGAGCGGGCGGCGCGGGCAGCCGAGCGCCGGGAGCTCGACGCGCTGCGCGCGGCCGGCCCCGATCCGGAGCTCGTGGACGAGCTCAGCCGCGAGCGCGCGGCGCGCCACGCCGACCAGTCAGCGCTGGCGGCGCTGCGCGACGACCTGACGGCGGAGCGGGCGGGGCGCGAGATCGATCGGGTGGCCTTGGCGGCGGAGCGGGCGGAGCGGGAGCGCGATCAGTCGGCGCTCGCGGCACTGCGCGACGATCTGGCGGCGGAGCGGGCGGCGCGGGAGACGCTGCGGGCGGAGCTCGACGCGCTGCGTGCCGAGGTCGAGCGCGATCCATCCGCCGAGCTGCGCGCCGAGATGCAGGCGGCGCGCGAAGCCGATCGCTCTGTGCTCGCCGCCCTGCGCGCGGACCTCAATGCCGAGCGCGCGGCCCGCGAGGCGGACCAGTCCGCGCTCGCGACGCTGCGCGCGGAGCTCGAGGCCGCCCAGGCGCGACTGACCGAGGCCGGAGCGCCGGCCGGCGGCGGCCTGCTCGAGCGCGTCGCCGAGCTCGACCGTCGCGCCGCCGGCCTGGCCGACGAGGTCGAGTTCCAGCGCCGCGGCCGCGAGCAGGCCGAGGCGGCCGCCGCCGCCGTCCACGCCCCAGCCGCGGAGTCCGACCGCGTCGTCGCCGACCTCGACGCCGCCGCGTCCGCCCTCCGCGAGCGGCCCGCCAACGGGATCGCCCCCGAGGCCGCTCCGGCCGAGCCCGTCCCCGCCGCAGTTCCGCCCGAGCGCGCGCGGCGGGAGATCGTCTCCGCCTCGAGCCCGCCCCCTCGCGAGCACGCGACCGGCCGCTCGCAGCGCCAGTACCCGTGGCTGCGCGGCGCGCTGGTCAAGCTCGCGCACGACGACCCGGAGGCCGCGGGGCGGATCATCGCCGGGCTGCTGCCGGTCCAGGCGGCGCTCTTCCAGGGGCCCGTCGACTACGACCTCACGATCGCCGAGGTCGGGACCTACGCCGTGACCGTCGCCGGCGGCCGCGCGTACGTGAAGCACCTCGACGCACCGCGCGGGCGCCGCGAGGCCGAGTTCCATCTCGCCGCCGACGCGCTCACGCTCGCCGAGCTGATCGCCGGCGTCCCGCACCGGATCGGCCGATTCCGCGGCGCGGCCCGCGTGTCCGGCCGCAAGCGCCGGGTCAAGCCGCTCAGGGCGGTCCCGGGCGCGGGCCTGTCGCTCGCCGAGGCCGCGCGGGCCGGCGCGCGTCTCGAGCCGGCGCTCGTCTTCCGCACGTTCCCCTACGTGATCCAGGCGGCGTGGGCTCGCGACCATTCGTTCACGGTCGCGCAGCAGATCGCCGGCGACCCGCCGGAGACCTGGTACGTGACCGTCGGCAGGGGCGGCGGGACAACCGTGGAGAGCACCGCGCCCGAGGGCGGAGCCGACGCCACGGTCACGTTGACGCGCGAGGCGTTCGGGCATCTCCTGCGCGCCGAGCCCGTCCCGGCCGGGCAGCGCCCGTGGATCCGCGGCGACCGCGCCGCCGTCGCCCTCCTCAAGGGCTGGCTCGACTGCGCCCAGGGTCTGTGATCGGCATTCCGCCCACGGTGCGGGCAAGGCCGCCGCGCCGTCCGATCGGGCCCATATGGTGGCGGCCCCTGTGAGCACTCCAGCCGCCGCGCACCTGCACGTCCACTCCGAGTATTCGCTGCTCGACGGCGCCGCGAAGATCGACGCGCTCGCTGCCCGCGCGGCCGCCTTCGGCCAGCCGGCGATCGGGCTCACCGACCACGGGGTCATGAACGGCTCGGTCGAGCTCTACAAGGCCTGCAAGGAGCACGGCGTCAAGCCGATCCTCGGCCTCGAGGCGTACTTCGTCGACGACCGCACGGTGCGCGAGGGCAAGATCGAGCGCAACCACCTGACGCTCCTCGCCGCCTCCGACGAGGGCTTTCGCAACCTCGTCAAGCTCTCGAGCGCCGGCTTCCTCGAGGGCCTGTACCGCGGCAAGCCCGGCGTCGACCTCGACTGCCTCGCCCGCCACGCCGACGGCGTCATCGCACTCACCGGCTGCCTCGCCTCCCGCTCCAGCCGCCGCATCGCCGAGGGCCGGCTGCCGCAGGCGCGCGCCCATCTCGACGACCTCGTCCAGGTCTTCGGCCCCGAGGACGTCTACTTCGAGGTCCAGCGCAACGGGATCGCCGAGCAGGACCAGGTCAACGAGGCGATCGCGAAGTTCGCGCAGGAGATGGGCCGTCCGCTCGTCGCCACCGCCGACGTGCACTACCTGCGCAAGGAGGACTACCAGCACCACGCCGCGCTGCTGTGCGTGCAGACCAAGTCGACGCTGGCGCAGCCGAAGATGTCCTTCGACACCAACGAGTTCTACTTGAAGAGCTCGGAGGAGATGGCGGCGTCCTTCCAGGACATGCCGGAGGCGCTCGCCTCGACGCTCGAGATCGCCGAGCGCTGCGACACCACGATCGCGCTCAAGCAGCAGCTGATCCCGCGCTTCGAGACGCCGAACGGCGAATCTGAGGAGCAGTACCTCCGCACGCTCGTCGACGAGGGGCTGCGCAAGCGCTACGGCGACCCGATCCCTGCCGCCGCCCGCGAGCGCGCGGACATGGAGCTCGGCGTCATCGGCAGCATGGGCTTCAACGCCTACTTCCTGATCGTCTGGGACTTCGTCGCCTACGCGAAGGCGAACGGGATCGCGGTCGGCCCGGGCCGCGGCTCGGCGGCCGGCTCGATCATCTCCTACTGCCTGGAGATCACGGACGTCGACCCGCTCCGCTACGACCTGCTGTTCGAGCGCTTCCTCAACGCCGAGCGCGTGTCGATGCCGGACATCGACATCGACTTCTCCGTCCGCGGCCGCGATCGGGTGATCCGCTACGTGACCGACAAGTACGGCGCCGACCGCGTGGCGCAGATCATCACCTTCGGCCGCATGTTCCCGCGCGCCGCCACGCGCGACGCCGCCCGCGTGCTCGGCCACGACTACGGCGTCGGCGATCGCCTCGCCAAGCTGATCCCGGACCCTCAGCAGGGCCGCCCGCCCTCGTTCGAGGACTGCATGCAGCCGGGGGCCGAGCTCGCCGCCGAGGTGGCGCGGGACCCGACCGCCAAGCAGATCGTCGACGTCGCCCAGGGGCTCGAGGGGATCGTCCGCAACGCATCGATCCACGCCGCCGCGGTCGTGATCTCGGATCGCCCGCTGACGGACATCGTCCCGCTCCAGCTCGCCGACGCCGGCGTGGGGGAGGACGGAGCGAGGGTCTACCGCACCGTCACCCAGTACTCGATGAAGCCGATCGAGGAGATCGGCCTGCTCAAGATGGACTTCCTGGGCCTGCGCAACCTCGACGTCATCGAGGACGCGCTGACCATCATCGAGCGCTCGAGCGGCAGCCGCATCGACATGGCGACGCTGCCGCTCGACGACGAGAGGACCTACGCGATGATGGCCCGCGGCGACGCGGTCGGCGTGTTCCAGTTCGAGTCCGAGGGCATGCGCGAGGCGCTCAAGAAGGTCCAGCCCACCGAGTTCGAGGACCTCGTCGCGCTCAACGGGCTCTACCGCCCGGGCGCCATGGACCAGATCCCGACCTACGCCCGCGGCAAGCGCGACCCCGACTCCGTGAGCTACATCGACGACCGCCTGCGCCCGATCACCGAGGCGACGAAGGGCGTGATCCTCTACCAGGAGCAGTCGATGCAGATCGCCAAGGCGCTCGGGGGCTTCTCCGGCCCGCGCGCCGACGACCTGCGCAAGGCGATCGGCAAGAAGAACCGCAAGGCGATGGCCGAGCTGCGGCCGGAGTTCTACGAGGGCTGCCGCGCGTCGGGCACGAGCGAGTACGTGATCGAGCAGCTGTGGGCCACGAACGAGAAGTCCGCCGACTACTCCTTCAACCGCTCCCACGCCGCCTGCTACGCGCTGATCGCCTACCGCACCGCGTGGCTGAAGGCCAACTACCCCGCCGAGTACATGGCCGCGCTGATCTCCTCCGTGATGTCGACCAAGGACAAGGTCCCGTTCTTCGTCGCGCGCTGCGAGGAGATGGGGATCGAGATCCTCCCGCCCGACGTCAACCTCTCAGACCACGAGTTCATGGTCGTCGAGGGCAACATCCGCTTCGGCCTCGACGCCGTGAAGGGCGTCGGCTACGCCGCCGTCGAGGCGATGAAGCACGCCCGCGAGGAGGGCGGCCCGTTCACCTCGCTGTGGGACTTCTGCGAGCGCGTGGACTGCCGGACGGTCAACAAGAAGGCGATCGAGGCGCTGATCAAGTGCGGGGCGTTCGGCTCCACCCAGGCGACGCGCCGCGGGATGCTCGACGTGCTCGAGGCCGCCCAGGGCGCGGGCTCGAAGGCCCAGCTCGACGCGCAGATCGGCCAGGGCTCGATCTTCGACCTCGGCCCGAGCGACGGCGGCGCCTCGCCCTTCGCCGCGCCGGCGCACCCGCCGATCCCGACGCACGAGTTCGAGCGCCCCCAGCTGCTGGCGATCGAGAAGGAGTCGATCGGCCTCTTCATCTCCGACCACCCGCTCAAGCGCGTCCGCGAGGCGCTGCTCGCCAAGGCCGATTGCGCCTGCGCCGAGGTGATGGACCGCAAGGACGGCGACTGGATCAAGATCGGCGGCATGATCACGGCGGCGAAGAAGATCCGCACGCGCGCGGGCGCGCAGCTGATGTTCGCCACCGTCGACGACCTCGAGGGCGCGGTCGAGGTGATGGTGTTCGAGAAGACGCTCGCCACCGCCGAGGCGGCGTTGCAGCTCGACGAGATCGTGCTCGTCAAGGGCCGCGTCGACCACAAGGAGGGCGGCAAGGTCTGCGTGATCGTGCAGGAGGTCGAGCGCTTCGACCCCTCCGACGCCGAGATCGAGCGCGCCCGCGCGCAGGCGGTCAAGGCCGCCGAGCCGCCCAAGCCGCTGTGCCTGACGCTCGAGGGCAGCCTGCCCGCGTCGGTGCTCGAGGAGCTCAAGCGGATCATCGAGGACTTCCCGGGCGAGACCCCGCTGGAGCTGCGCATCGGGCCGCGGGTCGTGCGCCTCGGTGACGGCTACCGCGTGGCGGCGCGCTCCGCGGGTCCTGAGCTCGGCCGCCTGCTGAGCTCGCTCGCCGAGCCGGTCCACGCGCACGCCTGACCGGCACTAGAGTCGGGGCCATGACGCCGCCGACGACGAAGTACCTGCTCCCCGAGGACGCGATCCCGACCCACTGGGTCAACCTGGCGCCCGACCTCCCGGGCGAGCCGCTGCCGCCGCTGAGCCCGCGGACGGGCGAGCCCGCCGGCCCCGACGACCTGACGCCGATCTTCCCGATGGGCCTGATCGCCCAGGAGGTCTCCGCTGAGCCGGAGATCGCGATCCCCGACGCGGTGCGCGACGCCTACCGGCTGTGGCGCCCGACGCCGCTGTATCGCGCGCGCCGCCTCGAGCAGGCGCTCGACACTCCCGCGCGCATCTTCTACAAGTACGAGGGCGTCTCCCCGGCGGGCTCGCACAAGCCCAACACCGCAGTCCCGCAGGCCTACGAGAACGCGCAGGCCGGCATCAAGAAGCTCTCGACCGAGACAGGCGCCGGCCAGTGGGGCTCCGCCCTCGCGTTCGCCTGCACGCTGTTCGGGCTGGAGTGCGAGGTCTTCATGGTCGGCTCGAGCTATGACCAGAAGCCCTACCGGCGCTCGATGATGCAGACGTGGGGCGCGACCGTGCACCGCTCGCCGTCGACCCGCACCCAGGCCGGCCTCTCGCAGGCGTCGCACCCCACCGGCTCGCTCGGGATCGCGATCTCCGAGGCGGTCGAGGTCGCCGCGGAGGACCCGGAGTGCAACTACGCGCTCGGCTCCGTGCTCAACCACGTGCTGCTGCACCAGACGGTGATCGGCCAGGAGGCGATCGCGCAGATGGAGATGGCCGAGGCCGTGCCCGACGTGATCATCGGCTGCGTCGGCGGCGGCTCGAACTTCGGCGGGCTCGTGTTCCCGTTCCTGCGCGCCGGCAGCGACGTCCGCATCGTCGCCGCCGAGCCCGCCGCGTGCCCGACGCTGACCCGCGGCGTCTACGGCTACGACTACGGCGACACCGTCGGGATGACCCCGCTGATGCCGATGTACACGCTCGGACACGATTTCGTCCCGGCCCCCGTGCACGCCGGCGGCCTGCGCTATCACGGCGACGCGCCGATGGTCTGCGCGCTGGTCCGCGCCGGGCGCATCGAGGCGCGCGCCTACAAGCAGAACGAGACGTTCGAGGCGGCGGTGCGCTTCGCCGGCTCGGAGGGGATCATCCCGGCGCCCGAGCCGGCGCACGCGATCCGCGCGGTCATCGAGGAGGCCGACGCGGCGCGCGAGGCGGGCGAGGAGCGCACGATCCTGTTCGGGCTCTGCGGGCACGGGAACCTCGACCTCGCGGCCTACGACGCCTACCTGGCGGGAGAGCTCCAGGACCCGGAGCTCTCCGAGGCCGAGCTCGAGGCGGCCCTCGCCGGGCTGCCGGAGGCGCCCGCGATCGCCTGATCGCTCCGCTACCCTCGGCCGCGGATGCGCCGCCTTGCCGTGGGAGCCCTGGGGATGCTCGCCGTGCTGCTCGCCCCCGCGGGCGCGCGCGCCCAGAGCCAACCCGCGCCGTCCAAGGACGCGGCGGTGATCCTCGTCGTCGACGCGTCGAAGTCGATGAAGTCCGACGACGGCTCGGGCCGACCGAAGATGGCTGCGGCCAAGTCGGCGCTGAACACGCTCGTCGACGAGCTGCCGGACGACGCCAAGGTCGGGCTGCGCATCTACGGGTCGCAGGTCAGCGGAACGGGCAAGCAGGAGGGCTGCGCGGACACGAAGCTCGTCTCGCCCGTCGCGCCGCTCGACCGTGCCGGCCTCAAGGCATCGATCGACGCGATCACGCCACGCGGCTTCACGCCGATCGGCGCATCGCTGCAGGGCGCGGCCAAGGACCTCGGGACCGCGAAGCAGAAGACCGTCGTGGTCGTCTCCGACGGTGGCGACAACTGCGCGCCGCCGGCGCCGTGCGGCGTCGCCCGCGACCTCGCCAAGGGCGGCGTGGCGCTGAAGATCCAGGCGGTCGGCTTCCAGGTGAAATCGAGCGCGCGGCGCCAGCTGCAGTGCATCGCCGACGCCGGCGGCGGGCGCTACGTCGACGCCGACAACGCGCAGGAGCTCGGCGGGCAGCTGCGGGCGCTGACCGCGCGGGCGCTGCGGCCGTATGTGACAGAGGGCAAGCGGCTGGAACCCACCACCGACCCGGCCACCGCGAAGCTCTACGGGCCGGGCCAGTACACCACCGAGGTCCGGCCGGACTCGCCCGCGTGGTTCTCCTTCAAGGTCGGCGCCGGCCAGACGCTGACCGTGTCCGCGACCCTGCCCAACAGCCCGGCGGGCATCCCCTCCGTGTTCAAGGCGGAGATCCAGGACGAGAGCCTCGAGTACGCCGACTCGGACGTCGCGACGAACTCGGCGGCGGTCCTGACCGCGATCGCGCAGACCGACGTGGGTGAGGGCGACCTGCGCGCCCCGCCCAACGGCCGCCACTTCGTGAAGCTCGAGGTCAACCCCACCCCGGGACAGAGCGGGCCCTATCCGGTCGAGCTGGGTGTGCGCGTGACCGGCAAGGTGATCGGGAAGGCGCCGGGCTCGGACGCGACGCCGTCGCCGCTGAGCGGCGCCGGAAGCGGCGGCGACGGCGGGACGAGCGATCTCGTGCTCGCCATCGGGGGCGCGGGTGGGATCCTGCTCGGCGTGGTCGCCGGCGGGGCGGCGGCGGCGGGCCTGGGCCGCAGGCGGCCCGCATGAGGCGGGCGCTGCTCGTCGCCCTGGCCGTGTTGGCGCTCTCAGCGGCGCCCGCGGGCGCGCAGACGCCGATCGCGGGCGGCGGCTCGTTCAACGACGCGCCCGTGCTCAGCCCCGGCCGCTACACGGACACCCTACGCGGCGGCGAGCAGCTCTTCTACGCGATCACGCTCAAGCCGGGCCAGATGCTCACTGCGGGCGCCACCGTGAAGGGCCGCGCGCTGTCGAGCTTCGCGATGACGCTCCAGATCTACAACCCCGTGCGCAAGGAGGACAACGTCGACGGCGAGCAGACGGGTTCCTACGGCCCGTCCGACCACAGCACCTCGCTGCGCGTCGAGGGCAAGCGCGTCGGCGAGACCAACAGCGGGTCCTCGAACGACGTCTACGCCGAGCCGGGCACCTACTACGTCTCGCTCGCGGCCAACGATCGCGGCAGCAACCTCGAGGCCGAGCAGTTCGACTCCTCGATCGACCTCCAGGTCACCGGCCAGGTGATCCCCGAGGCGACGCCCACCGCGACGGCGGCACCCGCGAAGACCGCCGCGCCGGACACCACGGGCGGCCTCGGCGGCGGGGGCGGCGACGCCGGGGGCGGCGAGCTCGGGATGGCGATCGTCCTCGGCCTGGCGCTCGGCGGCCTGGTCGGGTTCGGCGTCCGGCGCCTGCGGACGATCGGCTAGGCGGTGCCGGCCGACCGGCTCGCGCCGGAGGCGAGATAGCCGCCGAGCGCGCCGATCAGCGCCCCGGACACCAGCATGATCCCGAACACGCTCTCGCCCTGCGCGTGGCCGTAGAGCGTGTCCTGGAGCAGCGCGTTGACGAGCGCCAGCGTGATCGCCCAGACGGGGCCGACGAGCGCGCCCCAGGCCGCGCCGAGCGCCGGTGACGCGGCGCCCCGCTCGCGCGCGACGGTGAAGCCGGCGAGCAGCGCCGCGCACAACGGCAGCCCGACGAGCAGCACGAGCATGAGCAGGAAGACGATCGCGCTCGCGCCGTCGCGGTAGTCGAAGAGCCGGTAGGTCGGGCCGTTCGAGAGCACGTCGGCCGGCTGCTCCGCGGGGAGCGGCAAATTCAGCACGGCCGGCTGGAGCCCGCGCCGCTCGAAGGCGGCGAGCGAGCCGAGCTCGAGCGTGTGGACGCCGTGGTCGACTGCGAACAGCGCGGTGTCGACCAGCGCGATCGGCAGCGAGCGGCTGCCGCGGGTGCTCTCGTCGGTCGCGACGTCGACGATCCAGATCGTGGTGCCGATCGCGGTCGTGACGAGGAGGACGAGGCCGAGCGGCCGCAGCGCCGCGAGCACGGCCGAGCCGGCGGCGCGGGCGCGCGGGGAGACCTGGTCGGCGGGCGCGGTCGGCGGCGCGGCGAGGACCGTCCCGGTCAGCGAGCCGATCAGCGCCCACAGGAGCCCGTAGCCGAAGCTCTGCCCGATCGAGGCGTTGATGTCGCCGGTCAGCAGCGCCGGGATGATCATGAGGAAGGCGAACAGGAAGGCGCCGCCGGCGGCGACCGTGAGGCGCATGGTCAGCGGCGCGCCCCGCAGCCGGCCGAGCTGCGCGCGCGCCAGGTAGAGCGACGTGAGGGTCGGGACGAGGGCGAAGAGCCCAGGCGCGACCCGGCTCGTGTCCCGGAAGGCGTTGAACAGCGCGTCGTTCTCGAACCCCGCGAGGACGAGCTGGGCCATCTGACGACACGCCTCCTGCACGTAGCCCGAGTCCGAGCCGAGGAAGCCGATCAGCGACGCGTCGGGCAGCGCGGCGAGCACGAATCCGACGACGAGCACGACGGCGAACGTCCCGATCCCGATCACGCCCGCGGCGACGACGGCGGGGGTCTGGCCGAGCTTGCCGAGCTGGTCGACGAGCTCCGCCTGGGCGGGCACGGAGCGGGTTCGCTGGGGCTCCGGTTCCGGCTCGGGCGTCGGCTCGGAGCGGCTCCATGGCGCCGGCTCGGGCGCGGTGCGGGCCGGCGGCGGCTCAGGCTGCGGGGTCGGCGCGGGTTCGGTTTCGGAGCGGGCCGGCTGCTCAGGCTCCGGCTCCGGCTCCGGCTCCGGCTCCGCGGTGGAGATCCTCGCCGCGCCGCAGTTCGGGCAGAACCGCGCGCGGTCCTCCAGCTGATTGCCGCACTGGTCGCAGAACGCCATCCCGGGGCGGGAGACTAGCCCGCGCCCCGGCGGGCGGCGCTGCCCTCCTCGCGCAGCTCGCGCGCGAGGGTGATGTCCTTCCGCTCGGGCCCGTTGAGCTCGAGTACACAGGGCATGTCCTCGAACCGGGGCTCGGAGAGGAACGCCGCGCAGCCCTCACGGCCGAGGTGGCCCTCGCCGGGGTCCGCGTGGCGGTCGACGTTGGAGCCCAGCGGGGTCTGGGAGTCGTTGAGGTGCAGCGACCCGAGGCGGTCCAGCCCGACGACGGAGTCGAACTCGTCGACCACGCCGCTGAGCCCTTCAGCGGTGCGCACGTCGTAGCCCGAGGCGAGCAGGTGGCAGGAGTCCAGGCATACGCCGAGGCGGTCGTCGCCGCCGGCCAGCTCGATCAGCGTCGCGAGCTCCGCGAACGAGCGCCCGAGCGTCGCACCGCCGCCGGCCGTGTCCTCGAGGTGCAGCGGGCAGGTCTCCGATTCCGCGAGCGCCTCCGCGATCGTCGCCGCCGCGCGCTCGAGCGCCGCCTCGACCGGCCCGCCGCCCTTCAGAGCCGAGCCCGGGTGCAGGACGACGCAGTGCGCGCCCAGCGCCGCCCCCGACTGCAGCGCAGCGATCAGCGCGGTGAGCGACTTCCCGCGGATCTCGGGGTCCTCGGAGGCGCAGTTGAGGAGATAGACCGCGTGGATCATCACCACCTCGAGCGGCGAGTCAGCCATCGCGCCGTGGAACGCGTCGATCTCTTCGGGCGAGTACACGCGCGGCCGCCACGCCCGCGGGCTCTGGTTGAAGAACTGGATCGCGTCGCAGCCTCGCTCCACGCCTCGCTCCACCGCCTTCGCGGGGCCACCTGCAGGGGAGACGTGTGCGCCGATGAGCATAGATCTGGACGCCCGAGCTTCGTGGCATGCTGTGTCCAGATGCGCGTGCGTTTCGCACCTTCGCCGACGGGCGCCCTGCACATCGGGGGTGCGCGGACGGCACTGTACAACTGGCTCCTCGCCCGCGGCAGCGGGGGTCGGTTCCTGCTCCGGATCGAGGACACCGACCGCGAGCGCTCGACGCCGGAGAACGTCGAGCAGATCTTCGACGCCCTGCGCTGGCTCGAGCTCGACTGGGACGAGGAGCCCGTGTTCCAGTCGGAGCGCGGCGAACGCCACGCCGAGATCGTCCAGCGGCTGCTCGACGAGGGGCTGGCCTACCGGTCCGCGGCCGGTCAGGACGAGATCAAGGCGTGGCACGCGCAGCACGGCAACCGCGGCTTCCGCGGCGAGGACGAGGGGGAGGGCGCGGTGCGCCTGCGAGTCGCCGACCAGGGCGCCACCGTCGTCCGCGACGTCATCCGCGGCGAGAGCACGTTCGAGAGCTCCCTCCAGGACGACCTCGTGATCGCGCGCGCCGACGGCACGCCGCTGTACCACCTCGCGGTCGTCGTCGATGACCTCGACATGGGCATCACGCACGTCGTCCGCGGCGCCGACCACTACTCCAACACGCCGAAGCAGATGCTGATCCTCCAGGCGCTGGGGGAGGAGCCGCCGCTCTACGCCCACGTGCCGCTGCTGCACGGGCCGGACAGCAAGAAGCTGTCCAAGCGCCACGGCGCCGCCTCCGTGCAGGAGCTCCGCGAGCGCGGCTATCTGCCCGAGGCCGTGCGCAACTCCGTCGCGCTGCTCGGCTGGGGCAACGAGGAGTCACAGGAGTTCTTCACGACCGAGCAGTTGCAGCGCGAGTTCTCCCTCGAGCGGGTCTCGAGGTCGCCCGCGGTGTTCGACGAGCAGAAGCTGCGGCACATCAACGGCCGCTACCTGCGCGAGCTGGGGCTCGACGACCTGACGGCGCGGCTCGAGACGCTGACGGGGCGCGCGGGCCTGCGCGGGGCCGCCGAGATCTCGCAGGAGAAGATCTCGACGCTCGCGGACTTCTGGCCCCTCGCGGGTTTCTTCTTCGACGGCCCGGCTGACGATCCGGCCGCGCGCGAGAAGATCCTCGGCACGCCGGAGGCGCTCGAGCGGCTCGCGAAGGCGCGCGACGCGCTCGCCGCGGTCGAGGAGCCCTGGACCGAGGAACGGCTGGAAACGGCGCTGCAGAGCGTGCTGGAGGAGACGGGCGCCAAGCCGCGCCAGGTCTATCAGCCGATCCGGGTCGCGCTCGCCGGCGGGACTGTTTCACCGGGAATCTTCGAGACGCTGAGGCTGCTGGGACGGGACGAGTCGCTCGCGCGGATCGACGCGGTCCTCAACCGTATGTCCACCGCTGCCGATACCGCTTGAAGGCCGGCCCTTGCCTGCTCCCGACCCCCCTGACCTGACGGACGACGCCCTCGCCATGACCCCCCCTGGTTTGTCCCCGCTGCGGGCCGCTTCGCGGCCCCGTCCGCGGCCTGTCACACCCGCCAGCGTCGTCGGGCGCCCGCATAACGAAGGCCATGGAAAGCGGCTCACCGCCGCCTTCGAGGCGCTCGAGGTGTTCCCGGCGCTCGCGGAGTCCCGCAACCGCCTGCTCGCCCTGATCGCCGAGGAGCGTCCGTCGGTGAGCGCGGTCGTCGGCGCGATCGAGTCCGACGTCGCCCTCGTGATCGCCGTGCTGCGGCTCGCCAACAGCCTCGACGGCCCCAAGCGCGGCCAGGTCGACTCCGTCGTCACCGCGGTCGAGGTGCTCTCCCCCGAGGCCGTCCAGACGCTCGCCGCCGACGCCGAGACGTTCGAGTTCTTCGAGCGCGGCAAGACCTGGGACGCCGCTCCCGAGCGCTTCCGCCTCCACGCCGTCGCGGTCCAGCGCGCCGCGGATCGCCTCGCCGCGCAGGCCGGCTACCCGCATCGCGACCGCCTGCTCGTCACCGCCCTGCTGCACGACGTCGGCAAGCTCGTCCTCATGCACGCCTATCCGGGCTACCCCAGGCAGGTCCACGGCCCGGCGCGCACCCCCGAGGAGCGCCTGCACTACGAGCGCCGCGAGCTCGGCGTCGACCACGCACTGGTCGGCGGCGTGCTCACCCGGCGCTGGAACCTGCCCAAGTCGATCGCCTCCGCGATCGAGCGCCACCACGCCGACGACGCCGGCGGGGATGCCGCCTTCGTCCGCCTCGCCGACATGCTCGCCCACTACGCCCAGGGCCTGCCCGTCTCGAGCGTCGAGCTGCTGCGCGCCGCCCGCTCGGTCGGCTTTGGCCCATCCGAGCTGCGCTCGGTCCTCTACGACCTGCCCTACCCGAGCTCCCAGCGCCCGCGCTCGGTCGAGCCGTGCCCGCTCTCCAACCGCGAGCTCGAGGTCCTCAAGCGGCTCTCGAAGGGCTTCGTCTACAAGCAGATCGCCCACGAGCTCTCGCTCTCGACGAGCACCGTGCGCACGCACCTGCACAACATCTACGGCAAGCTCGGCGCCGTCGACCGCGCGCAGGCCGTGCTTCACGCCACCGAGCGCGGCTGGTTGTAAGCCCGCCGCGCCACCAGCAGCCCCAGACCCACTCCCACCGCGTCGATCGCCACGTCCCAGGGCGTGCCGTGCCGTCCTTCGACGAAGGACTGGTGGTACTCGTCGCTCGCCGCCCACACCAGCGTGATCGCGATCGCCGGCAGCGGGTTGCCGTAGCCCAGCGCCCGCCACCACAGGAACCACAGCAGGCCGTACTCGGTCATGTGGGCGAGCTTGCGGAGCACCGTATCCCAGGTCCCGAGCCCCGAGTTGAGGTCGGGCTGGGCCGAGAGGAGGAAGATCAGCCCCATCAGCAGGAGCGGTGGGCCGAAGCGCTTGACGAGGTTCACGCGAGTAGCGTGACACCGGCATGACGATCGACGTCTGGATGCAGCATCCGACCGCGCGCTTCCTGCGCGACGAGATGTTCGAGTCGCTGCGCCGGTGGACCGGCGACGCGCTCCCGGAGGGCGAGATCCCACTCGAGACCACGGTCGCGGCGATGGACGCCGCCGGCGTGCAGACCGGGGTGCTGAGCGCGTGGCACGCCCCGGAGAGGCCGATGATCTCCAACGACGAGGTCGCCGCGTTCGTGGAGGCGCACCCGGACCGGTTCGTCGCGCTCGCGGCGGTCGATCTGCACAAGCCGATGGCCGCCGTGCGCGAGCTGCGGCGCTGCGTCCGCGACCTCGGCTTCAAGGGCCTGCGCGTGATCCCGTGGCTGTGGGGCCTGCCGCCGGACGACCGCCGCTACTACCCGCTCTACGCCGAGTGCGTGGAGCTCGCCGTCCCGTTCT
This sequence comes from Solirubrobacterales bacterium, assembly GCA_038327685.1. Lineage (GTDB taxonomy): Bacteria > Actinomycetota > Thermoleophilia > Solirubrobacterales > Solirubrobacteraceae > DASQFQ01. The sequence continues at coordinate 32,026 of JBBQLH010000033.1, forward strand.
GCCTGCAGGTCGGCCATACCGGGCCGCTTCGCTCCTCGGAGCCCGGCCGGCCGATCCCGTACCTCGACAACGTCGCGCTCGACTTCCCCGAGCTCGTGATCGTCGGCGGCCACATCGGCTACCCGTGGACCGAGGAGATGGTCGCGCTGGCGCGCAAGTACCCGAACGTGTACATCGACACCTCGGCCTACACGACCCGTCGCTATCCGCCCGAGCTCGTCCGCTACCTCCGGGCGGACGGACGCAAGAAGGTCATGTTCGGCTCGAACTTCCCGATGATCGCGCCCGAGAAGGCGCTCGCCGACCTCGACGGCCTCGAGCTCGATGACGAGGCGCGCGAGCTGTTCCTGGTCGGGAACGCACGCCGGGTGTTCGACCTCTAGCGCCTGCCCTACGATCGTCCCCGCATGCTCTCGATCACCAGCAAGTCGCCCTACGCGATCCGCGCGCTGACCGAGCTCGCCCGCGCGGGCGACGCCGGCCCCGTCCCGATCGGCGAGCTCGCCCGCCGCCGCGACATCCCGGTGCAGTTCCTCGAGCAGCTCTTCGCCGTGCTGCGCCGCGCGGGCGTCCTGCGCTCCCAGCGCGGCGTGAAGGGTGGCTACGCCTTCGCCCGCGACCCCTCCGACGTCACCGTCCTCGAGGTCGTCGAGCTGCTCGACGGCAAGCTCGGCGCCGGCGCCGAGTCGATCTTCTTCGAGGCCGCCGAGGCCACCCGCGCCGTGCTCTCCAACGCGACGATCGCCGACATGCTGGAGCGCGAGAACCGCGACGCGGGCGCGACGATGTACTACATCTAGACGGGTTTGGAGTCCTGCCGGAGGGGAGAGCCCACACTGTGGGCCGCATGCGCCCCCACGGACTACCGCTCTGCACCTCCGCGGTCCTAACTCGGCCGTGGGAGGTGCCGGTCGGCGTCGTCCTAGCGCATGAGGCGCCCGAGGCGCCGGATCACGGTGTGCAGGCGGGCGGGGAAGTCGGCTCCCGTGTAGACGATGACCCGGTGGCCGCTGTAGCTCACCGACTGGGCGAGGCCGTCGTTGACCGGGTAGTCGGGCCGGTAGACGCGCCGCAGCGACGAGAAGCGTGCGGCCTTGAGCTCGCGCCTGAGCGCGCGCTGCTGCCTGGCGGACACCTTGAAGTGGTGGGATCCGCCGCGGCTGCTCGTCTGCCGAGCCTGCCGGTCGCCGTCGATCACGAGGTGCTCGCTGCGCGCGGCCAGGCCGCCGGTGAGGTCGTAGCGGACGAGCACCTTCGCATCGGCGGCCGCCGACGTGGCGAAAGTGGCGAGCACGGCGATCAGGGTGGCGACGCGGCGGATCGAACGAGGATGGCACGCGCGCCGCGGGCGACGCAAGTCGCAACGCGGCGCGCGCACCCAACGTCAACCGCTCATCGAGGTCAGCGCGAAGGGATGTGGTCACTTGAGGGCAATCATTGGGGTGAAGTGACCAGACCCGGCCGAAATCGGGGGATCTGCTTCGGTGGCGCCGCCGCGAACGCCCGCCCCGAGCGCCCGCCGGCCCCTCAGGAACCCGTCGTCCGAGGCCCGAGCCCTTTCTCCGCGAGCTCGGCCCGCGCCGCCTCGGTCTTCTCGAGGCCGTCGAGCCCCATTCCGCGCAGGACGCCGTCGGCCTTCGTGAACTGTACGTCGCCGTACTCGACGATCTCGAACTGGTTGCCCCACGGGTCGGTGAACTGCAGTCCGCGGCCGCCATGCGGTTCGATCCCGGCCTCGGCCAGGGCGCCACGGACGGCGTCGCGGTCGTCGACCACGAGGCCGAAGTGGCGGCCCTCGTCGGGCCCCTGGCGGCGGCCCTCTGCGACGGCGAGGAACTGGTCGCCGAGGTTGAGGAAGGCCATGCCGGGCACCCGCCCGCGCAGCTCGAATGCGAACAGGCGCCCGTAGAGGTCGAGCGCCGCGTCGAGGTCGCCCACCTCGAGTGCGACGTGATTGATCCCGACGAGCCGTGCGGCGCCCATATCGGAAGTCTGCCGGAAACGCTTGAGCGCGCGGCGCGCGGCCCCGTACCTCCGTTGGATCGCTTGCCGTCGCCCCAAGACCCGCCGATGCATGACCATGCACCGCCACATCCGCCACGCCCTGCTCATGCTCGGAGTCGTACTGCTCGTCCTTCCAGCCGCGCTCTCGTACGGACATGAGCGCCACGGACCCGTCGAGGGCGCCCAACCGACCCGAGGGGTCGCCGACGTCTTCCGCGGGACGTTCCACGTCGCGGACTCGAGCCTCAGCGTGCTCGGGGGCAACCGCCAGGTGCGCCGCGCCGGCTTCGTCGGCCAGACGATCGCCTTCGACCTCTCCGCTGCGCGCGTCCGGGTCGCCGACGTCAACGGCGACGGCAGGCACGACGCCGCCGATCTCCACGAGGGCGACATCGTCGCCATCAGGGCGCGCTCGCCGCGCCGCTCTCCGCACTCCGCGCCGTTCGCGGCGCGATCGGTCGTCGCCCAGCCGCACCGCCACCGGCACGGCCAGTAGCACCGAGCTTCCGGGGTCGTCACTACGCTGTGAGGTCGGCAATGGCCGACATCCCGATCAACATTGCGAACTGGGTGGGGCGCACCCCGATGGTGCAGCTCACCCGCCTGCTGCCCGACTCGGGCGCCGAGCTGTACGCCAAGCTCGAGATGTTCAACCCCGGCGGATCGGTCAAGGACCGCATCGGCGTCGCGATGATCGAGGCAGCCGAGGCCGAGGGCCGGATCGAGCCGGGGCGCACCACGATCGTCGAGGCCACGAGCGGCAACACCGGCATCGCGCTCGCGTTCGTCGCCGCGGCCAAGGGTTACGACCTGATCCTGACGCTGCCGCAGGGCATGAGCCGCGAGCGCGAGGCGCTGCTGCGCCTCTACGGCGCGCAGGTGCACGTGACCGAGTCGCTCGGCGGCATGAACGAGGCGGTCGCCGCCGCCCAGGCGCTCGCGCGCGACGACGACTTCTGGCTGCCCGACCAGTTCAGCAATCCGGCCAATCCGGAGGCCCACCGCCGCGGCACCGGCCCGGAGCTCTGGGAGGGGCTCGACGGCAAGATCGACTACCTCGTGGCGGGGGCGGGCACGGGCGGCACGATCACCGGCGCCGGCGGCTTCCTCAAGGAGCGCAACCCGAAGCTGCGCGTGATCGCGGTGGAGCCCGCCTCCTCGCCGGTGCTCTCCGGCGGGCGCCCGGGCCCGCACAAGATCCAGGGGATCGGCCCCGGCTTCGTCCCGCCGGTGCTTGACACGAGCCTGCTCGACGAGGTGATCGCCGTCGACGACGAGGACGCGCTCGAGACCGCGCGGCTGGTGGCGCGGCGCGAGGGCGTGCTCGCCGGCATCTCGTGCGGCGCCGCGCTGTACGCCGCGATGCAGGTCGCCCAGCGCGAGGAGGCGCGCGGCGCGCGGATCGCGGTCGTGCTGCCGGACTCGGGCGAGCGCTACGTGTCGACGCCCTACTTCGCCCCCGAGACCGCGGCCGCGGCCCGCTGAGCCGTGGCGCTGCGCGAGATCGAGGGCTCGCCCGGAGCTCCGTGGGAGTGGCCGCTGCGCGGCGCGCTGGACCGGCTCGTGGTCGCCTCCGAGCGCCTCGAGGGCAACCCGCTCGGCGACCCGGCGCAGCGCCCGCTGTGGGTCTACCGCGCGCCCGGCGTGCGCGACGAGCCGGTGCCGGCGGTCTACGTGATCCAGGGCTATCTGGGCCAGGTCGACATGTGGGCGAACCACGCGCCGTTCGAGCCGTCGGTGCTCGAGCGCCTCGACGAGATGTTCGCGAGCGGAGGCTGCCCGCCGGCGCTCGTCGTGTTCGTCGACGCGTGGACGAGCTACGGCGGCTCGCAGTTCCTCAACTCGAGCAGCACGGGCCCGTACATGGACTACCTGTGCGACGAGGTCGTGCCGTTCGTCGAGGAGCGCTACCCCGCGCTGCCCGGCCGCGACCATCGGGGGCTGACCGGCAAGTCCTCCGGCGGCTACGGGGCGATGGTCGTGCCGATGGTGCGCCCCGACGTCTTCGGGGCGCTCGCCTCGCACGCCGGCGACGCGCTGTTCGAGTGCTCCTACCTCCCGAACTTCCCGGCGCTCGCGCGCAAGCTCCGCGACGACTTCGAGGGCTCCTGGGACGTGTTCTGGGAGCGCTTCCGCGCGAGCGACCACCTCGATTTCGATCACTTCGAGAACTTCGACCTCTACGGCTACGCGGCGGCCTACTCGCCCGACCCGCAGCACCCGGGCAAGGCGCTGATGCCGTTCGAGATCGCCACCGGGCGGCTGATCGACGACGTCTGGGCGCAGTGGCTGGAATGGGACCCGGTGCGGATGGCGCCGCGGCACGCCGACGCGCTGCGCTCGATGCGGCGCGTCTATCTCGACGCCGGCAAGGAGGACGAGTGGTACCTCGACCTCGGCGCGCAGGCCTTCTCGGCCGAGCTCGACAAGCTCGGCGTCGAGCACACGCTCGAGCTCTTCAAGGGCAAGCACGGCGGGATCAGCTACCGCTATCCGGGCGCGATCCGGGAGCTCGTGCTGGCGCTACGGTGAACGCGTGGCCGCGCACACGCTCGACGTCACCGACGTCACCTGCCCGCTGACCTGGGTGCGGACCAAGCTCGCGCTCGAGCGGCTGGCGCCCGGTGAGGAGCTGACGGTGACCTGCAAGCCCGGCGAGGCGCTCGAGAACGTGCCGCGCTCGGCGGCGGAGGCCGGCCACGACGTCGCCGTCGAGGGCATGCGGGTGAGGATCGTCCGGCGGTGAGCGACGACCGGCGCGCGTTCTTCCGGGCGCTCGTGAGCTCGGCCGCAAGCCAGGGCGAGGCTCCGGCCCCCGCGGCGCCGCCCGGTCTCGGCGACGAGGAGGTCGAGCGCTACTCGCGCCAGCTCGTCCTCCCGGAATGGAGCGAGGCGGCCCAGCTCGCGTTGCGCGAGGCGAGCGTGCTCGTGATCGGCGCCGGCGCGCTCGGCTCGCCGGTCGCGGCCTACCTCGCGGGCGCCGGGGTCGGGCGGCTCGGGGTCGTCGACTTCGACGCCGTCGAGCTCTCCAACCTCCACCGCCAGACGCTGCACTTCACGCCCGATCTCGGCGTGCCGAAGGCCGAGAGCGCGGCCGCCAAGCTGCGCTTCCTCAACCCGGAGATCGTCGTCGAGCCCTACCAGGCGCACTTCGCCGCCGCGATGCTCGAGGGCGCCGACCTCGTGGTCGACTGCTCGGACTCGTTCACGACGCGCTACGAGGTCAACGCCGCCTGCTGCGCCGCGCGCACGCCGCTCGTGGAGGGGGGCGTCCTCGGCCTCTCGGGCCTCGTGATGGCGGTCCGGCCGGGCGAGACCGCCTGCTACCGCTGCGCCTTCCCCGAGCCGCCCCCGCCCGGGTCCGCGCCGAGCTGCGCCGAGGCGGGCGTGCTCGGCCCGGCGGCGGGCGTGATCGGCTCGCTGCAGGCGCTCGAGGCGCTGAAGCTGCTCGCGGGCCTCGACGGTGCGCTGCTCGACGCCTTCCTGCAGGTCGACCTCCACGATCACGGCTTCCTCCGCGTGGCCGTCTCACGCCGGGCGGACTGCCCGGACTGTGCCACGCTGTAGCGGATGATCGGCATCCGCACCGCGGCCCGCGTGGCGGGCGAGCTGCGCCGCGACGTCGCGGCCGCCCACGAGCGCGATCCCGCCGCCCGCGGCGTCTCGGCGCTCGAGATCCTCGCCGCCTGGCCGGGCGTGCACGCGCTGCTCGCCCATCGCGTCGCCCATGCGCTGCACGACGCGAGCGTCCCGTTCGCCCCACGCGCGATCGCCGCGACGGCGCGGACCGTGACCGGCATCGAGATCCACCCGGCCGCCGACGTCGGCGACGGGCTGTTCATCGACCACGGGATGGGCGTGGTGGTGGGGGAGACCGCGGAGATCGGCGAGAACGTGACGCTGTACCAGGGCGTCACGCTCGGCGGCACCGGCTTCGCCACCGGCAAGCGCCACCCGACGGTCGAGGACAACGTCACGATCGGCTCCGGGGCGAAGCTGCTCGGGCCGATCCGGATCGGCCACGGCGCCAAGATCGGCGCCAACGCCGTCGTGGTCCACGACGTGCCGCCGAACTCCACCGTGGTCGGCAACCCCGGCCACACCGTGCGCGTCGAGGGGCGCAGGCCCGAGGGGCCCGACGCGGACTGGGTGCACCTGCCCGACCCGATCGCGGACGCGCTGAAGGCGCTCTCGAAGCGGATCGCGGAGCTCGAGCGCGAGCTCGACGAGGTTCGCGGCGAGCCGGGCCAGCCGCGTGCCGAGGTGCTGCCGCTGCGGCCCGTGCGTGGACCGAACCCCGCCGGTGGGTAACACCGCCGGGGTGCCCCTCCGCCTGACCATCCTCATCGCGCTCCTCGCCGCCCTGCTTGCGGCGCCCGTCGCGCTGGGCCAGGGTGGGGTGATCCAGGAGGCCGCCGGCGTGCTGCAGAGCGACGCCGTCTACGTCCACCCCGACGCGAACCCCGGCCTCACCCAGGCGGAGGCCGACGCCCTGCGCTCCCGCATCACCGAGCGCGACGCCGGACCGATGTACATCGCCGTGCTCCCGCAGCGCGCGGCGTCGGAGGCGGGCGGCTCGGTCAACGAGGTGGTCGGCGAGCTCGGCAACGCGGTGGGGCGCCGGGGCACCTACGTGGTCGTGGTCGGCCGCACGTTCCGCGCCGGCAGCACACGGGAGCTGCGTGCGGGGGTCACCGGCCAGGCGGCCGACGCGGCGCTCAAGGCCAAGCGCAGCCAGGGCCTGCAGGCGATCCTGCTCGACTTCATCGACCGCATGGGCGAGGTGCGGGCCGGCAACGACCCGGGCGGCTCGTCCGGCGGCGGCGGCGGCGGTGGCGGTGGCGATGGTGGTGGTGGAGGCCAGGGCACGCTGATCGTGATCGGCGCGCTGGCGCTCGGCGGCGGCGGCCTCGCGGTCGCGCGCCGGCGGCGGCGCCGTCGCGAAGACGCGGCTGAGCTCGAGGAGGTCCGCGGGCAGGTCCGCGCCGACGTCGTAGAGCTCGGTGAAGAGATCCGGGCGCTCGACCTCGACGTCCAGATGCCCGGCGCCTCCGAGGACGCCAAGCGCGACTACGAGCAGGCGCTCGGCGCCTACGAGCGGGCGTCCGGCGCGGTCGACGCCGCTCGCACGCCCCACGACCTCGAGCCGGTCGGCCAGGCGGCCGAGGAGGGGCGCTTCGCCATGGCCTCCGCCCGCGCCCGCCTCGAGGGGCGCGAGCCGCCCGAGCGCACCCCACCGTGCTTCTTCGACCCGCGCCACGGCCCGTCGGCCCGCGAGGTCGAATGGTCGCCGCCGTGGGGCGAGCCGCGCCAGGTCCCGGCCTGCGAGGCCGACGCGCAGCGCGTCGAGCGCGGCGAGGACCCCGATCCGCGCGAGGTCACGGTCGGGGGCCGGCGGGTGCCCTACTGGAACGCCGGGCCGGCCTACGCGCCCTACATGGGCGGCTTCTTCGGCGGCGGGCTGCTGCCCGGCATCTTCCTCGGCTCGCTGCTCGGCGGCGGGATGTTCGGCGGTGGCTACGGCGGCTGGGGTGGCGAGTACGGCGGCGACGGCGGCACTTATGGCGACGGCGGCGGCGGGGACTTCGGCGGTGGGGGCGACTTCGGCGGCGGGGGCTTCGGTGGCGGCGACTTCGGCGGTGGGGGAGACTTCGGCGGAGGCGACTTCTGATGGCCGGCACCGAACGATCCGTCGAGATCCCGCGCCCGCCCGCGGAGGTCTTCCCGTGGCTGTTCGAGGAGGACAAGGTGCCGCAGTGGACGACCGGCCTCGAGCACTACGAGCGTCTGGACTCCGGCCCGCTCGGACAGGGCGCGCGCTTCCGGCAGAAGCTCGAGGTCTCCGGCCAGCACCTGACGGTCGAGATGGAGGTCTTCGAGTACCGCCCGCCCGACAGCGCGGCCTCCTCCTTCGAGCTCCGCGGCATCGACATCGTCATGCGCTATGCGCTCGCCGAGACCGGCGGCTCGACGCGGCTGACCCAGAGCGTCGAGGCGAGCGGCGGGGGCATCAAGGGGCGGATGCTCATCCCGATGATCCAGCCCTACCTCGAGCGCAAGCTCGACGCCGACCTCGCGGCGCTGCGCGTCCTCCTCGGGGACTGACCTCATCCCCGCATCCACCGGCCGCGCCGGCCGTTAAGGGTCGTCAAACGGCCTGAAGGAGGCTGCATGACCAGACGGACGTGGGGCGGCTTCGTCGGCGTCGGGCTGGTGGCGATCGCCACCGGGACGGCTCATGCTGCCGCACCGTGGACGGAGCCACGCGCGGTCGGGATTCCGGCGCCGGCCGTGGGGGACGCGACGAT
>JBBQLH010000034.1:0-40260 GCA_038327685.1 Solirubrobacterales bacterium
GGCCGCCTGACCTCCACGAACCCCGCCCGCACCGACGAGGTCGTCGCCGAGGTGCTGCTCGGCGACGCCCAGACCTTCGAGGACGCCTGCCGCGCCGCGCGTAGGGCGCAGCCGGAGTGGGCCGCGGTACCGGCGCCGATCCGCGGCCGCGTGATCGCCCAGGTCGGGCGGCTCGTGGAGGCCAACAAGGAGGCGCTGTCGCGGCTCGTCACCCAGGAGGTCGGCAAGCCCTACGCCGAGTCGCTCGGCGAGGTGCAGGAGATCATCGACACCTGCGACTTCTTCATCGGCGAGGGCCGGCGGCTGTACGGCCAGACCGTCCCGTCGGAGATGCCCGACAAGCAGCTCTTCACGTTCCGCGTCCCGGTCGGCGTGGCGGCGATCATCACCGCGGGCAACTTCCCCGTCGCGGTGCCCTCCTGGTACCTCGTCCCGGCGATCCTGTGCGGCAACGCCGTCGTCTGGAAGCCGGCCGAGTACTCGCCCGCGCTCGGCGCTGCACTTGCTCAACTGCTCCACGCCGGCGGCGTCCCCGGCGGCGTGCTCAACCTCGTCCAGGCCGAGGGCGCCGCGACGTTCGAGGGCCTCGAGCGCGCGCTCGAGCAGGGCCTCGTGGACAAGGTCGGCTTCACCGGCTCGAGCGCCGTCGGCTCCAAGATCGGCGAGCTCTGCGGCCGCCACCTGCAGAGCCCGTGCCTCGAGCTCGGCGGCAAGAACCCGCTCGTGGTGATGGACGACGCGGATCTCGACCTCGCGGTCGAGGGCGCGCTCTTCTCCGGCTTCGGCACCGCGGGCCAGCGCTGCACCTCGCTCGGCGTCGCCGTGGTCCACGAGGACGTCCACGACGAGTTCGTCCGGCGGCTCGACGCGCGCACGCGCGAGGCCGCGATCGGCGACCCGACGGAGGACGTGCTCTACGGCCCGATGCTCCACGAGCGCTTCGCCGACCGCTTCGAGGACTGGCTCGAGCTGATCCAGGACCACCAGACCGTGCTCGGCTCGAGCGCCACCGGCCGGATCGGCTCCGACCAGCCGCGCGAGGGCTTCGTCGGCGACCCCGAGGCCGGCCTCTTCTACCACCCGACGATCGTCACCGGGGTCACGAAGGAGGACGACCTCTACACCGCGGAGACGTTCGGGCCGATCGTCCCGGTCACGAAGTTCAGGACCTTCGACGAGGCGATCGCGCTCGCCAACGACCACGGCTACGGGCTCTCCTCGGCGATCTACACGAACAACCCGCTGCACGCCCTGCGCTTCCGCGAGCGGGTGAGCGCGGGCATGGTCTCGGTCAACAACTCGACCTCCGGCGCCGAAGCGCATCTGCCGTTCGGCGGCAACGGCAAGTCCGGCAACGGCTCGCGCCAGTCGGGCATCTGGGTGCTCGACCAGTTCACGCGCTGGCAGTCGATGAACTGGGACTACGCGGGCAAGCTCCAGAAGGCGCAGATGGACGTCGTCGGCATCGAGGCGGTCGAGGACTTCAGGCTCGAGGAGCGGGCGTTCTAGTTCGCGCCCCTTGGGTAAGCCAGGTTGGAATCCGCACCTCGAACCCGGAGACCCACATGCCCCTTTTCGCCCGCATCGCCCGTTTCGCCGCCTCTCCCCAGGGCCGCCGCCTGGCCAACAAGGCCAAGGCCTACGCCCAGAGCCCGCAGGGCCGGGCCAGGATCGAGCAGGTCCGCAAGCAGATCGCGCAGCGCCGCAGCACATCCAAGCCGCGCTAGAGCGTGAGGGCGGCGCGCAGGAGCGTGAGGTGGAGCCCGCCTTCGCGGTCGAGCAGGTCGTCGTTCCAGCTCACCGCCAGCGTGAGCCCTTCGCGCGGCAGATGCCAGAGCTCGGTGTGGCTCCCGAGCCCGTCTCCGGTGTGGCCTCACATCGTGCGACCGTCGAAGGAGTCCTGCGCGAGCCCGAGCCCATAGCCCTCCCAGGTGCCGCTCGGATGGAAGCGCGCCATCTCGCGGAGCGAGGCGGGGCTGACGACTCGCCTCGTGAAGAGCTCATGCCCCCAGCGCGCGAGCGAGGGGACGTCGCCGGCGAGCGCGCCGGCCGCGCCGAAGGTGGCGGCCCTCGAGCGGTCGGGCAGGATCGGGCCGCCGTCGGAGGCGTCGACCGGGGGGCCGTTACCGCTCGGGTACCAGTAGGAGTGTGCGAGCGGCGAATGGGGCTGCTCTGTGGGCTGGAAGGCGAGACCGTCGCCGCCCGGATGGTCGAACAGGAGCCGCCGCGTCGCCACGGCCAGCGGCTCCCCCGCGGCGCGCTCGAGGATGCGGCCCAGGATCACGTAGCCGACGCTCGAGTAGTTCGCTCGAGTCGTCCGGGGCCCCGGGTTCGGAGCGACGGCGAGCAGGCGACGCTGCGAGAGATGCGTGCTCTGCTGGACCCCGATCTGCGGGTCGCGTGTCCCGGCGGTGTGACCGAGCAGATCGCGGATCGTGGCCCGGGCGTCACCGCGCCAGTCGGGATACCAGTGCGTGATCCGGTCGTCGAGGCGCAGCCGGTTCTGCTCGACGAGCCGCATCGCCAGCGCCGCCGCCGCGAGCTTCGTGATGCTGTCGAACGGGATGGAGGTCTCCGGCGTCATCGGCTGCCTCGGCTCCACGACGGCATCGCCGGCCGCGCCGCGCCAGATTCGCCCGTCGCGGAAGACGATCGCGGCAGAAGCGCCGGGGATGCCCGTCTCTGCGACGCGCTCGCGCAGCCGGGCGTCGAGCGCTCGCGCGACGGCCGCGGTGAGCCGCGGGCCGGGCGGCGTGGGCCGCGGCTCGCGACCGTCGCCGCCGCAGGCCGGGCCGGCGAGGATGAGCAGAAGGCAGGCCGCCGTGGCAACGCGCCAGGACATACGGAGACGCTATCTAGGGAGCGAACCTTGACACACTTGTGTTAGGGTTTGTCGTCCGAATGGATGGCCTGACGATCAACGAGGCGGCGGAGACCACGGGCTGGTCGCCGCGCATGCTGCGCTACGTCGAGCGCGTCGGGCTCGTCGAGCCCCGGCGCTCGGAGTCCGGCTACCGCCTCTACGGCCCGGCCGAGCTGCAGCGCCTGCGCACCCTGCGCGAGCTGCTCGCCCAGCACGACGTGGGGCTCTCCGACGTCGCCTTCGCGCTGCGGCTGCGCCGCGACGAGGCGCTGGCATCCGCGACGGAGGACTGGCTCGAGGCCCGGCCCGAGCGCCCCGAGCACGTCCCCGTCCCTGACTGGCTGCGCTGGGAGCAGGAGAAGCACCAGCGGCTGCTGACCACACCGAACGCCCTCACGGAGGTCGCATGAACCCCACCGTCACCGCTGAAGACTACAAGGTCGCCGATCTGTCCCTGGCTCCCTTCGGCCGCAAGGAGATCGAGCTCGCCGAGCACGAGATGCCCGGCCTGATGTCGACCCGTGCCGAGTACGCGGACGCGCAGCCGCTCAAGGGCGCGCGCATCACCGGCTCGCTGCACATGACCGTCCAGACCGCCGTGCTGATCGAGACGCTGGTCGCTCTCGGCGCCGAGGTCCGCTGGTGCTCGTGCAACATCTTCTCGACGCAGGACCACGCCGCCGCGGCGATCGCCGAGTCGGGCGTCCCCGTCTTCGCCTGGAAGGGCGAGACGCTCGAGGAGTACTGGTGGTGCTCCGAGCAGGCGCTCAGCTGGCCGGACGGCGAGGGCCCGAACATGATCCTCGACGACGGCGGCGACGTCACCCTGCTCGTCCACAAGGGCGTCGAGTACGAGAAGGCCGGCGCCGTGCCGGATCCGGACAGCGCCGAGAACGAGGAGCAGCGCGTCGTCCTGAACACGCTCGCACGCTCGCTCGACCGCGACGCCGACCGCTTCACCCGCATGGCCCGCAACATCCAGGGCGTGACGGAGGAGACCACGACCGGCGTGCACCGGCTCTACCAGTTCGCCGCGACCGGCGACCTGCTGTTCCCGGCCATCAACGTCAACGACTCCGTGACGAAGTCGAAGTTCGACAACCTCTACGGCTGCCGCCACTCGCTGATCGACGGCATCAACCGCGCCACCGACGTCATGATCGGCGGCAAGGTCGCGGTCGTCTGCGGCTACGGCGACGTCGGCAAGGGCTGCGCCGAGTCGCTGCGCGGCCAGGGCGCCCGCGTCGTGATCACCGAGATCGACCCGATCTGCGCGCTGCAGGCCGCGATGGAGGGCTACCAGGTCGTCACGCTCGACGACGTCGTCGAGACGGCGGACATCTTCATCACCGCCACCGGCAACAAGGACATCATCACCGCGAAGGACATGAAGCGGATGAAGCACCAGGCGATCGTGGGCAACATCGGCCACTTCGACAACGAGATCGACATCCTCGGCCTCACCAACACGAAGGGCATCGAGCGCATCACGATCAAGCCGCAGGTCGACGAGTGGCGCTTCTCCGACGGCCACTCGATCATCGTGCTCTCGGAGGGCCGCCTGCTGAACCTCGGCAACGCCACCGGCCACCCGAGCTTCGTGATGTCGAACTCGTTCACCAACCAGGTGATCGCGCAGATCGAGCTGTTCACGAAGCAGGACGAGTACCAGACGCAGGTCTACGTCCTGCCCAAGCACCTCGACGAGAAGGTCGCGCGGCTGCACCTCGACGCGCTCGGCGTGCACCTGACCGAGCTCACGCCCGAGCAGGCCGCCTACCTCGAGGTCCCCGTCGAGGGCCCGTACAAGTCGGAGCAGTATCGCTACTAGGCCCATGGCGTCTGCCGGACTCGCTCGTATCGAATGGGCGGACGCGCAGATGCCGGTCCTGCGCTCGATCCGCGAGCGGTTCGCCTCCGAGCGACCGCTCGCGGGCGTGCGCGTCGCCGCCTGCCTGCACATCACGGCGGAGACGGCCAACCTCGTCCGCACGCTCGTCGCGGGCGGGGCCGAGGCGGCGCTCGCCGCCGCCAACCCGCTCTCGACGCAGGACGACGTCGCCGCCGCGCTGGCCGAGGAGGCCGAGGTGCACGGCCGCCGCGGCGAGGGCGCCGATGCCTACGCGGCCAACGTCAACACGCTGGTCGAGAGCGGGCCGCAGGTCACGCTCGACGATGGCGCCGACTTGCTGACGGTCCTGCACGAGATCCATCCCGAGCGGCTCGGCGAGATGCTCGGCGGCACGGAGGAGACGACGACCGGCCTGCTGCGCCTGCGCGCGCTCGAGGCCGCGGGGCGGCTCGGCTGCCCGGTGCTGGCCGTCAACGAGGCCGCCACCGAGCGCCTCTTCAACGACCATTACGGCACCGGCCAGTCGACGCTCGACGGCATCCTGCGCGCGACCAACCTGCTGCTCGCCGGCCGCACGATCGTGGTGCTGGGTTACGGCTTCACCGGCAAGGGCGTGGCGATGCGCGCCCGCGGCGCCGGCGCTCAGGTGATCCTGTGCGAGATCGACCCGATGCGCGCGCTCGAGGCGCGGATGGAGGGCTTCGAGGTCATGCCGGCGCTGGCCGCGGCCGAGCGCGGCGACGTCTTCGTGACCGTCACCGGCAGCCGCGACGTCCTCAGCACCGAGCACTTCGCGCGCATGAAGGACGGCGCCGTGCTCGCCAACGCCGGGCACTTCGACATCGAGATCGACCTTCCCGCGCTACGCGAGGCGGCCACCGGCGGTGTCCAGGAGGTGCTGCCGATGGTCGAGCAGTACGACCTCGGCGGCCGCCGCCTCAACCTGCTCGCGAGCGGGCGCGTCGTCAACCTCGCGGCCGGCCAGGGCCACCCGGCCGCCGTCATGGACATGTCCTTCGCCAACCAGGTGCTCGCCGTCGAGCACCTCGTCCGCCACCCCGGGAAGCTCGGCCCGGGCGTGCACCCCGTGCCCGAGGCGGTCGACCGCGAGGTCGCCCGCCTCAAGCTCGAGTCGCTGGGCGTGGAGATCGACGTGCTCTCCGTCGCCCAGCGCGAGTACCTGCGCAGCTGGACCTAGATCGTCCGCAGGTAGTCGGAAGCTGCCTCCCAGCCGCACGAAACTGCCAAAGGCTCTCACCACGGGGCGCAAGCGCTCATCGGCTCACCACCCGCGCGGTGGCCGCCGAGAGATGTCCGTGCGCGCCCTCACAACCCTCCTCTGCGTCGTGTCGGCCGGTGCCGTTGCGGCCCCGGCCGATGCGGCGACCCACGGCGGTGGGCCGGTCACGATCACCGCCCGCTCGCAGGGCAGCGCGTCGTGTCAGCTGAGCGCGAACCGCACGTCGCTTCGCCGCGTGCGCGCCGTCAACGCGCATCACGTCGAGTTCGCGTTCACCGTTGCCGGCCGGGCGCGCCCTGGGCGCTACGTCGTCACCGCCAAGTGCGGAGCGCAGCGCGGCTCGACGCGTCGCCTGACGGTCGGAGAGACGCGCCTGAACCGCAGCTCGGGCCGCGCGCTGACGCGCTCGGTGTCGGTGACGCGACTCGGGCCCGCGACGCTGCCCGCGCTCGGCCATCCGTCGCCCAGCGCGGAGTCGCTCGCCGCCGCCCGCGGCTACTGGGCGGGCGACAGGGGAGTGGCCTACCGGCAGGCGTTCCGCAACGGGGAATGCCCGGACATCGTCCAGCTCAAGCGCCCCGACATCGTCGAGGCCGTGTGGGTCACGATGTTCGCCGTCTGGGGCGACGCGCACTACGAGGGTGCATTCGCCCTGCGCTCGTGGAACGCAACCGCTTGGGACGACAACGCCGCGGCCGCGGGGATGAAGGTCGGCACCGCCCCGCGCGCCGGTGCTGCGATGGTGTTCAACTCCGCCGACCCGGCGCGCTCACCCGGGCATATCGCCTACGTCGAGCGGGTCCGTCCTGACGGCCAGCTGCTCATCACCGAGGAGCGCGCGCCCGAGCGCGGGCGGATCACGCACCGGGTCGTCCCGGTCGCGGAGCTCAAGAGCCACGACGTCGATTTCATCTACTAGCGGCCTAGACGGATCCCTGGTACGTCCGGAACGCGCGCGTCGCGAAGAACGCGCACAGCACCGCGAAGGCGGCGAGCAGGCCGGCGCGCCCCACCACGAGCCCCCAGTCGGGGCCGCTCGAGACACCTGGCGCCCGGCCTCGACCGCCCAGTTGACTGGGTTGAAGCGGGCCGCGTCCTGGATCCAGCCTGGTGCCAGATCGGCCTGCATGAACGCCGACGACAGGAACGTCAGCGGCAGCAGCAGGAACTGCATGACCGCGATCAACGACTCCTCGCGGCGCATCAGCAGCGCGAGGCCGTTCGACAGCGCGCCGAAGCCCGTGCCCAGCAGCGCTGAGACGACGATCAGCACGACCACGCCGCCGACGCCGCCGCCGAAGCTGGCGCCGACGATCAGCGCCAGGTCGACGATGATCAGGGCCTGGATCGCGATGCTCAGCGAGCTCTGGAGCAGCCGCCCGTTGATCAGCGCGCTGCGGCTCACCGGGGAGACGAGGAAGCGGTCGATGACGCCGCGCTCGAGGTCCTCGATCATCGACATGCCGCCCCAGCCGGCCGAGAACACCGCGGTCATCATGACCACGCCCGGGGCGAGGAAGGCGATGTAGGAGCCGCCGTGGAAGCCGGGGATGTCGACCACGCGCTTGAACAGCGCGCCGTAGAGCAGCAGCCAGATCACCGGCTGCACGAGCGTCACCGCGATCCACCACGGCTGGCGCCAGAGCGCCATCACGTGGCGCATCGTCATGTACCACGTCTGCTTGGCGGCGCTCATCGGGTGGCCTCCTTGGCCTCGGCGGAGTCGAAGGTGCGCCCGGCGTAGCGCAGGTAGACGTCGTCGAGCGACGGGCGCGCGACGGTGACCGACGCGACGGCGAGGCCGCGCGCCTCGAGCGCCTGCAGGACGCCCGGCACGGCGCGCGCGCCGTCCTCGGCGCGGGCGTGCAGCGAGCGGCCGTCGAGGACGACCTCGCGCACGCCGGGAACGTGCTCGAGCGCCTCGCGGACGGTGCCGTTGGCGCCGCCGCCGCCATCGAGCTCGACGTGCACGGCGTCTCCGCGCAGGTCGGCCTTGAGCCACTCGGGCGTGCCCTCGGCGACGACCTTGCCGCGGTCGACGATGGCGAGGCGGGACGCGAGGCGGTCGGCCTCCTCGAGGTAGTGCGTGGTCAGCAGGATCGTCAGCCCCTCGTCCTGCGCCAGCCGGGCGATCTCCGTCCACATGCTCGCCCGCACCTCGGGGTCGAGGCCGGTCGTCGGCTCGTCGAGGAACAGGACGCTGGGGCGGTGCACGAGGCCGATCGCGATGTCGAGCCGGCGCTCCATGCCGCCGGAGTAGGTGCGGGCGAGGCGGTCGGCGGCGTCGGCGAGGCCGAAGCTCTCGAGCAGCTCGCTGATCCTGGCCTCGAGCGTGCGGCCGACCATGCCGTGGACCTGGCCCTGGAGGCGCAGGTTCTCGCGGCCGGTCGCCTCGCGGTCGACGCCCGAGCGCTGCGCCACGACCCCGATCGCGGCGCGCACGCGGGCGGGCTCTCCGACGATGTCGTGGCCGGCGACGCGGGCGCTGCCGCCGTCGGCGCGGGCGAGCGTGGTGAGGATCTTCACGGTCGTGGACTTGCCCGCGCCGTTGGGGCCGAGCAGCCCGAAGAAGGTGCCGGCGGCGACCTCGAAGGAGAGATCGTCGAGCGCGCGCACGTCGTTCGGGTAAGTTTTCTTGAGCGCTGAAGCGCTGATGGCGGAGTATACTTCTTGCATGGCGAATATCTTAGTAGCCGAAACGTTCGAATGTCAAGAGAATCTCGCGACGACCTGCTGGCAAGCCTGAACGACGAGTTCCGCCTGCAGGGGGTGGTCACCGACATCGCCGACCAGGCGGTGGCCGACCTCATGGGGCTCAACCGCACCGACGCGCGCTGCCTCGACATCATCGAGCGGCTGTCCCGGGTCACCGCCGGCCGGCTCGCGCGCGAGAGCGGGTTGAGCACGGGCGCGGTGACGACCGTCCTCGACCGGCTCGAGCGGGCGGGCCTCGCGCGCCGCGTGACCGACCCGGCGGACCGCCGGCGCGTCCTCGCCGAGATCACTCTCGAGGCGCGCCGGCTGGCCGAGGAGATCTACGCGCCGCTCGCGGGCGCCAGCGCACAGGAGCTCGAGCGGTACTCGGAGGCAGAGCTCGCGCTGCTGCGCGACTTCCTCCGGCGCGGGCGGGGGATCCAGGAGGCGCACATCGAACGCGTCCGCGCGCGTCTGCGTGCGCGTCAGGAGGGCGACGCGGCTTCGTAGCGGTCGGCCCGCTCATCCTCGCGGTCGGCCTCGGAGAGCATGCGGGTGAAGAGGTAGACGAGCGCGACCCCCATCACGAGTGACTGCTCGAGCGCCATCAGCAGTCCCGCCACGTGCAGGTCGTCGAGCCGGCTCAGCCCCCAGCGCTCGCCGGTCGTGCCGTAGCCGTCGTAGATCAGGTCGGGGGAGAACGCCAGCAGGATCCCGAGCAGCCCGACGAGCAGCTTCGTCGAGGCCATGTAGAGCACCGGGCCCATCCCGCCGAGGCGCAGGCGCGAGCGGATCGGCGAGAGCAGGTGCCACCAGTACAGGAGCCCGGCGCCGGCGAAGCTCAGGTGCTCGAGCACGTGGACGCCGGCGTGCGCGAGCGCGGCGTCGTAGAAGCGCGGGATGTGCCAGAACCACATCGCGCCGACGTAGGCGACGACCCCGAAGGCGGGGTGGCCAAACGGCCCAGCGCCGCGCTCGATGCGGTGGATGCGGCGCGTGACGGGGCGCAGGATCCACTTGGTCAGGCCGAGCGTCAGGAGGATCGGAGCGACGTCGGCCACGAGCAGGTGCTGGACCATGTGCGCCGCAGCGAGCTGCTCGCCGAGCACGTCGATCGGCGAGATCAGCGCCAGGAACAGGCAGGCCAGCCCGGCGCCCCAGGCCGCGGCGCGCCAGCCGCTCGCCGCGCGCGGGCCGCCCTCGGCGCGGGCCCGGCGCCAGCGCAGCCCGTAGACCACGCCGTAGCCGGCGAGCGCGACGAGGACGCCCGGCGCAAAGGTCCACGAAGTGTCGACGGGCACGGCACACGATTGTGACGAGCGCGTGCTGTTCCGCGCGCCCGTTCGCGCGAGCCTCCCGGAATGCGCGAGCAGCTGCTCTCGATCCTCGTCCCCCCGGCCTGCGCCGTCTGCCGCCGCTCGCTGCGCACGGCCGGCGCCGTAGCGTGTGCGGGCTGCCTGCGCCGCCTGCCGTGGCTCCGGGGCCACCGCTGCCCGCGCTGCGCGCTACCGCGCCACCGCGCGGGCTGCCCGGCCGCCGCCGCCGCGTTCGACCGCGCGTGGGCGCCGCTGGCCTACGAGGGCACCGCGCGCGACCTCGTGGCCGCGTTGAAGTTCCGGGCCGCGCTGCCGGTCGCGGGGCTGATGGCGGCGCATCTCGCCGCGAACCTCCCGCGGGACCTGCGCGGGGGCGCGCCGCTCGCGGTCGTCCCCGTCCCGGCCCACCGCGGCCGCCGGCGGCGGCGGGGCTTCGATCCGGCCGCGCTGCTCTCCGCCGCGCTCGCGGCGCGCACGGGGCTGCCGCTGGCGCCGTGCCTGCGGCGACTGGACCGGGGCCGCCGCCAGGTCGGGGCGGGCCGGGCGCTGCGCCGCAGCGCGGGGCGCGTCGAGGCGGCGCTCGTCATGGCGCCGCCGCGGGCAGTGCTGCTGGTGGACGACGTCCACACCACGGGCGCCACGCTCGACGCGTGCGCGCGGGCGCTCAAGGCGGGCGGCGCGGAGGCCGTGGCCGCCGTCACATACGCGCGAACGCTGTAGGACCGGCATGTAGCATCAGATGCCACGGGCGACATCCGGCGCATGAGAGGAGTCCCATGCAGATCGAGGTCAAGGGGCGCAACCTTCCGGTCACCGACGAGCTGCGCGAGCACGTCTCCCGCCGCTTCGAGAAGATCGCCAAGCAGGTGAGCGAGCTGGCGGTGCTCGAGATCGAGATCTCCAAGGAGCGCAACCCGGCCAACCCGGACAACCAGGTCGCGGAGGCGACACTCCACCTCAAGGGCGTCACGCTGCGCGCGAAGGACGCCTCGCGCGACCTCAACCACTCGGTCAACCTCGTCGCCGACGAGCTCGGTCGCCAGGTCAAGCGCCACCGCGACAAGCGCCGCAAGCGCCGCGAGCAGCGGGCTGCCGCAGCCGCCCCGCCCGACGCCGCGGGAGGTCAGCTCCCCGCCATGTGAGGCGTCCGGCCGTCGGGTCGGTCCATCTACACTGAAGGGCATGACGATCCTCGACCGCGCCCTTCGCATGGGCGAGGGCAAGCAGTTCAGGCAGTACGCCAAGCGCGTCGAGCGCATCAACACGTGGGAGCCCGAGCTCGAGCTGCTCGACGACGCGGAGCTGCGCCAGCAGGCCGACGGCCTGCGCGAGCGCGCCCGCAACGGCGAGTCCCTCGACGACCTCCTGCCCGAGACCTTCGCCGTCGTCCGCGAGACGTCCCGGCGCACGCTCGGAATGCGCCACTTCGATGTCCAGATGATCGGCGGCATGGTCCTGCACGCCGGTTCGATCGCCGAGATGAAGACCGGCGAGGGCAAGACGCTGACCGCCACGCTCGCGGTCGCGCTCAACGCGCTGGCCGGCGAGGGCGTCCACCTCGTCACCGTCAACGACTACCTCGCACGCCGCGACGCGGAGTGGATGGGCCGGCTCTACGAGGCGCTCGGGCTGTCCGTGGGGATCCTGCAGAACATGCAGCCCTACGAGGAGAAGCGCGCCGCCTACGCCGCCGACATCACCTACGGCACGAACTCCGAGTTCGGCTTCGACTACCTGCGCGACAACATGGCCGTCACGCTCGACGAGAAGGTCCAGCACGGCGGGCGCTTCACCGAGGACGGCAAGCCATTCTCCTCGCACCACTTCGCGATCGTCGACGAGGTCGACAACATCCTCATCGACGAGGCGCGCACGCCGCTGATCATCTCGGGCGCGCCCGAGCAGGCGGCGGACCTCTACGGGCGCTTCGCCAAGCTCGCGCCGAAGCTCACCCCGGGCAAGAAGCCCGAGGGGATGGACCCGAAGATGAAGAAGGGCTTCGTGGCCGAGTACGACTACGAGTTCGAGGAGAAGCACAAGACCGTCTCCGTCACCGAGCGCGGCGTCGCCAAGGCCGAGAAGTTCCTCGGCATCGACCACCTCTACCGCGCCGAGAACGGCCCGCTCGTCAATCACCTGATCCAGTCGCTGCGCGCCGAGTCGCTCTACAAGCGGGACGTCGACTACGCCGTCGTCGACGGGGAGGTGAAGATCATCGACGAGTTCACGGGCCGCATCCTCGACGGGCGCCGCTGGTCGGAGGGCCTGCACCAGGCGGTGGAGGCGAAGGAGGGCGTGCGCGTCCAGGAGGAGAACCAGACGCTCGCGACGATCACGCTGCAGAACTACTTCCGCATGTACGACAAGCTCGCGGGCATGACCGGCACGGCCCTCACCGAGGCCACCGAGTTCATGAAGATCTACAAGCTGCCGGTCGTGCAGGTGCCCACGAACCGCCCGATGGTCCGAGCCGATGAGAACGACCAGGTCTTCAAGACCAAGGACGGCAAGTGGCGCGCGGTCGTGCGCGAGCTCGAGGCCCGCCACGCGGCGGGCCAACCCGTGCTCGTCGGCACGATCTCGGTCGAGGTCTCGGAGCTGCTCGGCGAGCAGCTCAAGAAGAAGGGGATCCCGCACACGGTCCTCAACGCCAAGCCCGAGTACGCCGAGCGCGAGGGCGAGACGATCGCCGAGGCCGGGCGCCCCGGCGCGGTCACGATCGCCACCAACATGGCCGGCCGCGGCGTCGACATCAAGCTCGGCGGCAACGCCGAGCACCAGACCAAGCTCGAGCTCGCCAAGCTCGGCCTGACCCCGGGCGACCCCGACTACGACGAGCGCTTCGACGAGCTGCTGCCGACGATCGACGGGCGTATCGAGGATGATCGCGAGAAGGTGCTCGAGGCCGGCGGTCTGTTCATCTGCGGCACCGAGCGCCACGAGTCGCGCCGGATCGACAACCAGCTGCGCGGCCGCGCCGGCCGCCAGGGCGACCCTGGCGAGTCGCGCTTCTTCCTCTCCGCCGAGGACGACCTCGTGCGCCTGTTCGCCGGCGACCGCATCTACCGCATCCTCGACCGCCTCGGGCCGGTCAACGAGGAGGGCGAGGAGGAGCCGATCGAGGCGAAGATGCTCTCGAAGCAGATCGAGGGCGCCCAGCGCAAGGTCGAGGAGCAGAACTACCTGATCCGCAAGCGCGTCCTCGAGTACGACGACGTGATGAACCAGCAGCGCGAGATCGTCTACAAGTACCGCGACGAGGTGCTCGAGGGCCGCGACATGGGCGCGGTCGCCCGCGAGCAGATCGGTGAGGTGATCGAGCGGCTCGTCAGCGAGTACACGCCCGGCGACTACATCGAGGAGTGGGACCTCGAGGGCCTGTGGGTTCAGCTCGACCAGGTCTTCCAGGTCGACTTCGGCCCCGAGGAGCTCGACCAGGAGTCGATCGACCGCGAGCAGCTCAAGAGTTTGCTCAGCGAGGACGCCCACAAGCTCTACGACGAGCGCGAGGCCGAGCTCGGCGAGGAGCTCATGCGCGCACTCGAGCGCTACCTGCTGCTGCAGACGATCGACCAGCGCTGGCGCGAGCACCTCTACGACATGGACTACCTGCGCGAGGGCATCCACCTCCGCGGCTTCGCCCAGATCGACCCGCTCGTGGCCTACAAGAACGAGGGCTTCTCGCTCTTCCAGGACCTGATGAACACCATCTGGTCGGACTTCGCACGCATGATCTATAACGTTGAAGTCGAGGTAGAGGGTGAGAACGGGCACGGCGAGGCGCTCTCGCCCGCCGCCGGCAGCTCGACGGGCGGCGGCGCGTCGTTCTCCTATTCGGGTGGCACGCTCGACGACCAGCCGAGCGCCTACGGCGGCGACGGCTACGGCGTCGAGGGCGAGGAGGGCTTCGTCGAGCCCGCCGTCGTCCAGCAGCGCCGCGTCGACGAGAACGAGCAGATCGGCCGCAACGACCCGTGCTGGTGCGGGTCGGGCAAGAAGTTCAAGAAGTGCCACGGCGCGTGAGCTAGCCTCCGCGCATGGCCGGCGCCGCCACCTCACAGCCAACACCGCAGCGCCTGGCCGCGATCCGCGAGCAGCTGTCCCTGCTCGCGGACTACCTTTGACCCGGCAGGGCTGAAGGATCAGATCGCCGAGCTCGAGCGCCAGATGGGCGAGCCGGGCTTCTGGGACGACCCGGAGGCCGCGGGCCGCGTCGGCGCCGAGCACGCGCGGCAGACGCGGCGCCTGACCACCTACGAGGGGCTGGCGAGCGACGTCGCCGACCTCGAAGGGCTCGTCGAGCTCGCCGAGGAGGACCCCGACGTCGCCGCCGAGGTCGAGCAGGCGTTCGGCTCCGTCGAGACCCGGCTCGCGGCGCTCGAGGAGGAGCGGCTGTTCTCCGGGCCCTACGACCAGGGCGACGCGCTCGTGACCGTCAACGCGGGCGCGGGCGGCACGGACGCGCAGGACTGGGCCGAGATGGTGCTGAGGATGCTGATGCGCTGGGCCGAGCGGCGCGGGTTCTCCGTCGAGCTGCTCGAGGCCAGCCCGGGGGAGGAGGCCGGCATCAAGTCCGCCACGTTCCGCGCGCGGGGCGAGAACGCCTACGGCCTCTACGCCGCCGAGAAGGGCGTCCACCGGCTCGTGCGGCTGTCGCCGTTCGACGCCGCCCACCGGCGCCAGACGTCGTTCGCGGGCGTCGAGGTCGCCCCGGTGGTCGAGGAGGCGGGCGAGGTCGAGATCGACGACGAGGACCTCCAGATCGACACCTACCGTGCCTCGGGCGCCGGCGGCCAGCACGTCAACAAGACCGACTCGGCCGTCCGTATCACCCACAAGCCGAGCGGCATCGTCGTGCAGTGCCAGAACGAGCGCTCGCAGTCCTCCAACAAGGCGACCGCGATGGCGATGCTGCGCTCCAAGCTCGTCGAGCTCGAGGAGCGCAAGCGCCGCGAGGAGATCGCCAAGGAGCGCGGAGAGGCCCAGGACGTCAACTTCGGCTCGCAGATCCGCTCCTACGTCCTGCACCCGTACACGATGGTCAAGGACCACCGCACCGACGAGGAGATGGGCGACGCCAACCGCGTCCTCGACGGCGACCTCGACGGCTTCGTCCGCGCCTACCTGCTCCAGCAGGCCCAGAGCTCCTAGCGCGATGACGATCTCCAACGACCCCTACGCGCCGGTCACGATCGGCCCGGGCGAGGTCGTCCCGAGCGACCAGCCGACCGCGCCCTACCTCGACGCCGTCGTCGCCTACGGCTTCCGCGGCT
Organism: Solirubrobacterales bacterium; assembly: GCA_038327685.1. Classification (GTDB taxonomy): domain Bacteria; phylum Actinomycetota; class Thermoleophilia; order Solirubrobacterales; family Solirubrobacteraceae; genus DASQFQ01. The sequence goes on from JBBQLH010000034.1 coordinate 15,239, forward strand.
CCACCCGCTTCCACGTCCCCGGCCACAAGGCGGGCGCGGGCGCCGATCCCGGGCTGCTCTCGGCGATCGGCGAGGACGCGCTGATGCTCGACGTCCCGCAGGACATCTACGGCGTCGACCTCGGGCCGGAGCCGACGCCGTTCCAGCGCGCCGAGCAGCTCGCCGCCGAGGCCCACGGGGCGGCGCGCTCGTGGTTCCTGACCAACGGCGCCACCCAGGGCAACCACGCGCTCTGCCTCGCGCTCGCACCGCTCGGCGCACCGGTGGTCGTGCAGCGCAACTCGCACGCCTCCGTGATCGACGGCCTCGTGCTCTCCGGCGGCCGGCCGAGCTACGTCGCCCCGGAGTACGAGGAGGAGCTCGGCATGGCCAACGGCGTGACGCCGGAGGCGCTCGAGGCCGCGCTCGAGGCGACGCCGGACGCCCGCGCCGCCTGGATCGTGTCGCCGACCTACTACGGGATGGCGGCCGACGTCCCCGGCTGCAGCGCGGTCTGCGCGGCCGCCGGCGTCCCGCTCGTCGTCGACCAGGCGTGGGGCTCGCACTTCGGCTTCCACCCGGACCTGCCGCCTTCCGCGCTCCAGCAGGGCGCCGACGCCGTGCTGACCTCGACGCACAAGATCGTCGGCTCCCTCACCCAGTCGGCAATGCTGCACGTCGCCCCGGCCGGGCGCATCGACGCCGATGCGGTGGCGCGCGCGGTCCGGCTCGTGCGCAGCACGTCGCCGTCGTCGCTGCTGATGGCCTCGCTCGACGCGGCGCGCCGGCAGCTCGTCATCCACGGCCAGTCGCTGCTCTCGCGCACCATCGCCGCATCGATGCGCGCCCGCGAGGCGATCGACGAGACGTCCTGTCACGTCGTCGGCGAGGAGCTGGTCGGGCACCCCGGCGTCGCGGGCTGGGACCCGCTGCGCATCGTCATCGACGTGCGCGCGACGGGCTGCAGCGGCTACGAGGTCGCGGCGGCGCTGCGCTCTGCCTACGACGTCCACGTCGAGCTCGCGACGCACGCGACGATGGTGCTCGTGCTCGGCCTGCACCAGCCCGAGGAGGCGCTCGACTCGTTCGCGCTCGACTTCGCCACGACGGTGCACCGGATCGAGCGCCCGGGCGACGCCGAGGCGCTCGTGCGGGCCTCCGGCGCGCTCGTCAACGAGGTCGTGGTGCCGCCGCGCGAGGCCTTCCTGGGCGCCTCGGAGGTCGTCGCGGTCGACGCCGCGGTCGGGCGCGTGTCGGCCGAGTCGATCGCGGGCTACCCGCCGGGGATCCCGGCCCTGCTGCCGGGCGAGCGCATCACCGCCGAGGCGGTCGCCTACCTCCGCGAGCTGCAGGGCTCTGGCGCGCGGCTGCACGGCGCCAGCGACCCCGCGTTCCGCACCATCGTGGTGCTCTGCGACACCTCCTGACCTTTTGGTCGCTCGTGCGTTATGACTCCCTGAGATCGCTTCCACGATAGGAGGGGCAGGACATGCGACGACGAGTGCTGGCGGCCGGGGCCACGGCGACGATTCTGGCGATGGGGATGGCGAGCGCGGGGCATGCCGCCGTCGACCGGCGGACGCCGGCCAGCGGCGCGAGCCCGTTCCCGCCCGTGTGCAACACGCAGCCGCAGAGCGGCACGCTCTACGTCGGCTCTGAGGTCGAGCCGTGGATCGACGTCGATCCGAGCAGCGCGGGCGATGCCGACGGCCCGGACCTGATCGGCGTCTACCAGCAGGACCGCTACTCCACCGGTGGAGCGCGGGGTCTCGGCGCCTCCGTCTCGACGAACGGCGGCCAGAGCTACACCCCGCTGAGCGCGGCGCAGCTGCCGCAGTTCTCCCAGTGCACGGGCAACCCGCTGTACGAGCGGGCGTCCGATCCATGGGTGAGCTTCTCGTCGGCCGGCACCGCCCATCAGATCTCCCTGTCGTTCAACGACACGGCCAACCTCGACAACGCGGTGCTCGTCAGCCGGTCCACGAAGGCCCAGGGCGGGACGACCTGGAGCGCCCCGATCACGCTCAAGCGCGACACCAGCCCGACGGTCTTCAACGACAAGGAGTCGATCACCGCGGACCAGAACCCGGGCGCCAACGGCCGGCGCTACGTGTACGCGGTCTGGGACCGCCTCGTGTTCCCGAGCGAGCGCAGCCGTGGCCACTCGTTCCTGACCACCGCGGCGTTCCGCGGCCCGGCCTGGTTCGCGCGCTCCACCGACGACGGCGCGAGCTGGGAGCCGGCGCACCCGATCTACGACCCGGGCCAGAACGACCAGACGATCGGCAACCAGATCGTCGCGCTCGGCAACACCGACCTCGTCGACGTGACGACGGTGTTCGCGAACGACAACCAGGATGGCCGCCGCGGCGGTCGCGTCGCCGTGCTGCGCTCGGCGGACCGCGGGTCGAGCTGGACGGGCCCGATCACGGTCAGCCGGCTCGGCAGTGTCGGCGTCACCGACCCGGACACGGGCGATCCCGTGCGGACCGGCGACATCATCCCGGAGATCGCCTCGGACGAGCGCGCGGGCAACGAAGACGTCTATGCCGTCTGGCAGGACGCGCGCTTCAACGGGTTCCAGCGCGATCAGGTCGCGTTCTCGCGCTCGACCGACGGCGGGCGCACGTGGTCGACGCCGGTGCGGATCAGCCAGCACAACGACACGCAGGCGTTCACGCCGGCCATCCGGGTCGACGACAACGGCAACCTCGGGGTCACGTACTACGACTTCCGCAACAACGACCCCGCCCCCCCCGCCCTCGAGACCGACAGGTGGTTCACGCGGTCGACCGACGGCGGGCGGACGTGGAGCGAGGAGCGGGTCACCCCGACCTCGTTCGACATGCGGACGGCGCCCGTGGCGCGCGGGTACTTCACGGGCGATTACGAGGGCCTGACCGCCCTCGGCGGCAGCTTCTGGTCGCTCGTATCGGAATCGCGCGGCTCGACCGACACGTGGTCGACGCGCCTGACCTCGCCGTTCGCGGGGCCGAGCTACACGCCGTCGGGGAACGAGAACAACTCGCCGCCGGCGAAGGCGTTCCCGGTCGCCAAGGGCCGGCCGGCGCCGGCCTGAGCCGCCGGGTGCTGGAGCGCGGGGCCGGCCGGCCGGCCCCGCGCTCTAACCTGCCCGGCCGATGGACGCCGACCTCGAGGACCTGATCGGACGTGCGCTGGCCGAGGACGTCGGCGAGGGTGACGCGACGACGGCCGCGACGGTCGACGAGGGAGCGCGCGCGCGGGCGACGATCACGCAGAAGGCGCCGGGGGTGATCTCGGGGCTCGCGATCGCCGAGGCGGTGTTCAGCCGCCTCGATCCGGGCGCGCGGAGCGAGCGGCTGGGGCCGGAGGGCGAGTGGCGCGACGCGGGCGCCGGCGTGCTCGCCGTCGGAGGTAGCGCGCGCGCCCTGCTCACGGGAGAGCGGACCGCGCTCAACTTCCTCGGGCGCCTGTCGGGCATCGCGACACTGACCGCGCAGGTCGTCTCGCGGGTGCGTGCCGCGGGCGGCACGGCGCAGATCCTCGACACGCGCAAGACGACGCCGGGACTCCGGCGGCTCGAGAAGGCGGCGGTGGCCGCCGGCGGCGGCGTCAACCATCGCGCCGGGCTCTACGACGCGATCCTAATCAAGGAGAACCACTCCGCGCTCGCGGGCGGCGTGGGGGCGGCGGTGCGGCGCGCGCTCGCCGCGCGGCCGGACCTGCCGCTGTCCGTCGAGGTGCGCGACGTCTCCGAGATCGACGAGGCGCTTGCGGCCGGCGCGCCGCGGCTGCTGCTCGACAACATGAGCCCGCGGCAGGTGGCCGACGCGGTCGCCCGGGTGGCGGGCCGGGCGGAGATCGAGGTGTCCGGTGGAGTGACGCCCGAATCAATATTGGTCTATGCGACCATAGATGGTCTAGACTACGTCTCGATGGGCGCGCTCACCCACTCAGCGCCCGGGCTCGACCTTTCCCTGGCCCTGGAGGCCCTCTCCCCATGACCTTGCTCTCCTTGGACAACATCCCTGCCATGCAGGACGAGGTGCGGGCGCTCGCCGCCGAGCGCGGCGCCGTGATCCTCGCGCACAACTACCAGGTGCCCGAGATCCAGCAGGTGGCCGACTACGTCGGCGACTCGCTCGGCCTCTCCCAGCGCGCCGCCGCCTCCGACGCCGAGGTGATCGCCTTCTGCGGCGTGCACTTCATGGCCGAGACGGCCTCGATCCTGTGCCCGGAGAAGACCGTCCTGCTGCCCGACCCCGACGCCGGCTGCTCGCTGGCCGACTCGATCACCGCCGACCAGCTGCGGGCCTGGAAGGCCGAGCATCCCGGCGCCGTCGTCGTGATGTACGTCAACACCTCGGCCGCGGTCAAGGCGGAGACGGACTACTGCGTCACGTCCTCCAACGCCGTCGCCGTGGTGGAGCACATCTACCGCGAGCACGGCGAGGACACGGAGATCCTCTTCGGCCCGGACATGTTCCTCGGCGCCTTCGTCGAGAAGCGCACCGGCCGGCCGATGTGGGTGTGGGACGGCGAGTGCCACGTCCACGCCGGGATCCGCCCGAGCGACATCTCCGACATGCGCGCCGCCCACCCGGGAGCCGACTTCCTCATCCACCCCGAGTGCGGCTGCTCGACCTCGGTCATGGAGTACGTGGCCGCGGGCGACGTCGACGCGGAGGGCGTCCACATGCTCTCCACCGGCGGGATGCTCGACTACGCGCACGGCGCGACGCCGGGCGGGACGGCGATCGTCGCGACCGAGGTCGGCATGCTGCACGGGCTCCAGATGGCCGCGCCGCACGTCGACTTCATCGCCGCCAACGAGGCGGCGAGCTGCCGCTACATGAAGATGATCACGCTGCCGAAGCTGCGCGACGCGCTGCGCGAGGGCGGGCCGGTGGTGAAGGTGGCGCCGGACATCGCCGAGCGCGCCCGTACGCCGATCGAGCGCATGGTCGCGATCGGCTAGTCCGGCTCTCACGTCTTGGTCGCGACCAGCTTGATCGAGACCAGCACCGGGCCTGAACCGGTGCGCTGGACGTGCGCCTTGTGGACGATGGCGCCGACCTTCAGCTTCGTCGTCGCGCACGTGGTGTCGCCGCTCGTGTCGTCCTGGAACTCCTGATCGAAGGCCGCGTCGTCGGAAGTGCCGCCGCTGGCGCGAGCCGTCATGGAGTCCTCGTCGGGGGCGTCGCCCGTGTCGCCGTCGGCGGTGGGGTCGTCGGTGGGATCGGCGTCCTCGCCGGGCACGGGCGCGTCCTCCGCGGGGTCCGGGAGATCCTCGCCCGTGGGGTCGGTGCCCTCGCCCGAGCCCGAGCCGGTGCAGTTCGCGGCCAGTCCGTCGCCGAGCCGCGCGGTGACGGTGCCGCCGACGGCGAGCTTGATCGTCACCGAGCTGTCGCTCAGCTTGATGATCTTGCCCGCGTTCTCGCGGCCGTCCTTCGTCCCGTCGTTGTCGGAGTCGGCGTCGCCGGGGTCGAAGCCCGTGCGGATCTCGGCGCTGTTGGAGAGGTGGTCGCGGTCGAAGTCCTCCCGACCGTCGCGGCGCCCGTCGTGGTCTGAGTCGTTCTTGCGCGGATTCGTGTGGGCGCGGTACTCGCCGTAGTTGGAGAGGCCGTCGCGGTCGCCGTCGCGGCGCGAGTCGTCCTTCTTGACGTTCAGGTGGTTGTGCTTCTCCCAGCGGTCGGGCATGTGGTCGTGGTCGTGATTGCGCGCCAGCGCGGGGCTGGCGGTGAGCGCGGCGGCGGCGAGGAGTAGCGCGAGGGTCGTGAGCGTGCGGCTGAGACGGGACATAAGCCACTGATCGGCAGCCGCCGGATCCCCTCGACACCGGGGCCCGGGGGCGGACGAAAAGAGGGGCGGCCGCATGGCCGCCCCTCCCTGTCCTTGCTCCGGTGATCGCGTTCGTCAGGAGGTCAGCAGCTCCAGTTCGTCCCAGTGCTTGCCGCCCGAGGTGACCTTGAGCTCGGCCTCGTGCACCTTCGTGCCGGGCTTCAGCGCGTCCGCGGCACAGGTGTCGTTGCCGTCGTCACCGTGCTCGTTGACGTCGTCGCCGTCCTCCTGGTCGCCGGTGTCGTGGCCGGGCGCGTCGTCGCCCTGGTCGTCGCCGACATCGTGGTTCGGGCCATCGTCGCCCTGGTCGTCATTCGCGTCGTGGCCGGGGCCGTCGTCGCCGCCGCCCCCGTCGCTGGAGGCGCTGGCGTGCAGGTCGCCCGGGCCGTGGCACTCGATCTCGGTGTCAGCGTCGACCGTACCGGCCAGCTCGCCGCCGCCGGCCAGCGAGATCGTGAGCACGCCGGCGTCGAAGGACTTGATCGTGCCGGCGTTCTCGGCGCCGTCCTTGATCCCGTCATTGTCCGTGTCGTCGTCGCGGGGGTCCGTCCGGGCGCGGAACTCGCCGCGGTTGTTGAGGCCGTCACGATCCTGGTCGCGCTTGGCCTGCTTGACCTTCAGGGAGAGGTGATGCGTACGCTCCCAGCGGTCGGGCAGGCGGTCGTGGTTGCGATCACGGCTCTTCGCCGAGGCGGATGAAACGACGCCCAGGGCGGCCACGAGGGCCAGGGCGAGGATGAGCAGCTTTCTCACGGACGTCTCCTTTGGAGAGTGGATGGCTTCCACCTGGGAGACACGGCCGGCGGGCCTTACGTGACGGTCCGGTTTCCCGGACGTTCGTCTACTCGCCCGGGCTGTCGTCCGGGCCGTGCCCGGACTCGGGCGACTCGGGGGTCGCGACCGGCGTCGCGGTCGGCAGCGGGGCCGGGAGGCCGCCGCTCGGGGCGGACGCGGCTTCGTCCCGGCCGGCTTCGTCGACGGACCCGCTCGCGTCGTGCGATCCGGACCCGCTGCCGGAGCGAGACTCCGACTCGTCGCCCGAGCCGCTGGACCCGCTGCCGCCCGAACCGAGGTCATCCGGCCCCGAGCCGCTGGAGCCCGAGTCCGAGGACGGCGAGTGGTCGCCGCCGCCGCCGCGGCCGCTCGAATCCCCTCCTCCCGAGCGCGAGCGGGAATCTCCGGAGTCCTCGCCCGAGCCGCCGGAGCCGCTGTCCGAGCGCCTCCGTTTCTCGCCCCTTCGCGTCCTGTCGGCGCCGCGTCCGTCCGCGGGGCGTGAGCTCCCGCCCGAGCGGTGCGACGGCGCGCGCAGCGCCACCCGCCGGGTCCGGACCGCAGCAGTGGCCGGCGCCGGGCTCGCGCTGCCGGCTGCGGTCGCAGGCCGCCCGGAGCGCGACGCCGGGGCCACCGTGGCGGCGGCGGCGGTGGCGTCGCGCTGCGGCCGGTCTCCGATGCGATCGACGAGTGAGGGCCCGGAGAGGGCGCCGCCGGCCAGGACGGCGACCGTGCCGGCCTTGGCGAGCGTCGCCGTCGCGCCGGCCGGGGCGGCGCCGGCCGCCAGGTCGGCGAGCCGGTCCACGGGCGGGCCGCTCCGGGCGCCCGAGGCGACCGCGGTGATGAGCGGCAGCGGCGTCAGCGCCGTCACGGCCGCGCGCATGCTCACGCGCGCGCGGTGGATGAGCTGGCGCATCGCGTTGTCGGAGATCCCGAGGTCGCGCGCCACCTCCTCCTGGCTGAAGCCGCTGACCGCGGTGCGCAGGAGCGCCTCGCGCTGGCGGTCGGGGAGCGCGGCGAGGCTCGTGAGCGTCTGGCGCACGACCGCGCGGCGCTCGAGCTCGTCGTCGCCCGCGTCGGCGATCCGCAGGGTGTCCTCGAGCTCGTCGTAGTCGTAGCCGTTGCCGCGCAGCGCGTTCAGCGCCGTGTTGTGCACGATGCGGTAGAGCCAGGCGCGCAGGTCGCGCACCTCGTCGCCGCGCTGGAGAGCGCTCCAGGCCGCGATCAGCGCCTGCTGCAGGGCGTCCTCGGCCCGCGACTCGGGCAGCACGCGCCGCGCCGCCCGCAGCAGCGCGCGCCGGTAGCGCTCGACGATCGCCTCGAAGGCGCGCTCGTGACCCGCGGCCGCCAGGGCGACCAGCCGGTCGTCCGACTGGGTGCGGAGCAACGTGAGAGAAGGAGAGGGCATACCTGTAACGGGGACACGCGTTCCCCCGCCGGTGTTACGGACGGCGGCCTACGCCGGTTCGGGAAGCAGCTCCAGACCGTGATCGGCGGTTTCGCGCACGAGCCTGAGCTGCGCGAGCTTGCGCTCGAACTCCTGCGGGGTGTAGCAGTGCACGTCGGCAGCCGCGCCCATCTCCAGCGCGTCCCACAGGCTGCCCGCCTGGTAGACGCGCTCGAGCCACGGCACGCCGTCGAAGTACTCCGAGACGAGCACGAGCACGTACTCGGGGCCGCGCTCGCGCTGGGCGGGCGCGCCCTGGGAGTCGTCCACGCGCGCGCCACCGAGCAGCGCGCGCTGGACCGGCCAGCGGTCCGTCACCCGCTCCAGGTAGCGCTCGAGCTCGCGGCGGTTGAGCTCAGCCGGGGTCACTCACCCTCGATTGTCACCCACCGGGCGGCGGTGGCGCAAGCCTCCGCCGCCCGGAAGGGTCGATCGCTACGGGTTCGCAGTGATCCGGACGGGCGCCGGTCCCGTGATCGGGGCACCTGTCAGCGACGGCTGCAGGTAGCGCACCAGCGAGTCGATGTCGAAGTCCGACAGCGTGGTGCGGTCGGTCCCCAGCTTCAGCGATGGGAAGTCATCCCCGCCGTCGGCGAGGAAGTTGTTCGTCGTGATCCGGTACGGCGAGGTGGGAACGAGGTCGGTGCCCCCGATCTTCACGTTGGTCACCGGGTTTGCCGCGCCCGCGCACGGCTTCCCGAGGATCGACGCGGCGGTCGCCTTGCCGTACGTGTAGGTGATCGTGCTCGACGGCAGCAGCACCGTCGGCGCCGAGTTGGTGCCGCACCACTGATCCTTGAGCACGTCCAGCAGCTGGGCTCCGGTGAACGTCTGCGTCGCGACGATGTTGTTGAACGGCTGGATCGTGAACGCCTCCTCGTAGGTGAGGGTTCTCACGACGCCGGGCCCGCTCACGGCGGGGAAGTCGGCGCGCACGCCGCCCGGATTCATCAGAGCGCCGACAGCGTTGCCACGGCCGGCGTCGTCGGTGTCGGCGAGCTGCGCGTCAGCGATCAGGTCGCCGGCCGCGTTCTCGCCTGCCGCGGTGGGGTCGCGGGTGATGTTGCCCTGGATCCTCCCCACCGGCGTCGCGCGCAGCGGCGCCGACAGCTTGTCGTAGCGGTCGACCGGGGCCTGCACGTCGGCCTCCGGCTGCCGGCCGGTCGTGTAGATCGGGATGTTGTCGGCCGCCACCGACTTGACGTCGCCGTTGCGGCCAAGCGTGAGGTCGACGTCGGTGACGAGGCGTCCAGCCGAGCTCGCGCTGGTGACCGGGCGGCCGTCGATGACGCAGTTGTAGGCCTGGTGCGTATGGCCGGTGAGGAACAGGTCGACGTCCTTCGTCGTGTTCTTGACGATGTCGACGACGGGGCCCGAGAGGCCCGCGCACTTCCGGTAGGAGTCCGGATTGGTGGTGAACGGCACGCTCTGGAAGCCGCCCTCGTGCAGGAGCACGACGATCGCCTTCACGCCGTGACGGCGCTTGAGCTCGCGTGCGTAGCGATTGGCGGTCGCGGCCTCGTCGAGGAACTGGAGGCTCGCGATGCCGGACGGCGAGACGATGCTCGGCGTCCCCTCGAGCGTCATGCCGATGAACCCGATCTTCTTGCCCTGGAAGCGGCGGATCGCGTAGGGCCGGAAGAACGGCTTGCCGTTGGACTTCCTGATCACGTTGGCGGCCAGGTACTTGAAGTTCGCGCCCGCGAAGCCGTCTCCGTCCTTGCAGCCGTCGACCGGGTGGCACCCGCCGCGCTGCATGCGCTTGAGCTCGGCGGCGCCCTCGTCGAACTCGTGGTTGCCGACGGACGCGAGATCGAGCCCGAGGAGGTTCATGGCCTCGATCGTGGGCTCGTCGTGGTAGAGCGCCGAGAGCAGCGGGCTGGCGCCGATCAGGTCGCCCGCGGCCACGGTCAGCGTGTTGCGGTTCTTGGCCTCGAGCTCTCGCAGGTAGCTGCCGAGGATCGCCGCTCCGCCCGCGGGCCGGAACGTCGCGGGCGTCGTCGGTGGGTCGACGCGGATGCCGCCCGTTGTCGTGCTCTGCAGGTGGCCGTGGAAGTCGTTGATCGCCAGCAGCTGGACCTTGACGTCCCTGGGCGGATGGTGGTGGTGGCGCTTGTGCGCGGCAGCGGGGCTGGCGAGGACGAGCAGAAGCACGCCGGCCGCCCCCAGCAGGCGAAGAGATCGCATGCTCGACAGGCTGTCACGCGGCACCCGCCTCGCGTGTCAAGCCTGTTACCGGTTACGCAAACTCGGCGACTTCGTGGGGGCCCACGCAGGCCACCGATGCCTCGACCGAGATCCCGCGGGCGACCTCGTTGACGCGCTCGAGCGTCGTCTCGTCGAGCGCCGCGATCGCCTGATCGGGGTCGATGTCCTCGCCGAACACGACGGTCTGGTTGGCGGCGTAGCGCGCGACGGCGTTGGTGTTCTCGAACGCCAGCACCCGCCGCCCGGCGGAGTACGCGCGGGCGCGCTCGAACTCGTCGGCGCGCGGGCCGTTCTCGCGCAGCTCGTCGACGATCCCGCGCATGCAGCGATACGCCTCGGCGCACTTGGTCGAGTCGAGACCGGCCGAGAGCTGGAGGATCGGGACGTCGGCGAAGGCGTGGTCGACGGAGTAGACGGAGTAGGCCAGCCCCCGCTGCTCGCGGATCTCGTCGAACAGCCGCGAGCCCATCGAGCCGCCGAGCAGCGTCGAGTAGACGGTCAGCGCGGCGCGCTGCTCGCGGTCGGTCGGATCGATCTGCGGGCGGTAGGAGATGCGCAGGTGCGACTGGTTGGAGTCCCGCTCCTCGACCAGCGTCCGCGGCGTGAAGGGCGGCGCAGGCTCGAAGCTGCCGTTGGCCCCGATCGAGGGAAAGCGCCCGAAGCGGTCGGCCAGCTCGCCGTCGTCGGGGAGGTGCTCGAGGTTGCCGACGAGGAAGGCACCGCCGTGGGCGCCGGCCCACTGGCGGGCGCGGAAGGCGACGATCCCGTCACGGCCGAAGGACTGGATGTGCTCGGCCGGGCCGAGCACGGGGCGGCCGAGCGGGTGGTCGCCGAACGCGGCGCGGTCGATCAGCTGCTCGGCGACGACGGACGGCTGGTCGTTGGAGCGCGCGATCTCCTGCACCACGACGCCGCGCTCGCGGTCGAGCTGCTCCGCGTCGATCCGCGGGCGGCCGACGAAGTCCGTCAGCAGGTCGATCGCGCGGCCGACCACCTCGGCGCGGCACGTGAGGTGGAAGGCGACGACGTCGTGGGAGGTGTAGGCGTTGAGCATCGCGCCCATCTGCTCGGCGGTCTCGTTGACCTTGCGGTAGTCGTCGTAGAGCTCGCCGCCCTTGAACACGAGGTGCTCGAGGAAGTGGGCCATGCCGTTCTCCTCGGCGCGTTCGGTGCGGGCGCCGGCCTCGAAGGCCACGAGGACGGTGACGGCGCGCGTGCCCTCGAGCTCGACGCGATGGAGTGGGAGGCCGTTGGGGAGGCTTTCTGAGCGAATCGAGGGCATGATGTGAGGCTAGCGGCCCGTGCTCGGCGTGCAGGGGTTTTTGCCGCTCCGTCAAAGGACCCTCGGTACCCTCTCGCTCGCGATGGCCGCCACCGACAACCGCCCACGCCGCAGCACCCAGGCTCCGCGCCGCAGCGTCCTGCCTCCGCCCGTCGAGGGCGCGATCGTCGACCTGCGCTCGGTGACCAAGCGCTACTCGAAGGTCGACGTCGGCGTCGAGGACGTCACGTTCGCCGTCCAGCCCGGCGAGTTCGTGTTCGTCGTGGGCGCCTCCGGCTCGGGCAAGTCGACGCTGGTGCGCCTGCTGATCAAGGAGTACGAGCCCACCTTCGGCTCGATCACCGTGGCCGGCCACGACCTCGGCCAGGTGCCGCGATCGAAGATCCCGTACTACCGGCGCAACGTCGGGGTGATCTTCCAGGACTTCAAGCTGCTGCCGAGCCGCACGGTCCACGACAACGTCGCCTACGCGCTCCAGGTCACCGGCAGCAAGCGCCGCGAGATCCGCGAGAAGGTGCCCGACATCCTGCGCCTGACCGGGCTCTCGACCAAGCTCCACAACTACCCCGACCAGCTTTCGGGCGGCGAGCAGCAGCGCGTCTCGGTCGCGCGCGCGTTCGTGAACCATCCGCAGCTGCTGCTGGCCGACGAGCCGACCGGCAACCTCGACCCCGAGACCTCGATCGGGATCATGCAGCTGCTCTACCGCATCAACCGCACGGGGACGACGGTGATCGTCGCCACGCACGACAACGCCATGGTCGACCGTATGCGCCGGCGAGTGATCGAGCTGTCTGCGGGCCGCGTGATCCGCGACGAGGCCTCGGGGGCCTACTCCACGTGAGGCCCGGGTTCTTCTTCCACGAGGCGGTGCGGGCGCTCACCAAGAACGCCGTGCCCTCCTTCGCCGCGATGGCGACCGTGCTCGTGACCGTGCTCGTCCTCGGCGTCTTCATCCCCGTCGTGCAGGCCACCACCGGTGCGGCGAACGAGGTCCGCTCGCGCGTGATCGCCGACGTCTACCTGCAGCCGCGGGTCACCACCGCCGAGGTGTCGCGCGTGCGCGGCATCATCGAGAACGAGACGCCGCACGTCGCGCGCGTGCAGTACATCCCGAAGGAGAAGGCGATCGCCGCCGAGCGCAAGGCCGGCCGCGGCGAGTACTACGACCTGCTGGGCGCGAACCCGCTGCCCGACACGTTCCGGGTCTATCCCGACAAGCCCGACAACATCACGAAGATCCGCAACGCGCTCGCGCCGCTGTCGCCCTCGGGCGGCCGGACGGTGATCGACCCCGCCATCGACGAGGTCCGCAACCGCGAGGAGGACACGAACAAGATCCTCTCCGCCACGCGCGTCGTGAAGATCACGATGGCGCTGCTGGCCGTGCTGCTGTGCGTCGCCTCGATCCTGCTGATCGCCAACACGATCCGGCTGTCGCTGTACGCGCGCCGTCGCGAGGTCGAGGTGATGAAGCTCGTGGGGGCGACCGACTGGTTCATCCGCTGGCCGTTCGTGCTCGAGGGCGTGCTCGTCGGGGCGATCGGGGGCGTGCTGGCGATCCTGCTGCTGGGCGTGGTCAAGATCGCGCTCGTCGATCCGCTGGCGGCGCAGTTCGCGCTGATCGCCGCGCCGGACACGATCAACTTCGGCCTGCTGATCGCGGTGCTGCTCGGCGCCTCGGTCGGGGTGTCGGCGATCGGGTCGGGCCTCTCGCTGCGCCGCTTCCTACGCGTCTAGCTCTTAGGAAAGCCGAAATACCCCGCAGTACCGTGTTGAACGTGGATTCACGCCCTCGTCGTCGGCGCCGTCCCTGGATCGTGCCGCTCGGCGCGCTGCTCGTGGTCGCGCTGCTGGCGGGCGGCATCTGGCTCGGCGGCCATCCCAGCTCGCTCCCGAGCCCCGTCCGCGACGCGCTGGTCTCCGACCGCGACTCGGCGCTCTATGACGAGGCGGTCGGCGTCATCCAGGACGACTACTACCGCAAGGTCGATCGCAAGCAGCTGCTGAACAAGGCCCTCGGCTCGGCGGTCGCCTCGCTCAACGACCGCTTCTCGAACTACTTCGACCCGAAGGCCTACCGCTCGTTCAACGAGGCGACGCAGGGAGCCTTCGAGGGCGTCGGCATGAACGTCGAGCAGGTACCGCGCGGGCTGCGCGTGCTGACGGTCTTCAACGGCTCGCCCGCTGCCCGCGGCGGCCTCAAGCCCCACGACGAGATCATCGCCGTCGGCGGGCGCTCGCTGCGCGGCGTGTCCTCCGAGCAGGCCACTACGCGCATCAAGGGCCGCGCCGGCACCGAGGTGACCCTGACGGTCGTCACGGGCAAGGACGCAGCGCGCAAGGTCCGGCTCAAGCGCGCGCACGTCGACGTCCCGGTGGTCGAGTCGCGGATGACGCACTCGGGCGGTGAGAAGGTCGCCTACGTCAAGCTCACGAGCTTCACCTCCGGGGCGCACGGCGAGGTCGGCAAGGCGGTGCGCGGGCTGATCGGCAAGGGCGCCAAGTCGGTCGTCCTCGACCTCCGCGACAACGGCGGCGGCCTGCTCAACGAGGCCGTCCTGGTGTCGTCGATCTTCATCCCCGAGGGCAAGATCGTCACGACCCGCGGCCGCTCGCGCCCGGAGCACGTCTTCGACGCGACCGGCTCCTCGATCGACACCAAGATCCCGGTCGCCGTGCTGGTCAACGGCGAGTCGGCCTCGGCGTCGGAGATCGTCACCGGCGCGCTGCAGGACCGCCATCGCGCCACCGTGGTCGGCACCCGCACGTTCGGCAAGGGCGTCTTCCAGGAGATCAAGCAGCTCTCCAACGGCGGCGCGCTCGACATCACGGTCGGCGAGTACTTCACGCCCAGCGGGCGCAACCTCGGCGGCGGCGGCCCGAAGAAGGGCGCCGGGATCACGCCCGACGTCAAGGCGCGGGACAACGGCAAGACGAAGCGCGACGAGGCGCTCGACGTCGCCGTCAAGACCGTCGTCGCGCGCGGACACGCGTGAGCGCGGCCCAGCCCGAGCGAAGCGGTGACGAGGCCTCCGGCCGAGGCAGTGTCGCCGTCCTCGAGAAGCGCGGCCGGTTCTTCACCGCCACCCCGTTCTTCGCCCGCGGGCGGCGGTTCAACCTCGACAAGCCGCCGCGCGAGGTGCGCGCCGGCGACCTCGTACTCGTGACGCCCACCGGCTCGCGCGGCGGCCACGGCAAGGTCGGGCGGCGGCTCGGGCGGCCGGACAACGCGCGCGACGTGCTCGAGGCGCTGATGCTCGACCGCGGGCTGCGGCGCCGCTTCGACCCCTCGGTCGAGCGCGCTGCGCGCCACGCCGCGGAGCGGCCGCCGCACGGCGAGGTTGGCTCGCGCCGCGACCTCACGCAGCTCCCGACGTTCACGATCGACCCGCCGACCGCGCGCGACTTCGACGACGCGATCTCCGCCGAGCGGCTCGACGACGGCGCGATCCGCGTCTGGGTCCACATCGCCGACGTCTCAGCGCACGTGACGCCGGGCTCGCCCGTCGACCGCGAGGCGTACCGCCGCGGTACCAGCGTGTACGTCCCGGGCAAGGTCGAGCCGATGCTGCCGGAGGCGCTCTCCAACCAGGCCTGCTCGCTCGTGCCCGGCGAGGACCGGCTCGCCGTCACCGTCGAGCTCGAGCTCGAGGGCGCGAAGGTCCGCCGCTCGGCCTTCACGCGCTCCCTGATCCGCTCCGACGCGCGGCTGGACTACCCGCAGGTCGACCGCATCTTCGCGGGCGAGGCGCGCGCCGAGGAGCCGTGGGCGGCACCGCTCGACGCTGCGCGGGCGGCGGCGGCCGCGCTGGAGGCGGAGCGGCAGGCCCGCGGCGCGCTGGCGATCGAGTCGGTCGAGCCCGAGTTCGACTTCTCGCACGAGGGTCACGTGACGGGGCTGGTGCCGACCGAGCAGACGGAGTCCCACCGCGTGATCGAGCATCTGATGATCGCCGCCAACGAGGCGGTCGCGACGCTGCTCGAGGCTCGCAAGCTGCCCGCGCTCTACCGCATCCACGAGCAGCCCGAGCCGGCGCGGGTGGAGCGGCTGGTCGACCAGCTCGCCTCCCTCGACGTGCCGACGCCGCCGCTGCCCCCGGCGATGTCTCCCCAGCAGGCGGGCGAGCTGGTGGGCGAGATCTCGCGCATGGTCGCTGCTCACGTCCAGCGCACCGGTCGCGGCCGCGCGGCGCTCACCTCGCTCGTGCTGCGCTCGCTCAAGCAGGCGCGCTACTCGCCGGAGAACAAGGGCCACGCCGGGCTGCGCTCGCCGCGCTACTGCCACTTCACCTCGCCGATCCGGCGCTACCCCGACCTCGTCTGCCACCGCGCCCTGCTCGCCGCGGTCGGGGGCGGGGAGGACCCGCCCGAGGCGTCGCGGATGGAGGAGACCGGCGCATGGGCGTCCAAGCGCGAGCGCGACGCGATGTCGGTCGAGCGCGCTGCCGACGACGTCGCGCGCTGCTTCCTGCTCGAGGCCGAGCTGTTCGAGCGCGGCTGGCACACCGAATGGCCCGGTGAGGTGATCGGCCTGATCAACGCCGGCGCCTTCGTGGCGTTCGGCGACGGCCACGAGGGGATGCTGCCGGTGCGGCGGCTGCGCGGCGACTGGTGGGAGCTCTCGGACCAGGAGACGATGCTCGTCGGGGCGCAGTCCGGCATGGCGCTGCGGCTCGGCGATCCCGTCGTCGTGCAGGTCGAGCGCGTCGACGCCCCGCGCGGTCGGGTGGATCTGTCGCCCGTAGAGTTGGGGGCGAGTTCAAATGGCTGACATCGCACGGAACAAGCCCGCGTCCTACCGCTACCACCTGCTCGAGCGCTGGGAGGCCGGCCTCGTCCTGCAGGGCTCCGAGGTCAAGTCCCTGCGCGATGGCAAGGCGCAGCTCAAGGACGGCTACGCGGCGCTGCGCGACGGCGAGGTCTGGCTCTACAACGTCCACATCGCGCCGTATCCGCCGGCCACGACGGAGAACCACGAGCCCGAGCGCCCGCGCAAGCTGCTCATGCACAAGCGCGAGATCGAGCGGCTGATCGGCAAGACGCGCGAGAAGGGCCTCACGCTCATCCCGACGCGCCTCTACTTCAAGGGCTCCCACGCCAAGGTCGAGATCGCGCTCGCCAAGGGCAAGGACGTCGGCGACAAGCGCCGCGCGATCAAGGAGCGCGAGCTCAAGCGCGAGATGGAACGGGCTACGCGTCGCTGAACGTGCGCGCGAGGTGCGTCAGGTCCATCCCGACGCCCAGCAGCAGGAGCAGGCCGACATAGACGGCGCCGACCGCGAGCCGGTGGATCGGCTTGACGCTGTAGTAGGTCGCGTTGCCCTCAGCGCCGGACTTGCGCTGCTTCCAGCGGCGGTAGGTCTCCAGGCCGCCGAAGACCAGGATCAGGATCAGGATCGGGTTGGGCGCGATGAACAGCAGCGCGATCATCGCGCCGAAGCCCACGAACCACATCCACGGCGCCATCGCGGCCATCGCGCGGCCGCCGTCGAGCGGCAGCACGGGCAGCAGGTTGAAGAGGTTGAGGAAGAAGCCGGTGAACGCGAGCGCCTTCCAGAACTCGTTGCCGGTCGCGAGGTAGATCCCGGCCGCGACGAGGCAGCCGACGGTGCCGAGGATCGGGCCGGCCAGGCCCACGCGCGCCTCGGCGAGCGCGGAGCCGCCGAGCGAGCGGGTGCCGACGACGGCGCCCAGGAACGGGATGAAGAGCATCCCGCTCGGCTCGACGCCCTCCCGGCGCAGCTGGATGTAGTGGCCCATCTCGTGCACGAAGAGCAGCGCCACGAAGCCGACCGCGAACGTCCAGCCCCAGATCAGGGCGTAGGCTGCGACGGAGACGAGCATCGACCCGGATGTCGCCAGGAACTTGGCCTTCGTCGCCAGAAGCAGGGCGGCCTTGCCGAACTTCAGCAGCAGCGCGCCGGCGACGATGATCGGGCCGAAGATCCGCTCGCGCAGCGACTTCCGATGCTGCTCGTAGGGCGGGCGGGGCGCCGGCTCGGCTGGGTCCGTCAGTGGCGCCGTCGGCGCCGGGGGCATCCACTGGGTCTGGGGTTCCATCTCGAAGATCAGTGTGGCAGCGGTACCTAAGGGCTTGATTTGGCCGCAGCTTGCGGGAAGTCCGCTGCGCGGCTCTTGACCTCTCCGCGGTCATTTCCTAGGTTCTCGCCCGACGCAAAGGTTGTAGCCGCAGAGAGCGAGGCCATGGGGACGAAAGGCCCGCCGCCCTGAAGGTCGAGAAGCTTCGGTGGATCGATCGGAGGGCTCCCCGAGCGGCTCCCTTTGCGTCACTTTGCGTTAATGGCCCGCGTGGGCATCGACGGGCTCGACCACGTGCAGCTGGCCGCGCCGCCGGGGTGCGAGCGCGAGGCGCGCCGCTTCTACGGCGACCTGCTCGGGCTCGCGGAGATCGAGAAGCCCCCCGGCCTGCGCGCCGGCGGCGGCGTCTGGTTCCAGGCCGGCGGGCAGGAGCTGCACGTCGGCGTCGCGGCGGACTTCACCCCGGCGCGCAAGGCCCATCCGGGCCTGCGCGTCGGCTCGGACGCCGAGCTCGACGAGCTGGCCGGCGCGCTGACGGCGGCGGGCACCGAAGTCGAGTGGGACGACCGCATCCCGGGGCACCGGCGCTTCTTCGCCGGCGACCCGTGGGGCAACCGGATCGAGCTGCTCGCCCCTTAGCTCTCGGCCTTCGCCGACTCCCACGCCGCCATCAGGTTCAGCCAGATCTCGCTGCGGGTCGGGAACGACGGCGTGGCGTGCCAGAGGCGGCCCATCGGCACCTCGCCGACGATCGCGATCGTCGCGGCGTGGACGAACTCGGCGACACCTGAGCCGGTGATCGTGGCCCCCACGATCAGGTCGGAGGTCTTGTCGACGAGCAGCCGCGAGGTGCCGGGCGCGTTGCGGCCGTAGTAGGAGCCGCCCGCGTTGGACGAGCTCCCGACCTCGAGGATGTGGAACTCGATCCCCGCCTCGCGCGCGGTCTTCTCGGTGTGGCCGACCGCGGCGACGGCCGGGTCGGTGAACACGACGCGCGGCGACTGGCCGCCGTCGGCGCCGTGCTCGGCCGCGGAGGGATTGCCGAGGATGTGCTCGCTGGCGATCCGCGCCTGGTACTTGCCCATGTGGGTCAGGAGGACGCGGCCGTTGACGTCGCCGATCGCGTACAGCCAGTCGCGGCCGGGCACCTGCATGTCCTGGTCGACGTCGATGTAGCCGCCGCCCTCGAGCCCGACGGTCTCGAGGCCGAGCGTCTCCGTGCGCGGCTTGCGGCCGAGCGCGGCGACGAGCACGTCGCCGTCCGCGGCCGAGCCGTCATCCATCGTGACGCGGACCCGCTCGCCCACCCGCTCGACCTTCGTGGCCTTGCGGCCAGTGCGGACGTCGACGCCCAGCTCCACGAGCGCGTCGGTTACCTGGGCGCACGCGAACTCCTCCTCGAGCGGCAGCAGCCGCCGCTCGCCCTCGATCAGCGTGACCTCGGCGCCGAGGGAGCGGTAGGCCTGCGAGAGCTCCGTGCCCACGACCCCGCCGCCGAGGATCACCACCTCGCCCGGGACCGCCTTGGCGGTCGTCGCCTCGCGGTTGGTCCACGGCTCGGCCTCCCGCAGGCCCTCGATCGGCGGCAGCGAGGCGCGGGTGCCGCCGGCGAGGATCACCGCTCGGCGCGCCTCGAGCTCGACCTCGCCGACATCGACGCGCTTCTCGCCCGCGAGCACGCCGAAGCCCCGGTAGAGCTTGATGCCCTTGTCCTCGAGCCACGGCAGCATCGAGGAGTCGTCGAGGCCGTGGATGACCTCGTCGCGGCGCTTGAGCACGGCCTCGACGTCGAGCAAACCCGTGACGGCCTCGGCGGCGCCGGGGATGCGGCGGATCTCGCGCAGGATCTCCTGCGGGCGCAGCAGCGCCTTCGAGGGCATACAGGCGTAGAACGAGCACTCGCCTCCGACGACGTCGTCCTCGACGAGGGCGACCTCCAGGCCGGCGTCGGCCAACCGCCCCGCCGCCACCTCTCCGGCCGGCCCGCCGCCGACGACCACCACGTCGAAGCTCTCCATGCGTCTCCCCCGTCTCGCTCGCTTGTCCGCCCAACTACAATGGAAACGTACATAGCCCCCTGGGGACGACAGGCTTCGACGCGGTCGATTTCGTGGGGGCGGTTGCGAGCCGAGGTGCTGGAGGCCTCGATAAACCCCAGCAAACCATAAGTGCGACTAAGCACAATGAGAAGGCTCACGCCTTCGCACTCGCTGCCTAGCTGAAACTAGGCATGAGCTTGGCCCCCGGAGCCTGCGCCGGGATCAGGCCGAGTCAGAAGCAGGCTCTACCCCGCGGAGGCCCGTCCGCGCCGAAGCGGGGGACATTTCAAGCGGACTGGCGAGTCACAACCCCGCCGGCGTGGCGAGTGATGAGCGAGATATAGAGCGCCGGATACGCTCGTAGACGCCGCCTTTTGCGCGACTGCGGACGCGGGTTCAATTCCCGCCGTCTCCATGTTAGACCGATTTTCAGTCTTACGGCCCCCTAGTCGTTACATCGCTCGACGGCGTCGCCGCGCGAGCGGGTGATCGGACACGCTCGCTCCTGAGGGCAAGCGGGCGCGAGCTCTGTGCCACCCAGACGACCGCGTGTCGTCCGCAGCGGGCGCGTGTCGGCCAAGCCGCAAGGCACTTGCTTTTCAATGGCCAAGCGGACGTGGTGTGCGTGCCACTACTCCAGGGACGGTTGGCGGATTCCGATCGCTCACGGGAGCAGCGTGAGCGTCAGAGTCGCCGCGCCGCTGTGCTCGTTGATCGGGGCGCTCAGGCGGCGGTGCTCGGTGCGGGCTGGGTCGGGTAGCGGCTGCCGGCCCAGTCGATGAAGTCGGTTGCCAGCATCGGCCGGGCAATGTAGAAGCCTTGCACGGCGTCGCAGTTCATGGTGCTCAGCAGTTCGAGGCTCTCGCGCTCCTCGATGCCTTCGGCCGTCGAGCGCAGTCCGAGGGTGTGCGCGAGGGCGAGGATCGAGGCGACGATCGCGTGGGTGCGAGGGTTGGTGGTGAGGTCGGCGATGAAGGAGCGGTCGATCTTGAGCTCGTCGACGGGCAGGCGGTTGAGGTAGGAGAGCGAGGAGTTGTCGGTGCCGAAGTCGTCCAGGGAGACGCCGATGCCGAGCGCGCGGATGCGCTGCAGCAGGGCGATGGCCCGGTCGGGGTCGGCCATCACGATGCCCTCGGTGATCTCAAGGCGCAGTCGATCCGAGGGTAGGCCGTGGATGCGAAGGATGTCGGTCAGGTCGCCCACGAGAGCTTCGTCCATGAGGTTCGCGGCGGCGAGGTTCACCGACACCGGCACCTCGAGTCCCGCGCGAGCGCACTGGGCCGCGAAGGTCGCGGCCGTCTCGAGCATGCGGAGCGTGAGCCGACGCGACAGATTCATCTGCTCGATGGCGGCGAGGAACTCGGCGGGCGCAAGCGTCCCGCGGGTCGGGTGCTCCCAGCGAGCAAGGGCCTCCATGCCGGTAAGGCGCCCAGTGCGCGGGTCGATCTGCGGCTGGAAGTAGGGGACGATCTGGCCGTCGGCGAGCGCGCGGTCAAGCTCGCCCGCGAGGGCCAGTCGGTCGAGCGCGGTGCCGGGAAGGGCACCGTCGTGCAGCTGAACCCCGGTGCGAGCGAGCTTCGCCCGGTACATCGCGATGTCGGCGCAGCTCAGGAGTTCACGGGGCGTGCTGCCGTGCAGCGGTGAGCAGGCGATGCCGATGCTCGCCCCAGCTCGCAGCTGCAGGTCATGGATCGGGAACGGCTCCTCGAGCGAGGACAGCAGTCGCCACGCTGCGGCCTCCGCGTCGCTGGGATCGTCGTAGTCGTCAATCAGGACCGCGAACTCGTCGCCTCCGAGGCGCACGAGCAGGTCGCCGGGCCGCACCTCGCGAGCCATCCGCTGACCGAGCCCCACGAGGAGCTGGTCGCCCGCCTCGTGTCCGAGGGTGTCGTTGACCTCCTTGAAATCGTTGAGGTCGATCAGCAGCAGCGCCACCTTACGATCCGGTTCGTCCGCTAGCAGCTCAGCCGCGGCGGTGTTCAGCGCTCGGCGGTTGGGCAGGCCGGTGAGCTCGTCAGTGAGCGCGTCGCGTCGCGACGTATGCAGTACGCGTTCCTCGCGCGCCGAACGCGCTAGACGCAGCAGCGCCACCAGCAGCGCCGCCGCCGCGAGCCCGGTGGTCACGGCGTCCAGCCCGATGAGATGGTCGACGATCAAGACACCGACGGCCACCACCGCCAGCACGGTCGGCACACTTTCCACCAGCCGCCCCAGCCGCTCGGGTCCCGGCAGTGCCGGGATGCGTGTCCAGGAGGCGAGCGTCAGCAGGGCGAGGCCAGAGAGCCACATCATGTTCGGGACCAGGCCGGTCACGTAGTTCGCGGCGGCGACGCTCTTCAGATAGATGACGTCGCCCGCACCGAAGGCGACAAAACCCGCAGCCAGAAGGCATGAGGTCGCCGTCGGCCGTCCCCCGGTGATGAGCAGGCCGGCGACGAGCACACCGACCAGCAGCAAGTCGCCCACCGGATACGCGAGGCCTGTCAGCACCGCCGCGAAGCTGCCCTCGGCGTTCTCGGTGAGAGGACCCAGGATCAGCGCTCCGGCGGCCGCCGAGGTGGCGAGCGCGCCGATCAGACCGTCCAGCCAGACGCTGGTCGCGATCCGGCCGATCTGCGTCCGCAGCACTAGCACAGCCGACACGAACCCGAAGGGATAGAGCGACAGCCACAGCGGATCGGCGAGCGAGGGAAAGGGCGGCTCCTTGAGGCGCTCGAGCCAGAACGCCCACACGACCGTTCCCAACGCGAAGCCGACGACGCCCACAGCGAGCGGGATCCAGACCCCACGCTGCTCGGGTACCGCGATCACCCGCCAGACCAACCCGACCGCGGCGCCGACAACAGCCACGCTCATCAGCCACTGCGTGTAGATCGCCTGGGGGAGCCCGGCGCCGAGGCCGAGGAGCACGCGAGCCGCCATGGCCAGCACACAGGCGCCGACCAGGGCGCACACCCCCCGCAGAACCACGCGCTGAACGGGAGAAAGCGATCGAACCCAGGGCAGGACGCCGAATTGACTCATCCCCTCGGCATCGGCGCCCGCGCCCCGCGTCTTGAACAGTCGCCCATGACCTGCTCGAACCATTGGCCACCCAGCCCAGCATTCGCCCGGCGGGCGTTGACCAACACTGCAGCGCCTGGCGAGACGCCGCGCGCGCCTCCCCGCCCCACTCTGCGGACGACAATTCCCGGTCGGGACCGGTCGGCTCCTGCTCCGGCGAGCACGCAGGCATCTCCGTCCACGCCGACTACCGCCCGCTCAGGACGAGCTTCGAGCGTCGCGTCCGTGGCCGCCTCACGCTCGCATCCTGAGGGCGGAGCGACAGCGGCCCATCGAGCCCACGACACGCCTGAACCTCGTCCACTGCGGGAGCCGTACGGAGGACCGTGCGCACGCCTGCTTCGGTGCCGAGGGGAGCGTAATCGTGTCGCGGTTGGCGCCCATGACCGGCACACATCACCGAACCACTCTTACGGCACACCCCTGCGCCGCATACGGCCGACGTCCCTGCTCCGGGCGACGGGTGTGCCGCTGAGGGTTCCCGCTACGCGACGGTCTCGGAGCTCGATGAGTGATTCCATGTCGAGAAGCTCTGACCGGCTCCGCTCACCAGGTGAAGGGCCGCGACAGGCGCGGCCCACGACACCAGGAGACCACCATGCCGAAGTACCTGCTTCTCAAGCACTACCGCGGCGGCCCGGAGCCGCACCGTCCCTTTCCCCCGATGGACCAGTGGGCGCCCGAGGATGTGGAGGCGCACATGGCCTTCCAGCGGCACGTCAGCGAGCTGCTCGAGGAGACCGGCGAGTACGTCGGCGCAGAGGCGCTCACGCCGGTGCGCACCTGGGTGCGTTACGGCGGTCCGGACGCGGCGCCGGTGACCACCGACGGCCCGCTGCCCGAGACCAGCGATCTCGTGGCGGGCTGGTACATGATCGACGTCGAGTCGCACGAGCGCGCGGTCGAGATCGCGGCCTACGTCTCCTCCGAGCCCGGCCCGGGTGGGGAGCCGCTGTACGAGTGGATCGACGTCCGGGAGATCATGTCCGGGGCGCCCTCGGGCGACTGACCCGGCGTGATCGGCGAGCCGACGCGACGGCTGGACGAGGGCGCGCTGCGCGCTCTCGTCCCCCGGGTGCTCGCGGGCCTGGTCCGGCGGGGCGAGGACTTCGATGCCGCCGAGGACGCGCTGCAGGAGGCGCTGCTGGAGGCGCTGCGGGTGTGGCCCGAGCACCCGCCGCACGACCCGCGCGCGTGGCTGGCGACGGTCGCGACCCGGCGGCTCGTCGACGCCCGCCGCAGCGAGGCCGCCCGTCACCGCCGCGAGCAGACGGGCGCCGGATGGCCCGAGCGGCCGCCCGCCGCCACCGAGGAGGGCGACGACACCCTCTTCCTGCTCTTCTGCTGCTGCCACCCCGACCTCGCGCCCGCCTCCCAGGTGGCGCTGACCCTGCGCGCCGTCGGCGGCCTCGCCACCCGGGAGATCGCCGACGCCTTCTACGTGCCGGAGGCGACGATGGCTCAGCGGATCAGCCGGGCCAAGCGCGCTGTGCAGGGGCGCCGCCTGGACCAGCCCGGCGACCTCGCCGTCGTGCTGCGCGTGCTCTACCTCGTCTACACGGCCGGCCACACTGGCCGAGTGGACCTGGCCGGCGAGGCGAACCGGCTCGCCCGCCAGCTCACCCTGGCCACCGAGGAACCGGAGGCGCGCGGGCTGCTCGCGCTGATGCTGCTCAATCACGCTCGCCTCCCGGCGCGACTCGACGCAGACGGTCGCATCGTCACGCTCGACCGACAAGACCGCGGCCTTTGGGACGCCCGCGAGGTCGCCGAGGGCGCGCGTGTCCTTCAGTCGGCGCTCGCCGTTCAGCGCCCCGGCCGCTACCAGGTCGAGGCCGCCATCGCTGCCCTGCACGACGACGCGGCACGCACCGAGGAGACCGACTGGCCGCAGATCCTCGACTGGTACGACGACCTCGTCGCGCTCACCGACGACGCGGTGCGCCGGGACCCCGCCGCGGTGCTCGGACGCGCTGTCGCGGTCGGCCACGTGCTCGGCGCCGTCGCTGGGCTGCGCGAGACCGACCGGCTGCGCGAGGTGCTCGGCGATCGCCACCGGTGGCATGCGGTCCGCGGTCACCTGCACGAGCTCGGCGGCGACCTCCCTGCCGCCGCCACGGCGTACGCGGAGGCCGCCCGTCGGGCCACGGATGTCGCCGAGCGCGACCACCTGGTCCGTCAGGCCGCCCGCGCGCGGGCTCGATGACCGCTCTCGGCCTTCCCGGTGCCCGCGAACCCGCACGGCATCGGGCGAGTCCTCGAGGAAGCCCGCGATTGGCGGCCGACTACGGACAGAGAACGTCCGGAATGTGTGGCAGGTTGACGGCATGGAGCTCACCTTCGCTGGAACCTTCGACCGCTCCGTCGT
>JBBQLH010000035.1:0-39522 GCA_038327685.1 Solirubrobacterales bacterium
CGAACACGATCTGCTGTGCCCATGACCGGAACCTAGGCCCGTTCCCGGAGGCCCCGTCCGTAGAAGAGCGCACACCGGAGAGAGGGAATTCCACGATGCCCCGAGGCCCTGATCGGCCTAGCGTCCGGTCTTCAGACGCGCGTCCCGAGCTTCGGGATGCGCTCGATTCAGGAGGCGCAGATGAAGGCCCTTGTCTACCACGGTCCCGGCCAGCGCGGCTGGGACACAGTCGATGACCCGACCATCCAGGCCGCGAGCGACATCGTCGTCAAGATCGACAGCTCGACGATCTGCGGCACCGACCTGCACATCCTCAAGGGCGACGTGCCCGAGACCACGCCGGGCACGGTGCTCGGTCACGAGGCCGTCGGCACGGTGCAGGAGGTCGGGGCGAGCGTCGCCACCGTCGCCGTCGGCGACCGCGTGCTGCTGTCCTGCGTGAGCGCCTGCGGGCGCTGCCGCTTCTGCAAGGAGGGCCGCTACGGCCAGTGCCTCGGCGGCGGCGGATGGATCTTCGGCCACACGATCGACGGCCTCCAGGCCGAGTACGCGCGCGTGCCGTTCGCGGACAACTCCGTCTACAAGGTGCCCGAGGAGCTGAGCGATGAGCAGGTGCTGTTCCTCGCCGACATCCTCCCCACCGCCTACGAGGTCGGCGTGCTCAACGGCATGGTCACGCCGGGCGACACCGTGGCGATCGTCGGCGCCGGGCCGATCGGCCTGGCAGCCATCCTCACCGCGAAGCTCTACACGCCGGGGCGGATCGTCGCGATCGACCTCGACGAAAGCCGGCTCGAGAGCGCCATGCGATTCGGCGCCGACACGACGATCAACAACGGCCGCGAGGACGCGCTGGCGCAGGTCATGGAGCTCACCGACGGCATCGGCGCCGACGTGTCGTTCGAGGCGGTCGGCGTCCCGCAGACGTTCGAGCTGGCGACCGAGCTGATCCGGCCCGGTGGCCGCGTGGCGAACATCGGCGTGCACGGCGCCCCGGTGACGCTGCACCTCGAGACGCTCTGGATCCGCGACGTGACGATCACGACCGGCCTGGTCGACACCTACACGATCCCGACGCTCATGAAGCTGATCTCGAGCGGTCGCCTCGACCCGACGATCTTCGCCACGCACCGCTACGCGCTCGGCGACACGATGGCCGCCTACGACACGTTCGCCGACGCCGCGAACACCGGCGCGCTGAAGGTCGTGCTCGAGGGCAGCGAGCTCGCGCACCGTACGAACGGCCGCGTCGCCGCGAGCCTCGTGCCGGCGCCCGCCTGATCTAGGCCCGCCAGGGGCACATCGCATCGGAACTTCCCCGAGGCCGGAGGTGGCTTTGCACTAGGTGGCGGCGGGGGCGATCGGCGCCTCGGCGGCCGCCAGCGGCATCTCGGCCCGCAGCGCCCGCGTCGAGCGCCCGCTCCAGTAGAACACGACGCCGAGCATCAGGAGCGCCGCGAGCGGCACGAACTGCGAGAGCTCGAAGTTCCCGCGCTGGTGCGCGAAGCCCTCGGGCAGCGCCGCGTCTGGATTCGAGGTGCCGAACCCGGGATACAGCAGCGCGACCGTCGCGAGCGCCGCCCATCCGGTGGTGAGCACGCTCACGATCCACGCGCCCGCCATCCCTCCCGGCACGCGGTAGGGCCGCGGCACGTGCGGATGCGAGTAGCGCAGCTTGATGAGCGCCGGGAAGACGAGGAGGTAGGCGATCGTGGTGGTGGAGATCGCGAGCCCGAGCACGACGCTGAAGTACTTGCCCGCGTCGCCGCTGGTGAGCGCGAAGGCCAGGATCATGACGAACGTCGAGAAGACGCCCGAGAGCAGGTTGACGACGATCGGGGTGCCCCAGCGCTTGGAGAAGACGCCGAACCAGCGCGGCGCGGCGCCGTCGAAGCCGGCGACGGCCTGCGCCCGGTCGGCGCCCATGATCCAGGTGGTGCCGCTCGACAGCAGCGCCCAGATGAAGCCCAGCGCGGCGATGTCGCCCAGTACCTTGCCGGCGCCGGTCAGGGTGGCGGTCACCGTGCCGTCGGAGGCGGTCGCCACGTGCCCGCCGTAGACGGTGAAGACGGTCTTGATGGCGTCGATGAAGCCGCCGAGGCTGGTGATCTGGGCGGCGGGGAGGACGAGCAGGATCGCGAGGATCGGCGCGCCGTAGAGCACGAAGGTCCCGATCGCGGCGCGGATCACGGTGAAGGGCACGTCCTTCTGCGGGTCCTTCATCTCATCCCCGGCGGCGTTGGGCAGCTCGAAGCCGACGTAGTTGAAGAACAGCACCGGGACGGCGGCGATGAAGATGCCCCACGTCGGCTTGAACTCGCTGCCGCCGACGCCGTGCACGCCATGGTCGGCGGCGTACAGGATCACGGTCAGCGTGAACAGGCCGAGCACTCCGATCCGCACCCACGCGCCGATCGTCGGGATCCACTTGCCGACCCCGAAGGAGAGGATCGCCGCCCACACGGCGAACCAGATGAAGGCGATCGAGAACAGGTACTTCCAGACGCCCGTGAGTGGCGTGAAGAAGTCACCGAACGTGGTGACGGCGAGGATCGTCAGCGTGCCGCCGAGCCAGATCGGGTTCGAGAGCCAGTACAGGACCGAGTTGATCGACGCGGTGAAGCGCCCGAACGCGAGCTTGACCCAGATGTAGGCCCCGCCCTCCTCGCAGAACGAGGAGCCGAGCTCGGCGGCCAGCAGCGCGTAGGGGACGAAGAAGCATATGCCGAGGAACGCCAGCCAGGTGAACGCCTGCGCCCCGTCGTTGGACACTGCACCGAGCGTGTCCAGTCCCACGAGCGTGCAGATCAGGAAGAAGAAGATGTCGAAGCGCCCGAAGTGCTTCTGCAGCTTCGCCTTCTCCTCCAGTGCGGCCTGGGTGGTCTGCTCGACGAGCTCGTCGGCTCGCGCGGTTGACGACGCCATCTTCGATCCCCTCTCCGAACGGCTGGTCGGCAGATCCAACCGGACCGGCGCCGAGAACACAATCCGCGCAGGGCGCCGCCCGCTACGCAACCTGCCCGACGAGCGCCCCGATGCCCGCGGTGACCGCCATCGCCGGCGTGAGGCCCCGTTGCTCGTAGATCCCGGCGAGCTCGCGCAGCTCGCCGGGCGGGTCGCGGCGAAGCTCGCGCGCCTCGAGACGCATGTCGGCCTGCTCGGCGTCGCGCTGCGAGCTGACCGACACGTACTCGCCGGCCGCCATCGACAGCGCGCCGGCCACCAGCCCGGCGACCCCGGCCATGACGATCGACGCGCCCGACGCGGCCACGCCGAGCACGAGGCTCGCCGTCGAGAGGATGCCGTCGTTGGCGCCCAGCACGCCGGCGCGCAGCCAGTTGGACCGGTGACCGAGATGGACCTCGGGACGGGATCTCGACGCGCGCACGCCCGACCGACGGTACTCCGCGCGTCTGCGGGTTTCCCCCGCCCGAGCTGCGGAGGATCGCCGATGTCCTCCGGGACGCCGCGCGCGAGGGTGATCGCATGACTCCACACGTCGTGATCGCGGGCGGCGGCGTCGGCGCCCTCGAGGGGCTCCTGGCGCTCCAGGCCCTCGCGGGCGAGCGCGTCCACGTCAGCGTGCTTACCGCCGCGCGTCACCTGACCTACCGGGCGCCTTCGGTCGCGGAGCCGTTCGGGGGCGAGCCCGCGCAGCGGTTCGACTGGGAGGAGATCGCCCGCGACCGCGGCGCGCGCTGGATCCCGGATCTCCTCGAAGCCGTCCGGTCCGACGCACGCGAGCTCGACACCCGCGTCGGCCCGCCGGTCCACTACGACGGCCTGCTCCTGGCCGTCGGCGCCCGGCCGGAGCCCGCGCTGGCGGGAGCGATCACCTTCACCGGCCCTCCCGACGTCCTGGCCGTCAAGGAGGCGATCGAGGCGTTGGCGCCCGGGCGCCGGCACCGCATCGCGTTCGTCGCCATGGCCGACACCGCGTGGACCCTCCCGCTCTACGAGCTGGCCCTGATGACGGCCGCGCACGGGCGGCGGCACGGGCTGGACCTCGCGATCGAGCTGATCACGCGCGAATCGGCGCCGCTTGGCGTCTTCGGCGCGGCCGCGAGCGCGGCCGTGCTCTGGCGCCTCGCCGACGCCGGCGTGCTCATCCGCACCGGCACCGTTCCTACGGAGTACGCGGAGGGCAGGCTGTGGTTCGCGCTCGACGGACCGCTCGACGTGGATCTCGTCGTCGCGCTTCCCCACCCGCGAGGGCGCCGGGTGACGGGATTGCCGCATGATTCCGACGGCTTCGTGCCGGTGGACGCCTACGGACGGGTCCACGGTGTCGACCGCATCTGGGCGGTCGGCGACATGACGACCCGGCCGCTCAGGCAGGGCGGTCTCGCCACCCAGCAGGCAGACGTCGCCGCGGCGGACATCGCAGTGCAGATCGGCGGCGGCGACGTCGAGGTGCGTCCGTATGAGCCCAAGCTCCAGGGCGTGCTCCTGACGGGCGGCGCCCCTCTGTACCTGCAACGTGACGCGCACGCCGCCGTCGTATCGGCGGCCTCGTGCGAGCCGCTCTGGTCACCCCCTCAGAAGGTCGTCGGTGAGCACCTCGGTCCCTACCTCGCGTCGCTCGGCAGCCCCGTCCCAGACCGCTGATCCGCAAGACTCAGCGGCCGGTGGTCGGGCGTTACCTCCACTCCCAGCTGGTCCGCCGCCGCCCCCACCTCGTGCGGCGCGGCTCGGTGGTCGCCCTGCTCGCGGTCGTGGGGCCGGGCGTCCTGGCGGGACTCTCGGACGACGACCCGGCCGGGATCACGACGTACTCGATCCTGGGCGCCAAGTACGGCTACCGCCTGCTCTGGGTGCTCGCCCTCTCGACCGCGGCGCTGATCGTCTATCACGAGCTCGGCGCCCGCATGGGCATCGTGACCGGCAAGGGACTCCTGGCGCTCGTCCGCGAGCGGCGTGGCCGCCGTGGCGCGACGATCGCCCTGGTCGCGCTGGTGGTCGCCAATCTCGGCACGCTCTCTGCCGAGTTCGCCGGCGTCGCGGCAGGGTTCGGCCTGCTCGGCGGGGTCAGCCGCTACGTCAGCGTGCCGCTCGCCGCGCTGGGTGTCTCCCTGCTCGTCCTGCGCGGCTCCTTCCACCGGGTCGAGCACGTGCTGCTGGCCCTGACGGGGGTGTTCGTCGCCTACATCCTCTCGGGCTTCCTGGCGCATCCCGACTGGACCGCGACCGCGAAGGGGCTGGTCGTTCCCAGCATGCCGCTGACGCGCGACGCGGTGCTCGTCGCCGTGGCGACGCTGGGCACCACGCTGGCGCCCTGGGGCCTCGCCTTCATCCAGTCCTACGCGGTCGACAAGCGCCTCAAGGTCGCGGACCTCGCCAACGAGCGCATCGACGTCATCACCGGCGCCGTGCTGACGGGCGTCATCGGCGTCTTCATCGTGGTCGCGTGCGCCGCCACGCTGCACGAGAGCGGCACGACGATCAACGACGCGGGCGACGCCGCGCGGGCGCTCGAGCCGCTCGCCGGCCACCTCGCGGCGACCCTCTTCGGCTTCGGGTTCGTCGGCGCGGCGCTGCTCGCCGCCGCGATCGTCCCGCTCTCGACCGCGTACTCCGTCTCCGAGGCGTTCGACGCGCCGTGCGACGTCGACAACAGCCTCAAGGAGGCGCCGCTCTTCTACGCCAGCTTCGTTTCGATCGTCGTGCTCGCCGCCGCGCTGGTGCTGATCCCTGGCGCTCCGCTCGTCCCGATCCTCTTCCTCTCCCAGGCCCTCAACGCGGTGCTGCTGCTGGTCCTGCTGCCGTTCATGCGCGGCCTCGCGTGCGACGCGGGCGTGATGGGCCGGTTCGCGCTCGGTCGCGCCGACCGGCTGCTGACCGGGCTCGCGCTCGCCCTCGTCGCGGTGTCGGTGAGCGCGCTCGCGGTCCTGACCGTCGTCTAGACGGTCATCAGCCCGTGCTCGAGCGCGTAGTGCACGAGCTCGGCGCGGCTCGTGAGCCGGATCTTCTGCTGGATGTGGGCCCGGTGCGACTCGACGGTGCGCACGCTCAGGAACAGCAGCGCGGCGATCTCGGCGTTCGTGTGACCGAGGGCGATCAGGCGCAGGATCTCCACCTCGCGCTCGGTCAGGTCGTCCGGCGGGCCGGCCGGCTCGGGCGGCGCCGCCGCGATCCGGGCGCCGAGCTGCGGCGTAAGGAACGTGCCGCCCGACGCGACGACGCGAATCGCCTGCACGAGCTCCTCGTCGGCGGCCTCCTTGAGCACATAGCCGCTCGCGCCGGCCTGCAGCGCCTCGCGCGCGAACGCCGGGTCGTCCTGCATGGTCAGGACCACCACGCGGGTGGCGGGTGACTCCTCCCGGATGGCCGGGATCGCCGGGAGGGTCGGCTCCCCCGGCATGTTCAGATCGAGGATCAGCACGTCGGGGCGGTGCGCGCGCACGTAGCGGCGAGCATCGGCCACATCGCCCGCCTCCGCGACGACCTCGAAATCCTCCTCGCGGTCGAGGACCATCCGCAGACCGCTGCGCACCACGGGGTGATCGTCGGCGATCACGATCTCCGTCATCTCACCGCAATCTACCGTCCGCAGTTTCCCGCAACCGGCGTGCGGCCCGCTGCGGATGGACCGAGCCCGCCCCGCACCTAGGCTCGTTCCGACCCCGAGAAGGAGACCGAGATGACCCTCGACAATCGATCCCGACGCATCGTCGTCGGCTACGACGGCTCCCCAGCGTCGCGCGCTGCCCTTGCACGGGCCGCGGAGCGCGCCGGTGATGACGGCAAGGTCTACGTCGTCCACGCTTACAGCCTGCCGCACGAGTGGGTCGGAACGCCGGACTACCAGCGCCTTCTCGACGTCGTGCTCGATCGCGCGCAGGCCTGCGTCAAGCCGCTGGAGGAGGACCTTCAGGGCGTCGATTGGGAGGTCGAGGTGATCGCCGACCGTCCCGCCCACGCGCTCGCCGGCGTGGCCGCGACCCGGGAGGCCGACGAGATCATCCTCGGCACCCGAGGCTTCGGGCGCGGCCGGGCACTGCTCGGCAGCGTGGCGCACGAGCTGATCCATCTCGCCGAGTGCCCGGTCACCGTCATCCCCGAGCGCGCGGTCGAGCGTGCCGCCATGCGTGCCAAGGCACTGGTGGCCTCATGACCGGCGTCACGCCGGCTCGCGTGGTGATCGCCGGTGGCGGCGTGGCGGCGCTCGAGACCCTGATCGCCCTGCGCGATCTCGCGCGGGGCCGCGTCGACATCACGCTCGTCGCGCCCGACGCATCCTTCACCTATCGCCCGATGACCGTGGCCGAGCCGTTCGCCAAGGGCCATGCCCGCAGCTACGACCTCGCCGACATCGCCAAGCGGTTCGACGCCCGGCTCGTGCCGGACACCCTCGCGGAGGTCGCCCCGCAGGAGCAGGCCATCCGCACCGGCGGGGGCAAGGTGATCCCGTATGACCACCTCGTGCTCGCGACCGGCGCGCGAGCGACCGCCGCCTACTCGCACGCCATCACCTTCGGCGAGGACCGCGAGGAGGAGGCGCTGCACGGGCTGCTCCGCGACGCCGAGGAGGGCTACGCCAAGCGCATCGCCTTCGTGGTGCCCACCGAGCCGACGTGGACGCTGCCGCTCTACGAGCTCGCCCTCATGACGGCTCGCGAGGCCTGGAGCATGGGCGCCGACTGGGTCAAGCTGATCTTCATCACGCCCGAGAGCCGGCCGCTCGCCATCTTCGGAGGCGCGGCCAGCGAAACCGTCGCCGACCTGCTCGCGGGAGCCGGGATCGAGTTCATGGGATCGGCGTACACCACCGTCGAGCACGGCCACCTGGTCGTCGACCCGGGAGGGCGCCGGATCGACGTCAACCGGGTGGTCAGCCTGCCCCGCCTCGAAGGGCTGCAGATCCCGGGCGTCCCGGTCGATGCCGCGGGCTTCGTCCCGGTCGACCCTCATGGTTGCGTGGCCGGTCTCCAGCACGTGTACGCGGCGGGCGACGGGACCGCGTTCCCGATCAAGCAGGGCGGGCTCGCCACCCAGCAGGCGGACGCGGTCGCCGAGACGATCGCCGAGGCGGTCGGCGCGCCGATCGTGGCCGAGCCGTTCCGGCCTGTCCTTCGCGGGATGCTCCTCACCGGCGGCGACAACCGCTACATGCGCAACGCGATCGCGGGCGGCGCGGGCGAGGGGAAGGTTGCGAACCACGCGCTGTGGTGGCCGCCGAGCAAGATCGCGGGCCGCTACCTCGCCCCGTTCCTGTTCGGCCACGACGAGCTCGCGGCCGTCGAGCACATCCGCGGCGCCCACCTCGCGGTGGAGACCCTCCTCGGCCCCGCGGGGGTGCCGACCGTCCCGGCGGGCGCCTCATGACTCCGCCCGGGCCGATCGTCGTCGGCGTGGAGCGCTCCGAGCGCTCTCGCGACGCCCTCGCGCTCGCCCGTGCGCTCGCCCGCGCCGCGGGGACCCGGCTGATCCTCGTCGCGGTCTATGCCGCCGATGCGCGGTCGGCCGTGATGGAACGCGGCGCCTACGCTCGCTCGCTCGCGATCGAGGCGGTGTCGGCGCTCGAATGGGTGGCCCGCCCGCTCGCCGGTGTGGCTGCCGAGGCGAGAGCGGTGCCCTGCAGCTCCGTCCCCCGTGGCCTTCGGGAGGTCGCGGAGGCCGAGGGCGCGCTCGCGATCGTCGTCGGCGCGTCGCATCGAGGGCCGCTCGGGCGGATCGTGCCCGGCAGCGTCGGCGAGCGCCTGCTGCACGGGGCTGCCTGCGCGGTGGCGGTGGCGCCGCGCGGCTACTGGGGCCAGGCCTATACCGGCATCAAGCGGATCGGCGTCGGCTACGCGCGCGTGCCAGAGGCGGGCGACGCGCTCGCCGCCGCGGTCGGCCTCGCGGCCCGGACGGACGCGACCGTGCGGGTGCTCAGCGTCATCGAGCCGACCACGGTGAGCGCATCGCTGTACCTGGGCTCGGGCTCCGGGGCGGTAGAGCCGTCCGTGCGCGCCGACGTCACCCGCAACCTGCGACGCGCGGTGGCCAACGTCGCCGCACCGGTGGAGATCTCGGCCGAGGTCGCCGACGGCTACGCCGACGACGAGCTCGCGCGGCTCTCCCGCGACGTCGACCTCCTGGTCTGCGGCTCCCGCGGCCACGGCCCTGCCGGCAGCGTGATGCTCGGCTGCGTCTCGAGCGGCGTCCTGCGCAAGGCGCGCTGCCCGATCCTCTTGACCCCCCGCGGAGCGCGCGACGGCTTCGCCGCCCTCCGGGCACCCGCGCCCGCCGCCGCAGCGGCGGTCTAGCCGAGCGCGGCCCGCACCGCGCGCGCGATCTCGAGGTCCTCGCGCGACTCCACGACGAGCGTGCGCGCCGGCGCGCCCGACATGCCGATCTCGGCGTCGCCGGTGGCGGCGGCGTTCGCGGGCTCGTCGAGCGCGACGCCGAGGAACCCGAGGCCGGCGGCCGCGCGCGAGCGCAGCTCCGGCGCTCGCTCGCCCACCCGGCCGGTGAACACCAGCGCGTCGACACCGCCGAGCGCCGCCGCCATCCCCGCGATCCCCGCCCGCAGCCGATGCAGGTAGACGTCGAGCGCGAGAGCGGCGTCGGCCTCGCCGCGTGCCGCCGCTGCCAGCACCTCGCGCATGTCGGAGGTCCCGGCGAGCCCCTGGAGGCCCGACTCGTGCACGAGCGCGGCGGCGACCTCAGCCTGGCTCAGGTCGGTCGCCTCGAGCAGCCACATCAGCAGGCCCGGGTCGACGTCGCCCGCACGCGTCGCCATCACCAGTCCCTCGAGCGGCGTGAAGCCCATCGTCGTGTCCAGCGACCGCCCGCGCCGTACGGCGGCCAGCGACGCCCCGGCGCCCAGGTGGCAGCTGACGATCCGCTCCGCCCCGTCGAGCAGATCCGTGGCACGCCGCGCCGCCCAGGCGTGCGACAGCCCGTGGAAGCCGTAGCGGCGCAGCGGCCACCGCGTACGCCACGCGCGCGGCAGCGCGTACGTCGCCGCCGCGTCCGGCAGGCCGGCGTGGAAGGCCGTGTCGAAGCACGCGACCGCGGGGAGATGGGGCGCCGCACGGCGCGTCGCCGCGATCGCGGCGAGCGCGGGCGGCTGGTGCAGCGGCGCGAGCGCGGTCAGCTCCTCCAGCGCGCTGACGACCGCGTCGTCGATCACCACCGGGTCGACGAAGCGCGCCCCGCCGTGCACCACCCGGTGGCCGCTCGCGTCGGCCTCCCCGAGCTCCGCCATCGGCCCTTCGAGGGCGTCGCCGGGCTCGAGGTCGCGCGCGCCGAGCAGCTCGTCGTCCGCGCCGACGAGCCGCAGCTTGAGGCTGCTCGAGCCGGCGTTGACGACGAGGACGCGCACTAGTTCCCCGGCAACCTCCAGTCACGCACGTGCTCGGGGTCGTCCCCGTGCTCGCGCGTGTAGGCACGGGTGCGCAGCCGCTCGTCCACCATCTCCTGCCGCAGGCCGGCTGCGCGCTGCCCGAGCCCCGGCACGCGGTCGACGACGTCCATCACGAGGTGGTAGCGGTCCATGTCGTTGAGCATGACCATGTCGAACGGCGTCGTCGTCGTGCCCTCCTCCTTGTAGCCGCGCACGTGCAGGTTGCGGTGGTTGGTCCGCCGGTAGGTGAGCCGGTGGATCAGCCAGGGATAGCCGTGGTAGGCGAAGATCACCGGGCGGTCGGCGGTGAACAGCGCGTCGAACTGCGCGTCGGAGAGTCCGTGCGGATGCTCGTGCTCGTCCTGAAGGCGCATCAGGTCGACGACGTTGACGAACCGCACCCGCAGCTCGGGCAGGCGCTCGCGCAGGATCGCGCCGGCGGCCAGCGCCTCCAGCGTCGGCGTGTCGCCCGCGCACGCGAGCACGACGTCGGGGTCCTCGCCGTCGTCGTTGCTCGCCCATGCCCAGATGCCGAGGCCGCGCGTGCAGTGGGCGATCGCCTCGTCGATCGTGAGGTAGTCGAGCGAGGGCTGCTTGCCCGCCACGATCACGTTGACGTAGTGGCGGCTGCGCAGGCAGTGGTCGCCCACCGACAGCAGGCAGTTGGCGTCCGGCGGCAGGTAGACCCGGATGATCTCGGCCTTCTTGTTGACCACGTGATCGATGAAGCCCGGGTCCTGGTGGGAGAAGCCGTTGTGGTCCTGGCGCCAGACGTGTGACGAGAGCAGGTAGTTCAGCGAGGCGATCGGCCGCCGCCACGGGATCGTGCGCGTAACCTTCAGCCACTTGGCGTGCTGGTTGAACATCGAGTCGATGATGTGGATGAACGCCTCGTAGCAGTTGAACAGGCCGTGCCGGCCCGTCAGCAGGTAGCCCTCGAGCCAGCCCTGGCAGAGGTGCTCGCTCAGCACCTCCATCACCCGGCCGTCGGGGGCGAGGTGGTCGTCGCCCGGCTCGATCGCCGCCATCCAGGCGCGGTCCGTCGCCTCGAGCACGGCGCCGAGCCGGTTCGAGGCGGTCTCGTCCGGGCCGAAGACGCGGAAGTTGGCGGCGTCCGCGTTGCGGCGCATGACGTCGCGCAGGTAGGCGCCGAGCACCCGCGTCGCCTCGCTCGAGGTCTGCGCCGGGGCCGGGACGTCGACCGCGTAGTCGCGGAAGTCCGGCAGGTGGAGGTCGCGGAGCAGGACGCCGCCGTTGGCGTGCGGGTTGGAGCCCATGCGGCGCTCGCCGACCGGGATCGCGGCCAGCTCCTCGTCGCGCGGCCGGCCGTCCTCGTCGAAGAGCTCCTCGGGGCGGTAGGAGTGCATCCACTCCTCGAGCTGGCGCAGGTGCTCCGGGTTCTCGGCGAGCTTGGCGAGCGGCACCTGGTGCGAGCGCCAGTTGCCCTCGGCCGGATTGCCGTCGACCACCTTGGGGCCGGTCCAGCCCTTCGGCGTGCGCAGCACGATCATCGGCCAGGCCGGGCGCTCGGCGCGCTCGCCGGTGCGGGCGCCTCGCTGGATCTCGGCGATCTCGTCGAGCGCGCCGTCGAGTTCCGCCGCGAGCGCCTGATGCACCGTCTCAGGGTCGTCGCCCGTGACGAAGCGCGGCGCGTACCCGTAGCCCTCCATCAGCGCCCGCAGCTCGTCCTCGGGGATGCGCGCGAGCAGCGTCGGGTTGGCGATCTTGTAGCCGTTGAGGTGCAGCACCGGCAGCACCGCGCCGTCGCGCGCCGGGTCGACGAACTTGTTCGAGTGCCAGCTGGCGGCCAGCGGCCCGGTCTCCGCCTCGCCGTCCCCGACCACGCAGCAGACCAGCAGGTCCGGGTTGTCGAACGCGGCGCCGTAGGCGTGCACCAGCGCGTAGCCGAGCTCGCCGCCCTCGTGGATCGAGCCCGGGGTCTCCGGCGCGACGTGACTCGGGATCCCGCCCGGGAAGGAGAACTGGCGGAAGAGCTTGTGCATCCCCTCCGCGTCGCGCGTGATGTCCGGATACACCTCGGTGTAGCTGCCCTCGAGCCAGGTCGAGGCGACGAGGCCAGGGCCGCCGTGGCCGGGGCCCGTCACGTACAGCGCGCTGAGGTCGCGTTGCACGATCGCGCGGTTCATGTGCGCGTACAGGAGGTTGAGACCGGGGGTGGTCCCCCAGTGGCCGAGCAGCCTCGGCTTGACGTGCTCGAGCGTCAACGGCTCGCGGAGCAGCGCGTTGCCGAGCAGGTAGATCTGGCCGACGGAGAGGTAGTTCGCCGCCCGCCACCAGGCGTCGAGGCGCCGCAGCTCCTCGCTCGAGAGAGGGCTCATGGGCGGACCATACGCGCCTCAAGCTCGTGAACCTCGCGATGGTCCGGGCGGGCGATCGCGACAACCTCATGGCGGCGCGACTGCCTGCGGGTGCCGGCGGCACGACGATGTCGGCCCGCGGCGGGACGTGGTCGAGAACCGCTTCGGGCGCCGACGGATCCACCGCGGCAATCTGCACAGGTTGCGGGTTTCCCGCACTGCATCGACGGGCTTGAGCGGATGAGCGGGGGTTCGCCGGTGGACAGGATGGACATCGACCCTTCCCGCAGACGAACAAAGGACCACCATGAGCAAGCTCTTCCAATACGCAGGAATCGCCGCCAGCGTCGTGCTCATCGCCTTTGGTATCGGCGCCGCCGTCATCGGCTTCAACGGACGCGACCGCGTCGGCACCGAGCTTGCTCGCGAGCAGATCGTCGGCACGCCCGACTCCACCATCCCCAACCAGCTCGTCAACACCGGTAACGAGGCGCAGGCGTTCGCCAAGGTCATGCGCAAGCACACCCTCGAGGCGACCGGCGGCAAGACCTACGCGCAGATGCCGCAGTACCTGACCGCGTCCGGCAAGGGCACGAGCGACAAGGCCGCCGCCGCCAAGGACCCCAAGTCCGGCGCCCCGGTCTCGAATCCGGCCCGCACGATCTGGGTCACCGAGACAGCGCTGACGACGGCGCTCAACACGGCCTACTTCGCCGAGAGCATGGCGACGTTCGTGATCGCCATGGGCTTCGCCCTCCTGCTGACCGGGCTCGGGTTCCTGGTCCTCTCGCTGCGGGTGCTCCGCCAGCCCGGTGCGGTAAGGGAGTCCTTCCGCCCGGTCAAGCCGGCCGTCGCGGTCCCGCACTGAACCGGCGACGCGAGCAGACAGTAGGGTCACGGACCTCCGCCCAACCGGCGGGGGTCCGGTTCAATTAACGTCGCCTGCAGCGATGTCCGAGCGCCCCCAGGACGAGTTCGAGCCCCGCTACGCCGCGCCGGTGCTCGCCGAGCAGGTCGATCCCGCGAGCGGACGCGCGCGCGCCGACTCGCGCGCGGAGTTCGACCGCCTGCTCGAGCTCGAGCTGGTCACACCGGTGACGGTGATCATCCACGGCACCGCGCTAGCGTCGTCGCGACGCTCAACGACCCACAGGAGGAGCCATGCAGCTCTACGCCATCCTTCGCCGCGCCGGCTGGAAGTCGCCCGGCGAGCTCGAGGAGGCCGCCGGACGCTCGACGCGCGTCGGCAACGAGGACATGCCCGACGAGGTGCGCTGGATCCGCAGCTACGTGCTCGAGGAGGGCGGCGGCTCGGTCGGCACCATCTGCATCTACGAGGCCACGAACCCGGAGGCGCTCCGCAAGCACGCCTCGCTCGCCGACCTCCCGGTCGACGAGATCATCCCGGTGGCCGACACCGTCCTCGTGCGGCCCGACCCGGAGCCGGCCAACGCCTAACGCACCGTGTAGGGCCCGGTCGCCTCGGCGTGGTAGCCCTTCACGCCGACGGCGGCCGCGAGCGGGCTGCGGTGGTCCTCGCCGGCCTCCAGGCGATCGAGCGCGGCGCGGAAGTCGTAGCGGGGCGCCCACCCCAGCTCGCTCCGCGCCCGCGCGTTGACATAGACGCGCTCGATCCTCGGGAACATGGACCAGCCGCGGCGCTCGAACGCCGCCTCGTAGTCGGGGAACAGCCGTCTCACGACCGCCGGCGCATCCGCGCGGAGGGCGCCCAGGTCAGCGCGCGTGAACGGCGTGGTCGCGCTGATGATGTAGCGGCCGAAGCCGAGCTGGGGCGCGCGCTCGAGGGCGAGCCGGTGGGCGCTCACGACGTCCGCGAGGTCGACGCGGCGATACAGCAGCTCGTTGACCTTGAGGTTCGCGTCGTCGTAGCGCGCCCGCACCTCATCGCGGTCGTCGGCCTCGGGGAAGAACCGCGACGTGCGCAGGACCAGGCACGGGAGGCCGTGGTCGCGGTGGACGAGCTCGCAGAGGTCCTCCGCCGCCGTCTTCGTCGCGCCGTAGATGTTGCGCGGGACGGGCGCGACGTCCTCGGTGATCCACGCCGCGGGGGCGCCCGGCGGCGGGGTCAGCGCCCGCCCGAACGCGCTCGTCGTGCTCGTGAAGACGAACCGCCCGACACCCGCGGCGACCGCCTCCTCGAGCAGGTTGAGCGTGCCGGTGACGTTCGTGGCCACGAAGTCCTGCCGCCCGTGCGAGTCGACGTGGGGCTTGTGCAGGGTCGCGGCGTGCAGGATCGCGTCCGCGCCCTCGACGCACCGCCGCACGCAGGCGCGATCGGCGATCGAGCCGAGCACGCGCGTGAACTCCGATGCGAGGAGGTCGAGCCCCACGACGTCGTGCCCCTCCGCGCCGAGGACGCGCACGAGCGCCTCGCCGAGATGGCCCCCGCTGCCGGTGACGAGGATCCGCATGCCACCAAGGGTGGCAAACGGGCGCGACGGCTCAGGCGCGCGGGGAGCGTGCTGCCGAAGCGGACCGGGTGCTGACCTTGCGTTTGGCGCCCGGCGCCGCGCCGACCTGCGACTCCGTCAGCCATTCGGTGAGCTCCGCGGCCGGGCGCGGCCGGCTGAACAGGTAGCCCTGGGCGCTGTCGCAGCCGTACTCGATCAGCATGGTGAGCGCGATCTCGTCCTCGACGCCCTCGGCGACGACCGTCAGGCCGAGATTGTGGGCGAGGTCGATCGTCGAGCGCACGATGACCGCGTCGCTCGAGACGCTGGCGAGGTTCATGACGAAGGACCGGTCGACCTTGATCTCGTCGATCGGCAGCCGCTGGAGGTACACGAGCGAGGAGTGGCCGGTGCCGAAGTCGTCGATCGCCACGCGCTCGCCCATGGCGTGCAGGAGCTCCAGGACGACGGGTCCCTCGGCGTCGATGAGCGCGCTCTCCGTCAGCTCGAGGATGAGCGTGCCGGGGGCCACTCCCCAGGTGTCCGTCAGCTGCGCCAGGGTGTCCGGGAGCGTGCTGCCGCGGGTGAGGCTCCGCGCCGAGATGTTCACCGCCATCGTCAGGTCGAAGCCGGCGTCGGTCCACTTGCGCTGCTGGTGCATCGCCTCGGCGAGGACCCAGTTCGTGAGCGGCTCGATCAGCTCGCTACGCGCCGCCTCGGGCATGAACTGCGCGGGCTGCAGGAGGCCGGCCGTCGGGTGGTTCCAGCGCACCAGCGCCTCGACACCCGTGGTGCGCCGCGACTTCAGGTCGATCTTCGGCTGGTAGTGCAGGACGAGGTCGCCGCGCGGGATGCTCTCGCGCAGCTCGCTCAGCAGCGCGAGTCGGTGCGCGATCGGATCCTCCGGTTCGGCGACGAAGACGCCGAGGCCGCTGCCGGCCTGCTTGGCCTCACGCATCGCCAGCGAGGCGCGGCGCAGCAGGTCGGACGTCGAGCGGCCGTGCTGCGGGAAGAAGGCGATCCCGATGCTCGCCCCGAGGTTGACGGCGTGGCCATCGATGAGGAATGGCTCCTCGAACGCGGCGCGGACCTTCCAGGCGATCGCCTCTGCCGCCTCGACGTCGGTCTCGTGGGCCGGGAGGATGCCGAACTCGTCGCCGCC
This sequence comes from Solirubrobacterales bacterium, assembly GCA_038327685.1. Classification (GTDB taxonomy): domain Bacteria; phylum Actinomycetota; class Thermoleophilia; order Solirubrobacterales; family Solirubrobacteraceae; genus DASQFQ01. The sequence goes on from JBBQLH010000035.1 coordinate 16,222, forward strand.
CAGCCGGGCGACCGTGTCCGCGTTGCGGACCGCGTGGCGGAGCCGTTCCGCGACCGTCCGGAGGACAGCATCGCCGTTCTCGCGCCCGAGCTCCTCGTTGATCGTGCGGAACTCGTCGAGGTCGACGAGCAGGACGCCGCGCGGCTCGTCGGCGCGGTCCCCGTCCGCGATCGCCCGGTCCACGCGGTCCCCGAACAGCGCGCGGTTCGGGAGCCCGGTCAGCTCGTCGTGCAGCGTCTGGTGCTCGAGCGCCTCCGTGTAGGCCTTGCGGCCCGAGATGTCGCGGATGCAGCCGATCGTGAACGTCCGGTCGCCGATCTGCATCTGGCTCATGTCCATCTCCATCGGGAAGCACGAGCCGTCCTTGCGACAGCCCACCGTCTCGGTCGGCTCCGCCGGGATGTCGCTCGCGGTCAGCAGGTCCCAGCGCGCGCGAGCGGGGTCGGCGACGTCCTCGTGGTGGCTCGGGGCGACGATCAGGTGCAGCGGCCGGCCGATCACCTCGTCCTCGCGGTAGCCGAAGAGCCGGCGCGCCGAGTGGTTGAACGACTCGATCAGCCCCCCCTCCCCGGCCGTCACGATCCCGTCCGCCACGTTCTGCAGCACCGCTCGGGCGCGCACCTCGCTGTCGCGGAGCGCCACGTTGAGGGCCGTGATCGCCACCAGCGAGCCCTGCAGCGCCTGGGACTGCTGGAAGATCTCGACGAACGTCGACACCTTGGCCCGCAGCACCTCCGCGAGGATCGGCGCGAACACGAAATCGACCGCGCCGCTCGCATACGCGGTCGCCGTCTCGAGCTCGTCACGTCCGTAGGCGGTGAGGAAGATGACCGGCGTCGCCGCCGACGCGTCCCGTTCCCGGATGAGCTTGGCCGTCTCGAACCCGTCGAGCGTCGGCATCCTCACGTCCATGAGGATCACGGCGAAGGTCTGACCCAGCACCGCGCGCAACGCCGCGCGTCCCGAGTGGGCCTCGACCACTTGGCAGCCGAGCGGCGCCAGCATCGCCCGGACCGCGAGACGCTCGGCCGGGTTGTCGTCGACGACCAGGACGGCGGCCGGAGGCCGCCAGCCGGTCGTCCCTTTGGCGGACACGTCCGCCGCCATCAGCCGGCGCCGGGCGCCCGGCCCGCGGGCGCGGTGCCCGGGAGCCATTCGCCGAGGATCAAGAGGAGATCGGCGGCCTCGACGGGCTTGGAGACATACGCGGAGGCGCCCGCGTCGATGCAGCGCTGGCGCGTGCCGGCCGCGACGTTCGCGGTGAGGGCGATGATCGGGAGGTCCCGGCCCGCCGCCAGCTGGCGCATGGCCCGGATCGTCGCGTAGCCGTCCATCACCGGCATCATGATGTCCACGATCGCGACGTCGATGTCGGGCGTCCGCTCGAGGATGGCGAGGCCCTGCTCCCCGCTCTCCGCCGAGACCACCTCGAGCAGGCCCCGCTCGAGCAGCGTGGTGAGGGCGAAGATGTTGCGCACGTCGTCGTCGATGATGAGGGCCTTCATGCCCGCCAGGCCGGTGCCCACGAGGCGCTGGGGCTCTGGTGCCGGTTCCGGTTCCGGGGGCTCGAGGACGAGCGGCGCCGCCGCGCGGGCCTGATCATCGAGCGCCGATGGCAGATACACCGTGAAGGTGCTCCCCTCGTCCGGTGTGCTCGCGAGCGCGATCTCGCCTCCGAGCAGCCGGACCAGCTCACGACTGATGGACAGACCGAGCCCGGTGCCGCCGTACTGGCGCGCCGTCGTGCCGTCGGCCTGGGCGAAGGCCTCGAAGATGCGCCGCTGGATCTCCTCGTTGATGCCGATGCCGGTGTCGGAGATGCTGAACGCCGTCACCACACCGGCTCGGCCAAGCGTCTCGTTGGCCGGGCTCCAGCCGCGCTCCGCCCGCGTCACGCGCACTCTCACCGCGCCGGTCTCGGTGAACTTGAAGGCGTTGGAGAGGAGGTTCTTGAGCACCTGGCGGAGGCGGCCGGGGTCGGTGAAGATGCTCGCCGGGAGGTCGCGCGCGAGCTCGACCGAGAAGGCCACGCCCTTCTGGTCGGCGACATGGCGGAAGTCGAGCTCGAGGGCGGCGCCCAGCTCGGCCAGCGGCACCCGGGAGAGCTCGAGGGTGACCGTGCCCGACTCCACCTTCGCAAGGTCGAGGATGTCATTGAGCAGCCGCAGCAGGTCCGAGCCGGAGGAGTGGATCACGCCGGCGTACTGGACCTGCGCCTCGGTCAGGTTCTCCTCGGCGTTCTGCTGCAGCTCGCGGGCGAGGATGAGCAGGCTGTTGAGCGGCGTGCGCAGCTCGTGCGACATGTTCGAGAAGAACTCGGACTTGTACTTCGACGAGACCGCGAGCTGCTCGACCTTCTCCTCGACCAGGTGCTTGGCGAGCTCGACCTCCTGGTTCTTGCGCTCGACCTCGATGTTCTGCTCCGCGAGCCGGCTCGCCTGCCTGCCGAGGTCCTCGTTGGAGCTGCGCAGCTCCTCCTGGCGGGACTGCAGCTCCTGCGCCTGGGACTGCGCCTGCTTGAGCAGGTTCTCCGTGAGCGTGTTCGCCTCGATCGTGTTGAGCACCAGCCCGATGCTCTCGGTGAGCTGGTCGAGGAAGGCCTGGTGGGTGGGGCTGAAGCGGCTGAAGGAGGCCAGCTCCACCACCGCTCGGACCGAGCCCTCGAACAGGATCGGCAGCACGATGATGTTCAGCGGCGGGGACTCGCCCAGGCCAGAGTTGATCCTCACGTAGTCGCCGGGGACGTCGGTGAGGAGGATGCGCGCCTTCTCCTGCGCGCACTGGCCGACGAGGCCCTCGCCGAGACGGAAGTGGCTCGCGAGCTGCTTGCGCTCCTTGTAGCCGTAGCCGGCCTGGTAGCGCAGCACCGGCTCGCCGCCCTCCTCGAGGCTGGCGAGCGTGTAGAAGACGCCGTGCTGCGCCGACACGAGCGGCGCCAGCTCCGAGAGGATCATGCTCGACACGGTGGCCAGGTCGCGCTGGCCCTGGAGCATGCGGGTGAAGCGCTCGAGGTTGGTCTTGAGCCAGTCCTGCTCCGTGTTCTGGCGCGTCGTCTCGCGCAGATTGCGGATCATCTCGTTGAGCTTGTCCTTGAGGACGGCGACCTCGCCGCTCGCCTCCACGCCGACCTGCCGGGTCAGGTCGCCCTCGGTCACCGCGGTCGCCACATCCGCGATCGCCCGCACCTGGTTGGTGAGGTTGGCCGCGAGCTGGTTGACGTTGTCGGTGAGGTCCTTCCAGACGCCCGCGACCTCCGCGGACTGGGCCTGGCCGCCGAGCTTGCCCTCGACCCCGACCTCGCGGGCCACGCGCGTGACCTCGGAGGCGAAGCGGTTGAGCTGGTCGACCATCGCGTTGACGGTGTTCTTCAGCTCCAGGAACTCGCCCTTGACGTCGGCGGAGATCTTCTTGCTGAGGTCGCCGTTGGCCACCGCCGTCGTCACCTCGGCGATGTCGCGCACCTGACCGGTCAGGTTGCCCGCCATCACGTTGACGTTGTCGGTCAGGTCCTTCCAGACGCCGCCGACCTCGATCGTCACCGCGGCCGCCTGGCCGAGCTTGCCCTCGGTGCCGACCTCGCGGATCACGCGGGTGACCTCCGAGATGAAGAGGTTGAGCTGGTCGACCATCGCGTTGATGGTGTGCTTGAGCTCGAGCACCTCGCCCTCGACCTCGGCGGTGATCTTCTTGCTCAGGTCCCCGCCGGCGACCGCGCCGATGACGCGCTGCATCTCGCTGGTCGGTCGCACCAGGTCCTCGATCAGGTTGTTGACCGACTCGATGCTCCCGGCCCACGCGCGGCCGGAGCCCTGGAGCGCGACGCGCTGGGAGAGCTTGCCCTCCTTGCCGACGACGCGGCTGACGCGCGCCAGCTCGATGCCGAGCGCCTGGTTCGCCGCGATGGCGTCGTTGAGCCGATCGGCGATCTTGCCCGCCACGCCCGTCCATTCGAGCGGCATGCGCACGCTGAAGTCGCCGTTCGCGACGTCCGAGAGGACGCCGAGCAGGACCGCCTCGTCCAGCCTCTCGGCACTTCCTGGCTCCGTAGCTCCCATCGGGCCGACCTCCGTCGGTATCCCTGCACGCGCGCCGATAATCACGTACCCGCGGAGACCACGCGGCGAGAGAGCGAAAAGGCGAAAGAAAACTTTACCAAAGACTAGACAGTTAAACGGTTTTGTCAGCGGCGCATTCCGAGCGCCCGCGGCGGCGGCGAGGCCGGCCAGCACGAGCAGCAGCCCGCCGAGGACGAGCCGAGACCCGTGACGTCGCGCCAGTCGAGACCCGAGTTGACGACGTGCAGGCCGTGCGAGACGACGCCGAAGCCGATCGCCTGCAGCCCGACGGCGCGTGCGATCCGTTCGAGGGCGATCGAGGTCATGCGCCCAGCCTGCCGCCGGCGGCCCGGCGAGGCGAGCGTGCAGCCCGGTGGGCGAAGGGGGTCCTCGCGTCCCTCCCCCGTTCGGGAGGTCGCACGGCGGTGCTGACGACACCCGCTGGTAGCGTCAGCCCGAGTGTTGGGAGCTCACACCGACTTCGCGCAGTTCGCCATCGGCTTCGACCCCCGGGATCGATCCCGGCTGCACGAGCTGTGGGACGACGTGATCGACTCCCAGCAGTGGTCCCACGGCGAGATGAACCGGCGCTTCGAGGCCGCGTGGTCGGCGTGGAACGGCGCGTCGGCGGTCGCGTTCTCGGGCTGGGCGGGCGGAGCGCTCGCCGCGCTCGACTACGCCGGGGTGGCCGGGGAGGCGGTCCTCTGCCCCTCGAACACGTTCATGGCGACGCCGCTCGCGATCCGGCGGGCCCAGGGGGAGGTCGTCTTCGTCGACTGCAACCGCGAGGACCTCTGCATGTCGTTCGCCGACTTCGAGGCGAAGGCCGAGCGCCACAAGCCGCGGGCGGCCGTGCTCGTCCACATCGGCGGCCACCTCGCCTTCGAGAGCGAGCGAATCGCGCGCTACTGCCGCGATCACGGGATCTTCCTGCTGGAGGATTGCGCCCATGCGCACGGCGCCGGCTGGGACGGCCGGCGCCCGGGTACGTTCGGAGATGCCGGTGTCTACTCCTTCTATGCCACCAAGACGGTCTCGACCGGCGAGGGCGGCGTGCTCGTGACGACCGACCCCGATCTGCACGCGCACGCCCGCGCCTTCCGCGATTACGGCAAGCCCGACCACACCGTTGCCGGCCTGAACTTCCGCATGAGCGAGTTCACCGCGGCCCTCGCGCTCGTCCAGGCCGAGCGGATGGAGGAGATCGTGGCGTGGAAGAACGACGTCGCCCGGGTACATCTCGATCCGGTGCACCTCCAGCGAGTGGCGCTACCCGACGGCATGGTCTCCGGCCTCTACAAGTACATCGTGTTCAGCCCGATCGAGCGCTCCACCGGCAAGGTCTACGACCAGCCCTGCCACCGCATCATGGGGACGCACGACGACCTCCCCAACAGCGACTGGGTGGCCGAGAACCACTGGTGCGTGCCGCTCTATTACCAGCCCGTGGCAGACTGGGCGCCATGACCTCGGTGCTCGTCACCGGCGGGTCGGGCTTCATCGGGTCCCACGTCGTCGACCGCCTCGCCGCCGCCGGCCACCGGCCCCGGATCCTCGACGCGCGCGCTTCTGAGTGGCACGACCCCTCGGACGTCGAGACCGTGCTCGGGGACGTCCGCCGGCTCGACGAGGTGCTCCGCGCGGCGCACGGCTGCGCGGCGATCTGCCATCTGGCGGCGATCGCCGACGTCGCGCAGGTCCATGACGACCCGGCCGACGCGACCGAGCTCAACGCCACCGGCACGCTCAACGTCCTCGAGGCGTCGCGACAGCTCTCGATCCGTCGCGTCGTCTACGCCTCGACGATCTGGGTGTACAGCGACGTCGACGCCGACGAGGTCAACGAGGAGACGCTGCTCTCCCCGCCGGCGCACCTCTACACGGCCGGCAAGCTGGCGGGCGAGCTGTACTGCCGCTCCTACGCCGCGCTCTACGGCGTCGAGTCGACGATCGTGCGCTTCGGGATCCCCTACGGCCCGCGCGCACGACCGGCCGCGGTGATCCCGAGCTTCGTCGCACGGGCGCAGGCGGGCGAGCCGCTGTCGATCGCCGGCACGGGCGACCAGCAGCGCGCGTTCGTCTACGTCGAGGATCTCGCCGAGGGCGTCGTGCGGGCGCTCGCGCCCGCGGGCGCCGGCCGGACCTACAACCTCGCGGGGCGCGAGACCGTGACGATCCGCGGGCTGGCGGAGATCGTCCGCGCCGAGGTGGCGCCGGTCGAGATCGTCCACACCGACGGCCGCGCGGCCGACCTGCGCGGCGCGACGATCTGCAGCGCCCGCGCCGAGCGCGAGCTCGGCTGGCGTGCGACCACCCCGCTCACGGAGGGCGTGCGGCGTTACGCCGACTGGGTCGCCGACCAGCCGCCCGAGCGCAGGCGCCACGCCGTCGACTCGCCCGTCGCCACGCTCTCGCGGCGCACGGCCGGGGCGCGCACGCTCGCCGGCCGCCTCGCCGCGGCCGCGCTGCAGCCGGCGCGGATCGGCTTCCTCTCCCTGATCGCCATCGTGTCGGCGCTGCTGCCGGCACTGGCCGCGACGCGCGAGATCGGCGAGGCCACCGGCGTCACGCTGACGGCGATGACGCTGATGGTGCCGCTGTGGGCGGTGACGGTCACCGAGTGGCCGATCGGGCTGCGGCGCGTGCAGGCGGCGATCGCGCTCATGATCGGCCTGATCGGCGTCGGCCTCGCCACGGTGCTCACCCCCGAGCAGCTCGGCGAGCTCGGCGAGGCGCACCGGACCGCCGCGCTGCTCGTCACGTTGCTGGCGGGGACCGCGCTGCGCGTCGTGCCCGGCCGGCTGGCCGACGAGCGCGGCTGAGCGGTCTTACAGCGCGGCCGTGCGCAGGCCGCGCGCCTCGATCGCGTCGAGGATCAGCGGCACGGCGCCCGCCGTTGCGCGCCAGCTCCCCGCGTCGGCGTAGTGGTCGGCGTCGTGGAGCAGGATCACGTCGCCTCGGTCGAGCTCGCCCGCCGCGAGCTGCGCGATCGACCGCGCGGTCGCGGCCCGACGCCAGTCGCGGCCCCAGCGCGACCACAGCCACAGGTCGTCGCCGCGACGCTGCGCGAGCGCCAGCCCCGCGCTGCTGAAGATGCCGTAGGGCGGCCGGTACAGCGGAGCGAGGCGGCCCGTCGTGCTCGCGATGACGTCGCTCGCGCGCCGCAGATCGTCGGCCAGCGCACGCGGCGGCACCCTGAGCTGGGAGCGATGGCGATGCCCGTGCAACGCCACGACGTGCCCGGCGGCGACGATCTCGCGCGCGACCGCGGGGAAGCGCTCCACCTGCTCGCCGACGAGGAAGAACGTCGCGGTGGCCCGCCGCGCCGCGAGCGCCTCGAGGATCGCGAGCGTGCCCTCGGGGTGCGGGCCGTCGTCGAAGGTCAGGTGCACGGTCGCGCCGTCGCCGTCGTTGCGCCGCCGCACGCCGAGCATGTCGCACAGCGATGGGAAGTGCGCGGAGAGCGCCGGGGCGCTCCACCCCGCCGCCGCGGCCAGCGCGACGCCCGACCAGCTTCTCGCCGTCATGCCAGCATTGTCCCAATGGGAACCGCGGGGATCGCCGCCGGCCTTGCCTGCGGCGTCGCGGCCGCCGTCTGCTTCGAGCTCGGCTACGTCGTGCAGGCGGGCGACGCCCGCGCGGCGGGCTCCCACCACCCGCGGCTGCTCCTGCGGCTCGCGCAGCGGCGGCGCTGGCTCGGCGGCACCGCGCTGGTCGTCGGCGGCCTCCTGCTGCAGCTGCTCGCCCTCCACCTCGCGCCGCTCAGCGTCGTGCAGCCCGCGCTCGTGCTCGGCCTCGGCCTGCTCGTCGCGCTCGCCGAGCGCCGTCTGGGCGAGCGGCTGGGAGGCCGCGGGCGCCTGGCCGTCGCCGGGGCGGCCGCCGGCGTCCTGCTGATCGCGCTCGGTGGCGAGGGCGGCGGGAGCGAGCGCGGCGGGCACCCCGTGCCCGTCCTCGCCGTCTTCGCCGCGGTCGCGCTGGTCGTGTTCGCCGTCGCCCACGCCGGGCGCCGCGGACGAGTGCTCGTGCTGGCCGCCGGGCTCGGCGAGGCCTGGGCCGTGATCGCCGCCAAGCTCGCCGTCACCGACCTCACCGACGGCCCGCTCGCGTCCGCGGCGGGGTGGGGCGCCGCCGCCGCCGTCGCGGGCCTGCTGGCGCTCAACGCCGAGATGACCGGCCTGCAGCGCGTGCCGGCCACGGTCGCCGGGCCGCTCGTGCTCGTCACCTCGGCCGCGATCCCGGTCCTCCTTGCGCCCGCCGCGGTCGGCGAGCACTGGGCCTCCCCGCCCGCGGTGCTCGGCGGGCTCGTGCTCGTGGTCGCGGCCGCAGCGGTGCTCGGTGGTGCGCGCGTGAGTCAGGCCTGAGGCGCGAACCGCTCCACGACGACCTGCGCTGCGGTCGGGAGCGCGCGAAAGCCGGGGTCCGGGACCCCTCCCGCGGCCACCGCGGTGCGCAGCGCCGCCCGCAGCTCGCTCCGGTCGTGCGCGACCTGCGCCATCCCGTGCTGGGCGAACGCGGCGTTGTTGGCGCGGATGTGGCCCCGGCCCCAGCCGTAGGAGATCACCGCGCAGCCCGTCACCAGCGCCTCCATGACCGTCAGCCCCGCGGTCGAGTGGATGAGCACGTCGGCGCCGGCGAGCACGTCGGGCATGCGATCGGTGAAGCCGAGCACGCGCACGCGCGGCGACCCGGCAAAGCGCGCCTCGAGCGCCGAGCGCACGTCGTCGCGGCTGCCGCAGAGGACGACCACGAACGCCCCCGGCGTCGCGAGCGCCTCCTCGGCCGCACCGCCGAGGTCGCCGACCGCCCAGCCCCCGCCCGACACCACGATCACGGGCCCGTCCGGGGGCAGCTCGAGCGCGCGCCGCGCCGCCTCGCGCGACGGCGGGTCCGCGAAGCGCGGATCGTTCAGCCCGCGGACGTGGACGACCTCGGCCCGCGGCCCCGCGATCGCCCGCACCGCCGGGGTCGCCTCGGCCTGGGTGACGAGGTGCAGGTCGATGCCCGGATGCGCCCAGAAGGTCAGTGCGGCCAGGTCGGTGATCACCGCGACGGCCGGGATCCGCAGCCGGCCGCTGCGCCGCAGCCGGCCCAGCACCTCCGTCGAGCCCGGGTAGGTGGAGACCACGACGTCGGCGCGCCGCTCGGCCAGCGCGCGCAGCACCGGCCGGCCGGCGAGCAGCTCGCCGAGGCGCCCGGCGGCGCGGCGCGTGACGGCGACGTCATGGAGCAGCCGGACCTGGACGTCGTACAGCCAGTTGGCGAGCTCCGACTCGAACGACGCGCTGTTGATCGCGCGCTCGATCAGCCCACCGGCGAGCTCCAGGCAGTCGACCAGCTCGACCTCCGCGCCCGGCCGGCGCTCGAACAGCTCGTCACGCAGGATCTCCGCGGGCAGGTCGTGACCGGCCCCGATCGAGGCGGTGAGGATGACGCAGCGCAAAGGCGGCTATGCGTCGGAGTGCGACGTCGACGGCCGCTGGCCGCCGAGCGAGACCGGCGTCGAGTGCAGCGCGCGCAGCCGGACCTCGCGCCACGACACGCCCTCCTTGACGAGCGCGGGCGCGCCCATCACCACGGCGGTGGCGACCTCGACGGCCTGGAGGATGATCCCGTAGCCGAGCGCCTGGGCGGCGCCGATGCCATAGCCGCTCGTCAGCACCGCGACGCAGGCGGCCTGGAAGACGCCGAGGTTCGACGGCGTCAGCGGCAGCACCGCGGTCACGTTGACCGCGAACAGGACGGCCGCGGCGGCGCCGACCCCCGCCCCGCGCTCGTCGAGCCCCAGGGCCTCGAGCAGCACGACGCAGGCGAGCCACTGCAGCCCCCACGCGGCGAGCTGCGCCGCGGTCGCGACGAGCCCGAGGCGCGGCCGGCGGAACACCACCAGCCCCGAGCGCACGCGCGTGAGCGCGGCGCGGGCGGCGAGCAGCCAGCCCGACAGGCGCTGCGAGCGCGACTGGCGCCCGGAGCGCAGCAGCGCGGGCGCGACGAGCACGCACAGGAGCACCGCGAACGGCGCGATCGCGTAGAGCAGCAACGCGCCCTGGCGCCCGGCGAACAGGCCGACGGTCTGGAACATCACGGCGCCCAGGATCGCGAGCGCGACCAGGTTGAGGAGCGTCTGGGAGACGAGCGTGCCGAGCACCGACGGCAGCAGCTCGCGCGGCCGCCCGAGCCGGCGCGCCACGATCAGCGCGCGCGAGGGCTCACCGAGCCGGGCAGGCAGCGTCGCCGACATCAGCACCCCGATCGCGGTGCCCTGCATCGCGTCGGCGAGGCGCGGGCGCGAGCTCGCCAGGGCGGCGCGGAGGATCGCGTGCCAGGACACGGCCCGCAGCACCATCGACGCGCACATCAGCGCGATCGCCAGCAGCACCCAGGTGGGGCTGGAGGCGAGCACGGACGCGGCGACGGAGTTCCAGCCGATGCGCTGGATCGCCAGCCACGCGCCGCCCGTCGCGGCGAGGGCGGCGCCGGCGAGTGCGACCCGCCGCCCGACCCTCCCGGCGCGCTCGACGCGGCTCGCGCGCGGCTCGAGCGACGGCAGCCGGCGCGCCGGCCGGCGCGGGCCGCCGGCGGCGGAGCGCAGCCCGTAGCGGACCGCGAAGCGCGCGGGCGCACTCGCCGGCTCGGGCATCGCGGTCGCGTCCTCGTAGGCCTCGATGACGCGCTCGGCGACGCGCGGCCACGCGTAACGCTCGGCCGACCGGCCGGCCTGCTCCCCGAGCCGCTCGAGGCGCGCCGGGTCGAGCGCGAGATCGTGCAGCGTCTCGGCCAGGGCCAGCGCGTCGCCGGGCGGCGCCAGCAGGCCGTCGGCGCCGTGCTCAACGACGTCGCGATACCCCGGGATGTCCGACGCCACAACCGGCGTCCCGGCCGCGAAGGCCTCGGTCAGCACCATCCCGAACGACTCGCCGCCCAGCGAGGGCGCGCACAGCACGTGGGCGCGGGCGAGCGCGGCGCGCTTCTCCTCGTCGTCGACACGGCCGAGCGCGCACACGCCGCGCGGGTCGGCGAGCAACGGCGCCAGCGCGGCCTCGTCGGTCCCGATCACCGTCAGCCTGGCGGGGTGGTGCTCGCGCAGGGCCTCGAACGCGCGCAGCAGCACCGGCAGCCCCTTGCGCTCCACGGCCTGGCCGACGAACGCGATCTCGAGCGGCTCGCCGGGTGCGCGCCGCCGCGGCGCCGGCGCCCCGCCCGCGGGCAGCGTCACGCCGTTGGGCACGATCCGGTACTCGCCGCCGAAGAAGCGCCGCCCCGTCCACTCCGCGGCCTCGGACACGGCGATCCGCACGCGCAGGCGGTTCATGTTGCGACTCGATCCCCACAGCCACGCCACGGCGTGCGGGAGGAGGTGGTGCGAATAGGTGTGGTAGGTGGCGACGACCGGCGCCTCGGCGAGTGCGGGCGTCATCCAGCCGGTGAGCGGCGCGACCGGCTCGTGCAGGTGGACGACGTCGTAGCCGCCCGACCGCAGCTCGCGCCGCAGCGCCGTCGCGGCGAGCGGCGTGTTCGCGATGTTCGAGCGCGCGCCGTTGAACGGCCACGCCAGCGTCGGGCCGAGCGAGACGAGCCAGTCGGGGGCGCTCCCAGGCTCGCCGTCGAAGGGCGCGATCACGCGTGGCTCATGGCCTGCGGCGCGCAGCTCGGCCGCGAGCGCCGCGATGTGGCGAGTCACCCCGCCGGGGTGACTCCACGAGTAAGGGGAGACGAGCGCGATGCGCATCATCAACGAGGGTAGAGATCAGACCGGCTCGAGCGTTGCCACGACGCCGGCGTGGTCCGAGGGCCAGAGCCCAGCACGGAAGTCGTCGGGCGCATCCCCGACCACGAATGCCTCCGTGGCGGCGATCTCGCCGCGCGTGAGGACGAGGTCGATCCGGCCGCGCAGCGCGTCCGCCGGGTCGTCGAGCGGCTGGCGGTGGCAGCAGGTGAGCCCGGCAGGGCCGTCCGGGTTGGCGCGCGTCCAGGCGTCATCGAAGCCGGCCGCGCGCAGCGCGTCGTAGGTCGGGCGGCCCGGTCGCGAGTTGAAGTCGCCGACCATGACGACCGGCAGCGTGGTCCGGGCCGGACCGTCGACCAGCTCGCGGGCCTGCGCGAGCTGCACGGCGGCCGCGGCCGGCGGGCCCGCGACCTCGAGGTGCGTGTTGATGAAGCGGACGCTGAGATCGCCCAGGCTCACGTCGACCGACATCCATCCGCGGGCCAGCGCGAAGGTCCCGTGCGCGGTGTGCAGCGGCAGCGTGGTGGCGAAGTCCCCGGCCTGCAGGTTCGACACCGTCAGCTCCGCGTCCTCGCGCGCGAGGATCGCCTCGCGGTCGGTCAGCCCGACGTCGAAGCCGGCCGCGCTCGGCAGCGCGACGTCGCCGTTGACCTTGGCGCCGACGCGGCGATAGCACAGGCCACGGCGCGCGAGCTCGGCCTCGAGCAGCTCGAGATGGTCGGAGGCGACCTCGTCGTCCGCGTGCCACACCGCCGCCTCCTGCAGGCCGATCAGGTCCGGCAGGGACGTTTCGACCTCGTCCGCGAGCGCCACGGCACGCGTGGCGAAGTCCGTGCGCTGCACGATCCCGGGCGGCGCGCCCGGGTTGAAGATCGCCGCCACGGCGTCAGGGAGCGCCGCCGGCCCGTCGGGCGCGGCCAGCGCCGTGTAGGCAGGCGTCAGGTCGGCGCCGAGGAAGAGGTTGCGGGTCATCACCCTCATGAAGATCGCCACGGTAGCCGGGGCCCGGTGAAGAGAAGATGAAGCTACGGCGGGTCGAGGTGGCTACCGTGCTGTGCCCGCGCATCGCGTCGACCCCAGACCCGAGCAACGCTTCCTTTGGCGATCGCACCGTACGAACGCGGCCTGGCCGCTCCCCCGCACGCCCACGGCGAGCCGCCGCCCCCGTGGCGTGCCGTCGCGGCCGGACCGGCGGTGGCCGCCGTCATGCTCGTGACGGCCCTGATCGTCACGAGCGCGGCCGGCGTGCCGCTGCGCGACCCCAACGGCGTCAGCCTGCGGCGGTTCACGACCGCGGCAGCGCTCGTCGCGCTGCTCGTGGGCGTGGACATCGCGTTCCGCGCCGGCCGCGCGCGCTGGACCGCGGCGCGCGCGCTGGCGGCCGGCGGCGCCCTGGTGAGCTTCTACGTCACCTATCTGGCGTATCGCAACCTCAAGAGCGTGGTGCCGCTGCTCCGCGACGAGCTGTTCGACCGCCGGCTCGCCGACCTCGACCGCAGCGTGTTCGCCGGCCACGACCCGGCCGTGCTGCTGCACAGCCTGCTCGGTACCGGGGCCTCCGCACACGTGCTGTCGACCGCCTACGAGCTGTTCTTCGCCTTCGTCCCGGTCGCAGTCGCCTTCGCCCTCGTCGTGGTGCCGGATCTGCGGGCGGGGCTCTTCCTCACGACCGCGCTCGCGATCAACTGGGCGCTGGCCGTCGCGAGCTACTTCCTGCTGCCCTCGCTGGGTCCGATCTACGCCGACCCCGCGGCCTTCATCCAGCTTCCCCACACCGGCGTGACCGGGCTGCAGCACGCCCTGCTCGGGGCGCGGCAGTCGTTCCTGCTCGACCCGTCCGCCGCGGGCGGCGCGTCGAGCATCGGCGCCTTCGCCTCGCTGCACACCTCGATCCTCTTCACCGCGGCCCTGGCGACCAACCTGCTCGGGCTCTCCCGGTACGTGAAGATGGGCGTGTGGCTCCTGTTCGCCCTCACCGCCACCGCCACCATCTACTTCGGCTGGCACTACGTGATGGATGACCTCGCCGGCCTGGCCATCGGCGTGATCGCGCTCGGCCTGGCCCGGGCGATCATCGGAATCGACCTCCGAACCGCGCGGCGGCGGCTGCCCGCGCCGAGCGCAACACCGGCCTGACGATGGCTTCGCGCACCTACCTCGAGCCCGGTCGCGAGGCCCGACGCCGCGGCGACGCGGCCCGCCCCGTCGCGAGTGCCGCGCGGCCGCGCCGGCGCAGCGTGCTGGCGGGCCCGGTCGTCGCCGTCTTCCTGGTCGTCGTCGGGCTGATCGCGACCAAGGCGGCGGGGGTGCCGCTGCGCGACCCCGACCATGTCGCGGCGCTCTACTTCGTGCTCGTCGGCTTCGGCGTGGCGGTGCTCGTCGGGCTCGACATCGCCGTCCGCGCCGCCCACCGCACGGGTACGCGCCGCCCGTCGCGCGCCGCGCTGCGCAGCGTCCGGCGCGAGCGCTGGACCGCGGCGCGGGCGGTCGCCGCGGCCACCGCCCTGGCCAGCTTCTACGTCACCTACATGGCGTACCGCAACCTGAAGGCGATCGTCCCGCTGCTGCGACCGGGGGACAGCTTCGACCGCCGGCTGGCGGACCTCGACCGCAGCCTGTTCGCCGGCCACGACCCGGCCGCGCTGCTGCACAGCCTCCTCGGCGTCGGGATCCCGACGCAGATCCTGTCGACCGCGTACGCGGCCTTCATCGTCTTCCTGCCGCTCTCGCTCGCGGTCGCGCTCGTCTTCTCGCGCGACATCCGGGCCGGCCTCTTCTACGCGACCGCACTCTCGGTCAACTGGGTGCTGGGGGCCGCGAGCTACTTCCTGCTGCCGTCGCTGGGCCCCGTCTACGCCGAGCCGGAGGCCTTCGCGCACCTCCCCCACTCCGAGGTCACCCGCCTCCAGGACGTCCTGCTCGACCAGCGCATCGAGTTCCTCGTCCACCCGACGACCGCCACTCCGCAGAGCATCGCGGCGTTCGCCTCCCTGCACATCTCGATGAGCCTGACCGCCGCGCTGGCGGCGCATCTGCTGGGGCTGGGGCGGCGAGTGCAGATCGCCCTGTGGACCTGGCTCGCGGTCACCACGCTCGCGACCGTCTACCTCGGCTGGCACTACGTGCTCGACGACCTCGGCGGCCTCGTCATCGCGGTCGGCGCCCTCGCCGCCGCCCGCGCGCTCACCGGCATCGACCTGGGCGCGGCGCGGCTCAGGCCCCGCGAGTCTCAGCCGGCGCCCGACTGACGCTCGCCGCTCGCGGCGCCATGCGCACGACGAGCAGCACGAGGGCCGGGACCACGACGGCGGCGGTGGCGAGCAGGAACCACGCGGCCCCCGCGTCGGTGCCCTGGCCGAGGCCGTGGGCGACGCCGAGGATCCAGGCCAGCGCCGTGAGCCGGTGCAGCCGCCGCCAGCGCGCCGGGCCGATGCGCCCGCGGGCGTAGTAGGACAGCCCGAGGATGATCATGCCCCAGCCGCCGACGATGCCCATCGTCATCCAGACGCGCGCGTAGGAGGAGACCAGCGGCAGCGAGATGTCGGCCAGGCTCGGGCTCAGGTAGCCGTCGCCGAGCAGCGAGAGCGCGTGGATCAGCAGGGCCACGATGGTCGCGAGGGACAGCGCCTCGTGCGTGACGCGGAGGTCCGGGCCGCGGCCCTTGAGCAGCCGCCCGCCCATCAGCAGGCCGAGCGTGACGGCGGCGGAGGACGCGAGCAGCGCCGCGACCCCCGCCGCCCGGCTCGTGATCCAGAAGAAGTGCACGCCCAGGGCGGCGGCGAGCGTGCTCATGACTGCGAGGTCGTCACCGGAGCGCTCGTGGAGTTGTCCGGCGTCGCGGTCGGGGTGGCCTTGGTCGTGGCGGAGGTCGAGCTCTGTGTCGAGGCGGCCGTCGTGGTGCTCGCGGGCGCGCCCATCGGGCCGTTGAAGGCGATCACCCCCCACGCGAGGGCGAACGACGCAAGCGTGCCGGCGACGACCCGCCGGCGGAGGTTGGCGGCGCGGCGCGCCCGCGCGGCGAGGCGCTGGCGACCCGCCGCGACACGATCCTGGGGAGGTGGGGTGGACATGCGACGAAGCTAGGCCCGCGCCGTAAATCCCCCGTGTGAGGACCCTGAGAGTTCCCTGAGCGCGCGAGCGGGCGCCGGCCATCAAGATGCGCGGGTGGACCTCGACGCCGCCTTCGCCGCCATGCGCCAGAGCTACGAGGGCTGGCTCGCCGAGCACGGCGCCGCCTCCTCGCAGGCCGTCGGCTGGCAGGACCCGGCGATGCAGGCGCTGCGCTTCGAGCTGCTCGCCCAGGTGATGGAGGGCGACGGGCCCGTGGCGGTGGCCGACTTCGGCTGCGGCACCGGCGCGCTGTTCGCCCACCTCGCGGCGCGCGCGGCGCCGCCGCCGCTCGGCGCCTACGTGGGCTACGACCTCGTCCCGGCGATGGTCGAGGCCGCGCGCGAGCTGCACGCGGACCCGCGGGCGTGCTTCGAGGTCGGCACCGAGGTGCGGGAGGAGGTCGACTACGTGCTCGCCTCGGGCGCGCTCACGATGCGCCCCGGCATCGAGGACGCGGACTGGGAGGCGCACGTGCAGGGCGTGCTGCGCGGCCTCTGGGAGCGCTCGCGCCGCGGGCTCGGCTTCAACCTCCTGACCCGCGTCGAGAAGCCGCCCGGCCCGATCATGTACGCGGGCGACCCCGAGACGTGGGCGCGCTGGTGCTCGAGCGCGCTGCCCGGGGCGCTCGTCGCGCTGCGCTACGGCCCGCCGCTGCGCGACTTCACACTTCTCGTGCGACGCGGCCGCTAGCGTCGCGCCGATGCTCGCGACAAGCCTCTACGACGTGGTGCTGTGGGTGCACGTCACCGCGGTGGTGATCGCCTTCGGCGCGCTCTTCGCCTATCCGGTCTTCCTGGCGGTGGTCGCGAAGGCGCCGATCGCATCGCGCGCGACGTTCCACCACGCGCAGATCGCGTTCAGCAAGCGCGTCACCGGCCCGACGATCGGCGTGATCCTGCTCGCCGGGATCTACCTCGCGACCGACGCCGACCTGTGGTCGGAGATCTGGGTCACCGTCCCGTTCGTGCTCCTGTTCGTGATCGCCGGGCTGGGCGCCACGCTGCTGCGCCGCGGCGAGGAGCGCCTCGTGGCGACGGCGGAGGCGGGTGACGAGGCGGGCTACGGGGCCGCGCTCGCCACCCTGCGCACGTGGACCTACGTGACGATCGCGCTGATCGTGGTCGCGATCTTCTTCATGTCCGTCAAGCCCTAGTCCTGCAGCACCGACAGCGTGTGGCCGGCCGGGTCCTTGAACCAGGCGATGTCCGGCCCGCGGCCGACCGAGCGGCCGCGCATCACGCCCTTCTCGTCCTGGCCGGGGATGTCGTAGCGCTCGAAGCGCACGCCGCGCGCGGCCAGCGCGTCGACGGACGCGTCGATGTCGGCGACCGAGAAGTTCAGGACGGTGTAGTTGCCCACCCGCAGGTCTGGGCTGAGATAGAGGAGCGTGCTGCCGCCGTCGGGGCGCTCGAGCGAGAGCAGCCCGTTCTGCTCGTCGACCACCGTCACCGGCAGGCCGAGCGTGTCGCCGTAGAACTCCCGCGCCTTCTGCAGGTCGTCGACGGCCAGTCCGTGGAAGGTCTTCGCGTTCTCGAGCATCTCGAGGCTCCTCTCGTTCGAGTGGTCGGGCTACAGACTGTTGCGCGGCCGAGAACTCATCGGCCCGCGGTCAGTCGAGGCGACCCGGGAGGCCGAACGCCTCGAACCCCGAGGCGCTTCCGAGGTCCCGCGGCTGCTCGGGGAAGCGCGCGTAGTACTCGGGATCGCGGGCGAGCGTGGAGCGCGAGATGAAGGAGGTGATCGCCTTGATCTTGTCGCCCTCGAGCGTGAGCACGTCGAGCGCGAACGGGAGGTAGGCCCGCTCCGCCTCGACCCAGCTGTAGGCCGCGCTGGCCGCCTGGCCGTTGACGCGCGCGGGCACGTGGCGCCAGCGGAACTCGCCCGACAGCGGCCCGACGACCAGGAAGCCCCTGATCCCCTCCGGGCCGGCGAACCATGCCGAGAGCGGCGGCATGGACCACGCGGCATCCTCGGCCAGCATGGAGACGACCGCGTCGACGTCGCCGCGCTGCATCGCGTCCATGTAGCCCTCGACGACGCCGCGCAGCGCCTCGTCGCCGAGCGAGCGCAGCGTGGCCTGCTGGCTGCGCTCGGGAAAGCGCTCGTCGACGGTCTTGCGTGCTCGCTGGAGCGCGCTGTTGGCCGACGCCACGGTGGTGTCGAGCGACTCCGCCACCTCGCGGGCGGAGAAGCCGAGCACGTCCCGCAGGATCAGCACCGCGCGCTGCGTGGCCGGGAGGTGCTGGACCGCGGCGATGAAGGCCAGCTCCACGCTCTCGCGCCGCTCGTACCGGGCCTCGGGCGCGGCGAAGCCGTCTTCGAGGCCGA
This sequence comes from Solirubrobacterales bacterium, assembly GCA_038327685.1. Lineage (GTDB taxonomy): Bacteria > Actinomycetota > Thermoleophilia > Solirubrobacterales > Solirubrobacteraceae > DASQFQ01. The sequence continues at coordinate 34,438 of JBBQLH010000035.1, forward strand.
GCCGCTCGTCCGGATAGGGCTCGACCCAGACCGACTCGACCAGCGGCACCCCCACGCCGTCCTGGGGGTCCGTGGACGGGCCATGGTCGAGCGGGAGCACCCGCTTGGGCCGCCGCGCGATCAGGTTCAGGCACGTGTTCGTCGCGATCGTGTAGAGCCAGGACCGCAGCGAGCTGCGGCCCTCGAAGCGGGCGAGCCCGCGCCAGGCACGCAGGAGGACGTCCTGCAGCGCGTCCTCGGCGTCGTGGACCGAGCCGAGCATCCGGTAGCAGTGGGCGTGCAACTCGCCGCGGAACGGATCGGTCAGGCGGCGGAAGGCCTCCTCGTCGCCCTTTTGCGCCGTCGCGAGCAGTTCCATCGGGCCAGGGTACGCCCGCGACCGATGAGTTCTGCGGCGTCTCCCGGTCTCTACTGGCAAATGACGACCCAAGGAGACCACGAGATGCCTGCTGACACCGACCGTTCCCGCTGGATCGCGCTCTACGTGCTCTGCATCGGGATGCTGATGATCGTCCTCGACGGCACCGTCGTGAACGTTGCTCTTCCCTCGATCCAGGAGGACCTCGGGTTCTCCCAGTCGAGTCTCGCGTGGGTGGTGAACGCCTACCTGATCGCTTTCGGCGGCCTGCTGCTGCTCTCCGGCCGGCTCGGGGACCTGCTCTCCCGCCGCGGCATGTTCCTGGCGGGCCTCGGCGTCTTCACCGCCGCCTCGTTCGCCTGCGGCATCGCCCAGAGCCAGGAGTGGCTGATCGCGGCCCGCTTCGTCCAGGGCGTCGGCGGCGCGATGGCCTCGGCCGTGATCCTGGGCATGATCGTCACGATGTTCCCGGAGCCGCGCGAGCAGGCCAAGGCGATCGGCGTCTTCGGCTTCGTGGCCTCCGCGGGCGCCTCGATCGGCCTGCTGGTCGGCGGCGCGCTGACGCAGTCGATCAACTGGCACTGGATCTTCTTCGTGAACATCCCGATCGGGATCGCCACCGCGACGCTGGCCATGCGGCTGCTCGAGAAGGACAGGGGCAGCGGCCTCGGGCGCGGGGCCGACTTCCTCGGCGCGGGCCTGATCACGGGCGCCCTGATGCTGAGCGTCTACACGATCGTCAAGCCCGCCGCCGACACCGGCTGGGCCTCCGGGCGCACCCTCGGGTTCGGCGCCGTCTCGCTGGCGCTGCTCGTGGCGTTCCTCGTCCGCGAGAGCACCGCGCGCGAGCCGCTCATCCCGCTGCGGATCTTCCGCTCGCGCAACGTCTCCGGGGCGAACGCGATCCAGGCGCTGTTCGTCGCCGGGATGTTCGGGATGTTCTTCATGGGCGCGCTGTATCTGCAGCGCGTGCTCGGCTACGACGCCTTCCAGACCGGGCTCGCGTTCCTGCCCTCGACGCTCGTGATGGGCACGCTGTCGCTGCGCTACTCCCAGCCGCTCGTGATGCGCTTCGGCGCCCGCGCGACCCTGCTGCCGGGCCTCGCGCTCGGCGTGGCGGGTCTGCTCCTGCTCACGCGCGCGCCCGCCGACGGCAGCTACGTCGAGCACGTCCTGCCGGTGATGATCCTGCTGGGCGCCGGCGGCGGGCTCTCGTTCCCCGCGCTGATGACGCTGTCGATGTCCGGCGCCACGCCGAGCGACGCGGGCCTGGCCTCCGGACTCGTCAACACCACGCTGCAGGTCGGCGGTGCGCTCGGGCTCGCCGTCCTGGCGACGCTCTCGTCGGGCCGCACCGAGGCCCTGCGGGCCGCGGGCGACTCGACCGCCGCAGCGCTCAACGGCGGCTACCACCTCGCCTACCTGATCGGCGCCGGGCTCATCCTCGCCGCGATCGGCGTCGCGCTGGCCGTGCTCCAGCCGGAGCGCAAGGCGGCGGAGGCGGTAACGCCCTCGAAGCCCAGGCCCGCCCCGCGCCGCCGGCCCGAGCCCGCCTACGAGGTTTCCTGACCCCCCGACGCGGTGCCGCCGGGCAGAGCCCACTAGCCTGGCGGCACCGTGGTTCGGTCCGGAGCCCTCATCGGCGCAGCCCTCGTCGCCCTCGGCGGCTGCGGCGGCGGCGACCAGACCGCGCAGAAGCCGCCGCCGCCGGTGCGCCTCCGGGTCACGACCCCGGTCGACCTCGGGGTCGTCGCCGCCGGCACGGTGGAGGTGCGCGGCAGCGTGAGCCCGCGCACCGCCCAGGTGCAGGTCCAGGGCCGCCGCGCGCGCGTCAGCGGTGGCACGTTCACCGCGTCGGTCCCGCTCGAGCAGGGGCCGAACGTCATCGACGTCGCCGCCACGGCGCGCCGCCGCTCGGCGGCGCTCGGCGCGTTCCGCATCACGCGCGAGCAGCGGGTGACGGTGCCGGACCTCGCGGGCGTGGGCGCCGACGACGCCAAGAAGCGGATCACCCGCCGCGGCCTGAGGCTCGAGAGCGAGCGCGGCGGCGGCTTCCTCGACCCGCTCGTGCCGAGCGGCCTCGCCGTGTGTCAACAGTCGCCGGCCGCGGGCGACCAGGTCCGGCGCGGCGCGACCGTCCACGTCATCGTCGCGCGCTCGTGCTGAGCTAGCTGCTCGGCGTCACGGCGATCAGGCCGATGCGCGGCTCGCCGCGGTCGCGCACCATGTTGAGGACGATCCGGCCCTCGATCGCCTTGCCGCCCGCGCGGTCGACGCGGTAGCCACCGCTCGCGCGGCCGACGCGGCCGCCGCGCACCTCGAGGTTCTGGAGCTCGTAGCCGCGCGTGTCGTTGGCGCGGAACTGGCGCTCGTACTCGGTCACCACGCGCGAGCGCCCGCGGGCGACTCCGGCGGGCAGCACGCGCTGCACGTCGCGGGTCAGCAGCCGTCCGAGCGCCGCGCCGTCCTCGGCCTGGTAGGCCTTCGCGAACTCCTCCGCCACGCTGCGGACGTCGCCGTCGGAGAGCGGCGCGCTCGATCGGCCCGCGCCCGCCCCGCCGCCGCCCGCGATCCCGAGCGCCGTCGCCACCGCGGCCAGCGCGACGAGGGCGCCGCCGGCGACGACCCCGCGCCGGCGCCCTCGGTGCCGCACCGGCGCATCGCCCGGCGGCGGCGGGATCAGCGGCGACTGCGTGCCCCGCCGGCGGCGCGCGCGTGCGTCCTCCGGGGCGCCTTCGACCTGCGTCGACGACGGCGCGGCGACGGTCGCCGCGGTCGGCGGCGAGTCGGCGACCGTCACGGCGGTGGGCGGCCCTGCGTGGCCGTTGGTGGGCGGGTCGGGCGCCGCCGGGCCAACGGCGACGCTGCGCTCGGACTCGGTCACGGGCTCGCCGCGGGCGGCTGCCAGCGCCGCGCGCCCGAGGTCGCCGGCGGACGGGTAGCGCCGCTCGGGGTCCTTCGCCAGCGCCCGCGCCATCACGCGGTCGAAGCCGGCCGGCGCACCGGACTGCGAGGGCCGCGGGATCGGCTCCTGCATGTGCGCCAGCAGCGTGGCGGGCAGGGTCCCGCGCGGGTACGGGGGGGTGCCGACGAGCGCAGCGTGGAGCACGCAGCCCAGCGAGTAGACGTCGGCGCGCGCGTCGATCCGATGGCCGCCCAGCTGCTCGGGCGCCGAGAAGTCGATCGTGCCCATCCACTGGCCCGTCTCGGTCAGCTGCGTCTCGGACGCCAGCAGCCGCGTCAGCCCGAAGTCGCTCAGGTAGGCGTGCTCGTCGCGCTCGCTCCCGCCGAGCAGCACGTTGGCGGGCTTGACGTCGCGGTGGACGAGCCCGGCGGCGTGCGCGGCGTCCAGCGCCGAGGCGACCTGGGCCACGATCGCCGCCGCGCGCTCTGGCGCCAGCGGGCCCGCGCGCTTGATCAGCGCGTGCAGGTCCGTGCCGCGCACGTAGCGCATGACGAGGTAGAGCTGGCCGTCCTGCTCGCCGGCGCCGTGGACCGGCACGACGTTGGGATGGTCGATCGCCGCCGCCATCCGCGACTCGCGCTGGAAGCGCTCGCGGAAGTCCGGGTCGGCGGCGCGGTCGGCGGCGATCAGCTTGAGCGCGACGGGCCGCCCGAGATCGAGCTGGACGGCGCGGTAGACGACGCCCATGCCGCCGCGCCCGGCGACCTCCTCGATCCGGTATCCACCGAACACGTCACCTGGTGAGAGCGCAGCCACGCTCCCATTCTGACTCAGCGCTGTGTGCGCCTCAGGCGGTGACCCCCACGCGCTCGGCGGCGATGCGCGTGAGCGCGGCGCGGTGGCGCCGAGCGCCGCCGAGCAGCGCGCTGTCGAGCTGCGCGCGCTTGAACAGCCAGTGCACGTCGGCCTCCCACGTGAAGCCGATGCCGCCGTGCATCTGGATCGCCCCGGCGGTGACCTCGCGGCCCGCCTCCGACGCGGAGGCCTTGGCCATCGCCGCGCCTTCCGCGAGGCGCTCACGATCGGCGTCGGCCGTCCAGGCGGCGAACGACGTCGCCGAGCGCGCCCGCTCGGTGTCGAGCAGCATCTGCGCGCAGCGGTGCGAGACGGCCTGGTAGGCGCCGACCGGCGTGCCGAACTGCCTGCGCTCCTTGACGTAGGCGACGGTGTCGTCCAGCGCGCGCTGGCAGACGCCGACGAGCTCGGCCGAGATCGCCACGATGGCGCGGTCCACCGCCCCGGCGACGTCACCGCCGAGCGCCTCGCCCTCGCCGTCGGCCACGCGCGCAGCGGGTCGGGTCGGGTCGATGAGCGCGACGTCCTCGAGCGTGAGGTCGGTGGCGTCGGCCACCCACGCCGAGCCGGTCTCCACGACGACCACGACGTCGGCGCCCGCGCCGCCGGGCAGCAGGTCGCGTGCGCCGAGGGCGCCGGTCAGCTCGCCGGAGGCCAGGCCCGGCAGCCACTTCTGCTGCTGCGCATCGGAGCCCGCGTGGCTGATGAGCGTGGCCGCCAGCACGGTCGGCAGGAACGGCACCGGGGCGACGGTGCGCCCGAGCTCCTCCGCCAGCAGACCGAGCTCGATCGCGCCGAAGCCCTGGCCGCCGTGCTCCTCGGCAATCGCGATTCCCGGCCAACCGAGCTCGCACAGCTCCTTCCACAGCTCGTCGTCGGTGGTGCGCGCCTCGGCGTGCTCGCGCACGCGCTCGGGCTTGGCGCGCTCGGCCAGCAGCTCCCGCGCGGTGCGCAGGATGTCGCTCTG
>JBBQLH010000036.1:0-39167 GCA_038327685.1 Solirubrobacterales bacterium
GCCGTTCTGCCACAACGGCTGCCCGCTCGGCAACCTGATCCCGGACTGGAACGACCTCGTCTACCGCGACCGCTGGCGCGAGGCGATCGACCAGCTGCACGCGACGAACAACTTCCCCGAGTTCACCGGCAAGCTCTGCCCGGCGCCGTGCGAGGCCGCCTGCGTCCTGGAGATCCGCGAGGGCGACGCCGTGACGATCAAGCAGATCGAGGTCTCGATCATCAACCGCGCCTTCGAGGAGGGCTGGGTCGTCCCGCGCCCGCCGGGCTTCGAGACCGGCCGCACCGTCGCGGTCGTCGGCGCCGGCCCGTCCGGCCTCGCCGCCGCGCAGCAGCTGCGACGCGCGGGCCATACCGTCACCGTGTACGAGCGCGACGAGGCGGGCGGCGGGCTCGTGCGCTTCGGCGTGCCGGACTTCAAGATCGAGAAGTGGGTCATCGAGCGGCGGCTGGACCAGCTGGCAGCGGAGGGCGTCCGCTTCGAGTACGGCGTGGACGTCGGGGTCGACGTCGGCGCCGATGAGCTGCGCGAGCGCCACGACGCGGTCGTGATCGCGATCGGCTCGCGCGTCCCGCGCGACCTCCCGGTCCCCGGCCGCGAGCTCGACGGCGTGCACTTTGCGATGGACTACCTCTACGGCCGCAACCGCTGGGTGGCGAGCAACGGCGACGGCGTCGCGCCGATCACCGCCGCCGGCAAGCACGTGATCGTGATCGGCGGCGGCGACACCGGCGCCGACTGCGTCGGCAACTCGCACCGCGAGGGTGCGGCCTCGGTGACCCAGATCGAGCTGCTCGGCGAGCCGCCCGAGAAGCGCCCCGACGACCTCACGCCGTGGCCGCGCTGGCCCGTGAAGCTGCGCACGAGCTACGCGCTGAAGGAGGGCGGCGAGCGCGACTTCGCGATCTCCACCACGAAGCTCACCGGCTCGAGCGGGCGCGTCGAGGAGATCCACTGGGTCGAGAACTCGGGCGAGCCGCCGTTCGACGCGATCGCGGGGACTGAGTCCTCGCACCCGGCCGACCTCGTCCTGCTCGCGATGGGCTTCCTCAGCCCCGAGCCGACGGTCCTCGAGCAGCTCGACGTCGAGAAGGACAAGCGCGGCAACGCGAAGGCCGGCGCCTACGCGACCTCCGCCGAGGGCGTCTTCGCCGCCGGCGACGCCCGCCGCGGCCAGTCCCTGATCGTGTGGGCGATCAACGAGGGCCGCCAGTGCGCCCGCGTCGTCGACCGCTACCTCCGAGACCTGCCCGCCCGTGACCCGCGCGAGGCGCTCACCGTCGGCGCCTCCGAGCGCGCCGGCCGGTCGGACATGGGCGCCGACCCGCCGCAGAAGGCGAGCTTCGGGTCCGGGCAGGGCATCACCGACTGAGGCGGCCCGTATCAGGGGCCCACCTGGTCGTGCTTGACCGGCCCGTGGGGCCGGGAGCAGAATCGGGTGGCGATGCGAGCGCTCGAGCCCCAGGTCCAGGAAACGGTCGAGGTCGACGGGGTCGGCATCGGCTACGAGGTCTTCGGGGCCGGGCCGCGCACGATCCTGCTCACACCCGCGTGGGCGATCGTGAACTCGCGCTTCTGGAAGGGCCAGGTGCCGTACCTGGCGCGGCGGTTCCGCGTGATCACGTTCGACGCGCGGGGCACCGGGCGGTCGGACCGCCCGGAGGACCCCGCGCTCTACGGGCGGGACGTCCGCGACGCGCTGGCGGTGCTCGACGCCACCGGGACGGAGCGCGCGCTGATCGCCGGGCTGTCGCTGGGCGCCGCCACTGCGCTGGTCGCCGCCGCGATGCACCCGGACCGCGTCGCCGGGGTGATCGCCCTCGCCCCCAACGTGCCGGCGCTGACCCTCGACCACCCCTGGTGGGACGAATATCCCTTCGAGGAGGATCCGGGTGTCGATGAGGGCTGGGCGCGCTTCACCCGCGCGTCCTGGCGACGGGACTTCCCGGGCTTCGCGGAGTTCTTCCTGCGCGCGATGTACTCGGAGCTCCACTGCGAGAAGCAGGTCGAGGACGGCCTCGGCTGGGCCCTCGACTCCGGGCGCTCGGTGCTCGAGCACACGATGGACTGCCCGGCCGCGGCGATCACGCGTGAGCGGTCCGAGGCGCTCCTGGCCCGCGTGCGCTGCCCCGTGCTGGTGATCCACGGCGACCGCGATCGCATCACGCCGCTCGAGCGCGGCCGCCGCGTGGCCGAGCTGACGGGTGGCGAGCTGGTCGTGCTGGAGGGATCGGGCCACGTCCCCGTTTCGCGCGACCCCGTGAGGATGAACGTGCTGATGGACGACTTCGCGGCGCGCGTGCTGGGCGCTCCGGCCGTTCCCGAGCGGCGCTGGACGCGGGCGCCCGACCGCCCCCGGCGCGCCCTCTTCGTGTCCTCCCCGATCGGCCTCGGCCACGCGCGGCGCGACATGGCGATCGCGCGCGAGCTGCGCGCGCTGGTGCCCGGGCTCGAGATCGACTGGCTCGCCCAGCATCCGCTGACGGCCGCGCTCGACGCGGCGGGGGAGCGCGTGCACCCCGCGAGCCGTGGCCTCGCCTCCGAGTCGGGGCACCTCGAGCGTGCCGCGGGCGATCACACGCTCGACGTCTTCCAGGCGTTCCGGGAGATGGACGAGATCCTGCTCGCCAACTACATGGTCTTCCGCGACCTCACGCGCGTGGAGCCCTACGACCTCTGGATCGGCGACGAGGCGTGGGACGTCGACCATTTCCTCCACGAGAACCCGGAGGACAAGCGCGCGCCGTTCGTGTTCCTGACCGACTTCGTGGGCTGGCTGCCGCTGCCGGAGGGCGGCGAGCGCGAGGCGTTCCTGACCGCCGACCTCAACGCGCAGATGCTCGAGCAGGTCGCGCGCTTCCCCTCCGTCCGCGACCGCGCGCTGTTCGTGGGCGATCCCGAGGACGTCGTGCCCGGGTCGTTCGGCCTCGGGCTCCCGGTGATCCGCGAGTGGGTCGAGGCGCACTTCGAGTTCTGCGGGCAGATGGCCGGGGACCCCCTCACGCCGGCCGATCGCAACGGCGACGGGCCGCTGTGTGTCGCCGCGGTCGGCGGCTCGGCGGTCGGGGCCGGGCTGCTCGAGCGCCTGGTCGCGGGCTACGAGGCGGCGTCCGCGCGGGTCCCGGGCCTGCGGATGCTCGCGGTCGCCGGGCCGCGCGTGGATCGCGAGCGCCTGCGCGCGCCCGACGGTGTCGAGGTGCGCGGCTACGTGCCGGAGCTCGATCGCGTGCTGGCGGGCTGCGACGTCGCGCTCGTCCAGGGCGGCCTCACGACCGGCATGGAGCTCGTGGTCGCGGGCACGCCGTTCGTCTCGTTCCCCCTCAAGCGCCACTTCGAGCAGCGCATCCACGTCGCCCACCGGCTGACCCGCCACGGCCACACGCGCGCGCTCGAGCTCGAGGACGCCACGCCGGACGGCGTCGGCGAGGCGATCGCGGGTGCGCTCAGCGCCCCGCCCGACTATCGGGCGATCGCTCCGGGCGGCGCCGCGCGCGCCGCGGCCCGGATCGCCGAGCTGCTCTGATCAGCGCAGCAGCTCCGAGCCGCCCTGCACGCCCTTGGCGACGGCGACGTCGTAGAACGCGCGGCTCGGGCGGTCGACGAGCTTGTCGGCGAACTTCGCCACCTGGGTCTGGTAGAAGCCGCTGCGCTCGTTGGCGCGCATGTGCTCGACCGTGTCGCAGAGGTCGACGACCAGCGCGCGGCCGTCCTCGCGCGTGAGCAGCAGCGCGCCCATGAATCCCTCCTCCTGCTCGGCGGCGGGGACGACCGACTCGTCGAACAGCCGCACCGCCTCCGCGACGTCCTCGGGCTCGACCTTGACGGTGGTGACGCGCGCGACCATGTGACGGCTCCTCTCGACCGGTCTCCGAGTGACCCAGTCTGGCGGCCGATCGGTCAGCGCGCCTCGACGAGCTCGTAGAGCTTGCCGTCACCGGAACGAGCTGTTCCTCACGCTGCGCTGCGCGAGACGACGGGCTGGGCGCGCGAGCTGCTTGCCGGCAACGGCATCCTGCTCGAGTACGACGTCGCGCGGTTCGTCGCCGACTCGGAGGCCATCTCCTCCTACGAGGGGACGCGCGAGATCAACTCGCTGATCGTCGGCCTCGCCATCACCGGCGAGTCCGCGTTCGCCGGGCCGCTCCGCAGCCCGGACCGAACGTAGACTCGTGCGGTGGATCTCCTCAGCGCCGGCGTCGTCTCGACGTCCCTGAAGCCGGACGAGCGCCGGCTCGCGATCCACCCGGCCCACATCGAGCGCATCAGCCCGAACCTGCGCGGCCGGCTCTACCTCGAGCGGGGCTACGGCGAGCGCTTCGGCTTCTCCGACGCCCGGCTCGAGCCGCTGGTCGGCGGCCTGCGCTCGCGCGAGCAGCTGCTCGCGGAGTGCGACGTGGTGATCCTGCCCAAGCCGCTGGCGGACGATCTCGAGACGCTGCGCCCCGGTCAGGTCGTGTGGGGCTGGCCCCATCTCGTGCAGGACGCGCGCATGACGCAGCTGGCGATCGAGAAGCGGCTGACCCTGATCGCCTTCGAGGCGATGAACCACTGGAACGAGGACGGCAGCTTCAGCGTCCACGTCTTCCACAAGAACAACGAGCTCGCGGGCTACTGCTCGGTCCTGCACGCGCTGCAGCTGCTCGGCGCGACCGGCGACTACGGCCGCCGCCTGCGGGCCGCGGTGATCAGCTTCGGCGCCACCGCGCGCGGGGCCGTGAGGGCGCTGTCGGCGCTCGGGATCAGCGACGTGACGGTGCTCACCCAGCGTCCCACCTCGGCCGTCGCCTCGCCGTTCGCGTCGGTGAAGATGCACCACTTCCGGCCCGGCGAGCCGCTGGCCGAGCTGCTGGCCGCGCATGACGTCGTCGTCAACTGCATCCTCCAGGACACCGAGCACCCGCTGATCTTCGTGATGAACGACGAGCTCGATCGCTTCGCGCAGGGGTCGCTGTTCGTCGACGTCTCCTGCGACGAGGGCATGGGCTTCGAGTGGGCGCGCCCGACGACGTTCGCCGACCCGATGTTCGGCGTCGGTGAGGGCCTGCACCACTACGCCGTCGACCACAGCCCGTCGTTCCTGTGGAACTCGGCGACATGGGAGAACAGCGACGCGCTGCTCGAGTACCTGCCGATCGTCATGTCGGGGCCCGCCGCGTGGGGGTCGAACGAGACGATCGAGCGCGCGATCGAGATCCGCGAGGGCGAGATCCAGAACCCCCGCATCGTCTCCTTCCAGGGCCGTTCGGCGGCGTTCCCGTATGACTTGCCCGCGCGCGGGTAGGCTCGGCCCGTGAGCCTGATCGCCTTCATCGTCATCCTGGCCCTGGAGGGCCTCATCGTCGGCGCCTTCGCGCGCCTTGCACTTCCCGGCAAGGACCCCATGTCGATCCCGCAGACGATCGCCGTCGGCCTCGCCGGCTCGTTCATCGCCGGGCTGGTCGTCCGTGCGATCTCGGGCGGCAGAGCCGCGCCGGGGTTCCTCGCCGCGCTCGTCTTCTCGGTGCTGATCGTCTACGTCATCCGCCGCCGCCGCGGCGGCGGCCTCGTGGACCCCGGCGTCCACGACCCGCGCCACCGCGAGCGCTAGAGCGCGCGCACCGCGGCGAGCAGGCGCTCGACGTCGTCCTCGCCGTTGTAGCGGACGAAGCCGGCGCGGACGGCGCCGTGGGGGTCGAGGCCGAGGTGGCGCTCGAGCTCGTAGGCGTAGTAGTTGCCGTCCCAGACCGCGACCTCGCTCCCGGCCAGCACCGCCGCGACCTCGGCGGAGCGGCGGCCCTCGACGTTGAACATCAGCGTCGACGTGCGATCGCGCGCGCAGCCGTAGGCGGTGACGCCCGGGATCGCGTCGAGCCCCTCGAGCGCGGCGGCGAGCAGCGCGTCCTCGTGCGCGCGCACCGCGTCCCAGTCCATGCCGCGCGTGTAGTCGGCGGCCGCGGCGACGCCCGCCAGCGCCTCGAACGGCAGCGTCCCGTTCTCCCAGCGATCGGGGGTCGTGTCGGGGGAGGGGAGGAGCTTGTCGGGACGGAGCTCGGCGAGCAGGTCGGGCCGCGCCCACTGGACGCCGATGTGCGGGCCGAACCACTTGTAGGCCGAGCACGCGAGCGCGTCGCAACCGAGCGCGAGGACGTCGAGCCGGCGGTGCGGGGCGGCGTGCACGGCGTCGACGTAGACGTACGCGCCGGCGGCGTGCGCGGCCGCGACGATGCCGGCGAGGTCGGGGATCGTCCCGACGGCGTTGGAGGCGTGGGTGACCGCGACCCAGCGCGTCCGCTCCGACAGCACGGCCTCGACCGCGGCGGCGGGCAGCTCGAGCGTCTCCGGGTCGGGCTCGGCGAAGCGCACGGTCGCGCCCGCGCGCTCGGCGTGGATGACCCACGGGCGCACGTTGGCGTCGTGGTCCAGGCGCGTGCAGACGACCTCGTCACCGGGACCGAGCGTGCGTCCGACCGCGCCCGCGAAGGCCATCGTCAGCGCGGTCATGCTGAAGCCGAAGACGATCTCCCCCGGCGGCGCGCCGAGCAGCGCGCCCGAGCTCGCGCGCGCCGACGCGACGAGCTGGTCGGTCGCGTGCGCCGCCGCGAAGGCGCCACCGTGGTTGGCGCCGCGGCCCGAGCGCATCCAGGCGTCCATCGCCTCGATCGCCGTGTCGACCATCTGCGTGCCCGCGGGCCCGTCCAGCCGCGCCCAGCTCGTGGCCGCGAGGCCGGGGAAGCGCTCGCGGTTCACGCGAGGCGCGCTGCCGCTTCGCGCACGAGCTCGGCGTCGTGGGGATAGGAGAGCTCGGCGGCGGCGTCCCCGGGCGGCAGCCAGCGGATCTCGTCGACCTCGTCGTTGGGCTCGAAGCCCGGCTCCTCCTCCGGCTCCATCAACCAGTAGCGCACGACCTTGGCGCGACCCTTGCGGTCCTCGTAGGCGGTCGGCTCGAGCTCGGGGCCGAGGCGGCAGCGCAGCCCGACCTCCTCCTCGACCTCGCGCAGCGCGGCCTGCTCCCAGCTCTCCCCCTTGTCGAGCTTGCCCTTGGGCAGCGACCAGTCGTCGTAGCGGGGCCGGTGGACCATGACGATCTCGACGCCGTCGTCGCCGCGCCGCCACACCACCCCTCCGGAAGCCTTGACCTCCGCCGCTTCGGGATCGACCGCCATCGCCGGTCATCCTAGGCGGCCTCATGCGCTCGGTCTCTACGCATAGGCTCCGGGCCATGAGCTCCCTCCCGACCGCCTGCGTCATCGGCGCCGGCTCCTCCGGCATCGCCGCCGTCAAGACCCTCGCGGCGCGTGGCTTCGACGTGACCGCCTACGAGAAGTCCGACCGCGTCGGCGGCAACTGGGTGTGGGGGAACACCAACGGGATGTCCTCCGCCTACCGCTCGCTGCACATCAACACTTCACGCGAGCGCATGGAGTACACGGACTTCCCGATGCCGAAGTCCTATCCCGACTTCCCGCACCACACCCACATCGCGAAGTACTTCGACGACTACGTCGACCACTTCGGCGTCCGCGACCGCATCCGCTTCCAGATCGGCGTCGAGCACGCCGCGCGGCGCCCCGACGGCGTCTGGGAGGTCGCGCTCGAAGGCGGCGAGACCCAACGCTACGACGCACTGCTCGTCGCCAACGGCCACCACTGGGACGCGCGCTGGCCCGAGCCCGCCTTCCCCGGCTCGGACACCTTCGAGGGCGTCCAGATCCACTCGCACGATTACAAGGGCGACGATCCCGGCTTCTTCCGCGACAAGCGCGCCGTGGTGCTCGGGATGGGCAACTCGGCGATGGACATCGCGGTCGAGGCGAGCTTCGTTGCCGAGCACACCTTCCTCGCCGCCCGCCGCGGCGCGCACGTGATCCCCAAGTACATGTTCGGCAAGCCGATCGACCAGATCGGCGGCTCGCCGAAGATCCCGTTCGCCGTGCGGCGGCGGCTGCTCGAGGGGATGCTCAAGGTGTCCCTGGGCGACATGGAGCGCTACGGGCTGCCGAAGCCCGACCACCGCTTCGGCTCCGCCCACCCGACCGTCTCCGACGACATCCTCTCGCGGATGGCGCACGGCACGATCACCGCGAAGCCGAACATCGCGGCGCTGACCCCCGACGGCGTGCGCTTCACGGACGGCTCCGAGGTCAAGGCCGACGTCGTCGTGTACTGCACCGGCTACAAGGTCACGTTCCCGTTCTTCGACGAGGGCTTCATCTCCGCCCCCGACAACGACCTGCCGCTGTTCAAGCGCACCTACCACCCCGAGATCCCGAACGTCTTCTTCGTCGGCCTGTTGCAGCCGCTCGGCGCGATCATGCCGATCGCCGAGCACCAGTCCAGCTGGGTCGCCGACCACCTTGCCGGCCGCTACGCGCTGCCGCCGGCGGCCGAGCTGCGGGCGGACATGGAGCACGAGCGACGCGCGATGTTCAAGCGCTACGTCGCGTCCAAGCGCCACACGATGCAGATCGACTTCGACGACTACCTCGTCGCGCTCGCGAAGGAGCGCAAGGCGGGCGCGGAGCGCGCGCGGGCCCAGGGCCACCGGCTGCCGGTGGAGCCGCGCGCCGCGATGGTCGCGGCGTGACGGGCGCCGCGCTCGCCGGTGCCGGTCGCCGCGAGCGCACCAAGGCCGCCAACCGCGCGGCGATCCTGACCGCGGGGCAAGACGTCTTCGCCGAGCTCGGCTACGGCGCCGCCGGCGTGCGGCACATCGTGCGCCGGACCGACCTCGCGGCCGGCACGTTCTACAACAACCTCCCCGACAAGCAGGCCGTGTTCGCGGCGCTGGTGCGGGAGGTCGGGGAGGAGGCCCGGCGCCGCGTGCGCGCCGCGCGCCAGGCCGCGCGGACGCCGCGCGAGTTCGTCGAGGACGCCTACCGCGCGTACTTCGGCTTCATCGTCGAGGACGGCGGGCGGGCGGCATTCCTGTCGCGCAACGCGGCCGCGATCCGCGCGATGTTCGAGGCGACCGAGGGCCCGGCGGGCATCGGCGAGCTGGCCGAGGACCTGCGCGCGGCGATCGCTCGCGGCGACATGCCGGCGGTCGACGTCGACTACTGCGCCGGGGCGATGGTCGCCGTCGCGCTGGAGCTCGGGCAGCGGCTCGTGCAGCGCGACCCGCCCGACGTCGAGGGCGCGACGAGCTTCGCCACGCGGCCGTTCCTCGCCGGCGTCGTGGCCGGCCGTTAGCCTCCGCCACATGCGAACCCGGCTCGTCGTCGCGGCCGCCTGCGCCGCTCTGCTCGCCCTCGCGCGCCCGCCACCGCGCCCGCGGCATTGCGGATCGGCATCGCCGAGAACGCGCCCACCCTGTTCTCGGACCCGCTCTTCCAGGCCCTCGGCGCGAAGTACGCGCGCGTGGGCGTCTCCCGGAACGTGACGACCCGCGGCCACGACGAGCTGCAGCGCGTGGCCGACTACCTCGGCGCCGCGCGGGCCGCCGGCGTGCAGCCGCTCGTGACCTTCGAGCACGCGCGCGGCGCCGCCGAGATCTGCAACCGGCGCGCCAACCGCCGCAAGCAGCAGTGCCGCCTGCCGACGCCGAAGCAGTACGAGCGCAACTTCAAGCGCTTCACGCGCGCGCTCAAGGCTCGCGAAGCGCAACCGGCGCATCAAGCGCCTCTACATCCACACGTGGTTCGGTGCGGTGACCAAGCGCTTCGACGCCGGGCTCTGGCGCACGGGAAGCCGCGGTCGAGCTACTACGAGGTCAAGAAGCGCTTGCGCTAGCCCGCTCGACCGCGTCCGGCAGCCCGCGCAGGTCCTCGATCCGCACCGTCGCGCGCGTGCCGTCCTCGCCGGAGTCGAGCCGGTCGACCCAGACGCGCGGGATGCTGAGCTCCGCTGCGGTGTCGATGTCGTGGAACCACGACTGCGCCGCGTGGACCCAGCGGCCGCGCTCGCCGTCCGTGCGCGCGGTGAACGCGTGCCAGTGGCCGGGGTCGGGCTTGTAGGAGCCGACCTGCTCGGCCGTGACGGTGAGGTCGAACGGGACCGGCATGCGCTCGAGCGTGGTGGCGAGCAGGTCGTCGTCGCAGTTGGAGAGGATCGCGAGGCTCCAGCCGTTCTCGCGCAGGGGGCCGAGGGCGGGGGCCACGTCGTCGAAGATCGGCAGCTCGTGCCAGTGGTCGACGAGGGCGGTCTCCGATCCCGCCGGCAGCCCGATGCCCTCGCGTTCCGCGGCGCGGCGCAGCGTCTCGGTCAGCACCTCGCGGTAGCGCGGGGCCGGGCGCTGGGCCTCGACGTCGGCCTCGAGGTCGTGGTAGGCGTGCAGCAGCCGCTCGGCGTTCTCGGCGCCCACGTGCGGGGTCAGCGCGTTGCGCATCCCGCCCAGCCAGTCGGCGAGCGTCCCGTAGCAGTCGAAGCTGACCCAGTCGCGGCTCATGTGCGGACCAGCCATTTGTATCGCTGCGCGCTTTCGAACGCCGCCTCGCCCGCGAGCTGGGCGATCGAGGTCGACATCGTCGGATAGACGTGGATCTGACTGGCCAGCTCGGAGAACTTGATCCCGCGCTCGATCGCGCCCGCGAGCTCCTGGATCAGCTCGCCCGCCGCTGCCGCGAGGATGTGCGCGCCGACGATCCTCTTCTTCGCGCACACGACGAGGATCAGCCCGTCCTCGGCGCCATCTGCGCGCGCGCGGTCGGAGTGCGCGAGCTCCATCCGCCAGACCTCGACGTCGTCGCCATGGCGCTCACGCGCCTCGGCGACCGTGAGCCCGGCGTGGGCGAGCTCGGGATCGGTGAACGTCGCCCACGGGACGAGCGAGTCGAAGCGGCCCTTGCCCGGGAAGAACATGTCGCGGATCGCCTTCACACCCTCCGATGCGGCGGAGTGCGTGAAGCGATGCCGGCCGGCGAGATCGCCGATCGCGTAGATCGAGGGGACGCTTGTGCGCGAGCGGTCGTCGACCTTGACGCCGTGCGGCGTCACCTCGATCCCGAGCGCCTCGAGCCCGAGCCCCTCGACGTTGGGGTGGCGGCCGACGCCGATCAGCAGCTCCTCCGCGGCCCAGCGCGCCCGCGCCCCGTCCTCCGTCCCGTACACGACCTTGAGCCCGTCCTCGAGCGCGACGCGCTGGGCGTCGGCGCGCAGGCGGACGTCGACGCCCTCGCCGCGCAGGCGGGTGACGAGGCGGTCCACGAGCTCGGGCTCGTCGCGCGGCAGCACCCGCTCCCCGCGCTGCAGGACGGTCACGGTCGTGCCGAGGCGGCGGAACGCCTGCGAGAGCTCGATCGCGATCGGGCCGCCGCCGATCAAGACCAGCGACGCCGGCGCGCGCTCGATCTCCCAGAGGCTCTCGCTCGTCACGAAGCCCGCGACCGCGAGGCCCTCGATCGCCGGCTCGGCGGGCCGCGAGCCCGTGCAGAGCAGGATGTGCCTGGCCTCGATCTCGTCATCGCCCACGCGCACGGCGTTCGGGCCCGTGAGCGTCGCGGCCTGCCCGACGCGCAGCTCGAGCCCCATCGCGCGGAAGCGCTCCGGGTCGTCGTCGGTGGCGGCGATCGACCGCTGCACGGCGCGCACGCGCTCGAACACCTTCGCGGTGTCGATGACCGGCTCGACCGGCTCGATCCCGAACGCGCCGGCGGTCCGCATGTGGTGGGCGATGCGGGCGGAGGCGAGCAGCGCCTTCGAGGGCACGCAGCCCGTCCACAGGCAGTCGCCGCCGACGCGGTCGCGTTCGACGACGGCGACCTTGAGGTCGAGCGTCGCGGCGAACTCGGCGGCCACCATGCCGCCCGAGCCCATGCCGACGATGATCAGGTCGTAGTCCATTCCCGTACTCCCGACCCTATCCGGACGGTCGCCTCGTCCAATACACCGCGCAAAGGGCGATCGGACGTGAGGGCCGGCGCCAGAGCGGCCTTCTAGCCTGTCGCCGTGCTCCCCGACGAACAGCGCGATCTGCGGATCGCCGCCATTGGCGCGTTGTTGCTCGCGTGCGGCGCGCTGCGCTTCGCGGGCCTCGGGGATCACGGGCCGCTCGAGCTCGTGCCGGTGCTGCTCGCCGCCATCTGGTTCGGTCGCCGCTCGGCGTTCGTCGCGGCCACGGTCGCGAGTGGCGTCGCGGCCGTCAGCGAGGTCGTCGACGGCATGGTGGACTGGTCGATGACCGGCGTGCACATCGCGCTGCTGGCGCTGACCGCGTACGTGGTGAGCGGGCTCGCCGAGCGGGCCCGGGCCGGCGAGTCCGAGCTCCAGCGGATCCGCCCGCTCCAGGACGTGCTCGCCCCGCGCAAGCCGCCGCAGCTGCCGCTGATCGACGTCGCGAGCCGTTACGTCCCGGCGCAGGCCGGCGTGTCCGGTGACTTCTACCAAGTGGCCGCGGGCCGCAACGGCGCGGCGATCGTCGTGATCGGCGACGCCGTCGGGAAGGGGATGGAGGCGGCGCGGCGGTCGATCTTCGTGCGCGCGCTGGTCGCGGCCTGCGCGCCCTACGCGGACGACCCGGCGACGATCGTGAGGACCGTGAACGCCGAGCTCGTCCACCAGCATGGGGCGTCGGCACAGTTCATCACGATGCTCTGCGTCGTCGTGCACCCCGACGCGACCATGAGCTGGGCGTCGGCGGGCCATCCGCCGCCGGTGTCCCTGTCCGACGGCGAGCCGATCGGCACCACCCGCACCGGTCATCCGCTCGGCATCGCTCCCGAGATCACCGATCTCCAGGTCTCCCGCTCGGCGCTGCCCCCGGAGGGGATTCTGCTCTACACCGACGGGCTCAGCGACGCGCGCCCGCCCGCCCGGAAGTTCCAGCCGTTCGGCGAGGGCCGCATCCGCGCGCTGCTCCGCGAGCTCGAAGCGCCCGAGCTCGAGCAGATCGTGGAACGGCTCGCCCGCGCCGCCCAGGTCTTCTCGGGTGGCCCGCTGCCCGACGACCTCTGCGTCGTCGCCGTGCGCTCGCGGTTCGAGAGCAACTGGCACGCCGAGGCGCCCGCGGCTGCGAGCGCCTCGGCCCCAGCCGATTAGCGCGACGCGGTCCGGCGGTACTTCGCGACGGCGAGCGGCGAGAAGACGACGGTCAGGGCGATCGACCAGGCGACCGCGCCCCAGATGCTGTTGCCCGCGGGGGCGCCGAGCCAGAGCGCGCGCATCGCGTCGACGACGACGGTGATCGGGTTGACCTCGGCGAAGTCCCGCAGCCCCGACGGCATCGACTCGACCGGCACGAACGCGGCGGAGATGAACGTGATCGGGAAGATCAGCGTGAAGCCGACCCCGTTGGCCGCCTCGGGCGAGGAGACAAGCATCCCGAGCAGCGCGAAGATCCACGAGAACGCGAAGCCGAACAGCAGCAGCAGGCCGACGCCGCCCACGATCTCGAGCGGGCTCGCGTTGAACGAGAAGCCGATGATCAGCCCGGTCACGAGCAGCACGACGATCGAGAGCGAGTTGGTCACGATGTCGGCCAGCGTCCGGCCGGCCAGCACCGACGCGCGGGCGGTCGGCAGCGAGCGGAAGCGGTCGATCAGGCCCTTGGTGAGGTCCTCGGCGAGCCCGAGCGCCGTCACGAAGCCGCCGAACGCGATGTTCTGCACGATGATCCCGGGGATCAGGAAGTCGACGTAGTCGTAGCCCGGCGTCACGATCGCGCCGCCGAAGACGTAGGCGAACAGCAGCACGAACATGACCGGCTGGATGGTGAAGCCGATGAGCAGGTCGGGGGAGCGGGGGAGCCGCACGAGGTTGCGCTCGGCCATCACGAGCGCGTCGCTGACGAGCTGCGTCATGCCGCCACCTCGGTCTCGGCTGGCGCCTCGCCACCGGCTTCGCCTCCGCGCTCGCCCTCGGCCGGCTCGGAGCTGACCGCCTCGTGGCCCGTGAGGGAGAGGAAGACGTCGTCGAGCGTGGGCCGGCGGACGCCGAGGTCCTCGACGCCGACGCCCGCGTCGTCGAGCCGGCGCACCGCCTCCATGATCGCTCCGTTGCGCTGGTCGACGGGCATTCGCACGGTTCCGTCCTCGATCTGCGGGGGCTCGCTGGACATGGGCGCGAGCGCCTCGGCCGCTCGCGTGGCCTCCACGCGGTCTGACAGGTGGACCTCGAGGCGCTCGCCGCCGACGCGGTCCTTGAGCTCGTCGGCCGTGCCGTCGGCGATGACGCGGCCACGGTCGATGACCGCGATGCGGTCGGCCAGCCGCTCGGCCTCGTCGAGATATTGCGTGGTCAGCAGGACGGTGGTCCCGTCGGCGACGAGGTCCTCGATCGTCTCCCACAGGTCGACGCGGCTGCGCGGGTCCAGGCCCGTCGTCGGCTCGTCGAGGAACAGCACCGGCGGCTTGGCGACGAGCGCGGCCGCGAGGTCAAGGCGGCGGCGCATGCCGCCGGAGTACGTCTTCGCGACGCGCTCGGCGGCATCGCTGAGCTGGAAGCGCTCGAGCAGCTCGCGGGCGCGCGCCGTGGCGGCGCGGCGGTTCTCGCCGTAGAGCCGGCCGACCATCACGAGGTTCTCCTCGCCGGTCAGGTGCTCGTCGACGGCGGCGTACTGGCCGGCGAGGCCGATGCGGGCGCGCAGCGCGCCGGCGTCGCGGACGACGTCGAGGCCGGTGACGCGGGCGCTGCCCGCATCCGGCTTGAGGAGCGTCGCGAGGATGCGGACGGTCGTGGTCTTGCCGGCGCCGTTGGGCCCGAGGACGCCGAGGACGGTGGCCGGCGGCACCGCGAGGTCGATGCCGTCGAGAGCGCGCACCTTCCCGAACGTCTTGACGAGGCCAGTGACGGAGATTGCCGGCTCGTCACCGGCTGCTTCGAATGAATGCATCGCTGGAGCCTACGCAGCATTTAGGCCAAGATCTGTCCTCAATGTCGGCGACGATCGAAACATGAGCGACGCGTCCACCTCGAGCCGCCTGCTGACGCTGCTGTCCCTGCTCCAGGGCCGCCGCGACTGGCCCGGCGGCGAGCTCGCCGGCCGCCTCGAGGTGTCGGGGCGGACGGTCCGCCGGGACGTCGAGCGCCTGCGCGGGCTCGGCTACCCGGTCGAGTCACTGACCGGCCCGGCGGGCGGCTACCGCCTGGCGGCCGGCACGGCGATGCCGCCGCTGCTGCTCGACGACGACGAGGCGATCGCGATCGCCGTCGGGCTGCGCACGGCGGCGCGCGCCTCGGTCACGGGCATCGAGGAGACCTCGGTGCGAGCGCTGGTCAAGCTCGAGCAGGTGCTGCCGGCCCACCTGCGCCGGCGCGTCCAGGCGCTGCAGTCGGCCACGATGACGATGCCCACCGGGGGCGGCCCGACCATCGATCCGCAGATGCTGACGGTGATCGCCGCCGCCTGCCGCGACGCCGAGCGACTCCGCTTCGGCTACCAGGGCCGCGACGGCGTCGCCAGCCGCCGCGAGGTCGAGCCGCACTCGCTCGTCAACGTCGGGCGGCGCTGGTACCTCGTGGCGTGGGACTGCGGGCGCCGCGACTGGCGGACGTTCCGCCTCGACCGCCTCACGCGACCCGCCCCCGGCGCACGCTTCACGCCGCGCGAGCTGCCCGCCAAGGACGGCGCCGCCTATGTGAGCCAGAGCCTGTCGGCGGCGCCGAACCGCTACGAGGCGCGGCTGACGCTGCACGCCTCGGCCGAGGCGATGCGCAAGCGGGTGCCCCGTTACTGGGGACCCTTCGAGCCGATCGACGAGACGAACTGCGAGTACCGCACGGGCGATGACAACCTCGACTGGCTGGCCGCGCGGATCATGATGCTGGGCGTCGACTTCGACGTCCACGAGCCGCCGGAGCTCATCGCGCACCTCGTCGCCCTGGGGCGGCGCCTCGGCCGCCTTGAGAACGCGGCCCCGGCCCGCCACCGAACG
Organism: Solirubrobacterales bacterium; assembly: GCA_038327685.1. Classification (GTDB taxonomy): domain Bacteria; phylum Actinomycetota; class Thermoleophilia; order Solirubrobacterales; family Solirubrobacteraceae; genus DASQFQ01. The sequence continues at coordinate 15,786 of JBBQLH010000036.1, forward strand.
TCAACGGCGGCTGGGTAGGAGGCGGGTTCGGACCGGCGCGGCGGCGACGAATGTCACCTCTGCCCCCTATGGCGGGGTCGAGGTGACACTCGTCGCCCGCTCGTCCCGGCGCGGCGATTCGAACCCACCCCTCACCAGCCCCCGTGGACGTTCGCCGCCGCGCGGTGGCGCAGCCGCGGCGCCGCGGTCACGGATCCGGGAACGGCTGAGCAGGCAAGCCGGCGGGCGCCTCGCGCGTGCCGAGCTCCCAGGCTCCGCCGTGGGCGGTGCGCAGCTTGCGGCCCGCGCGGGTCAGCTCGACGGATGCGATCGAGCAGTTCGTGCTGCGGTGCTCGCCGCCGGAGGGGTCGGAGTAGAGCCACGAGACGAGCGGCGCGGCGTGCACCTCGATCCGCACGCCGCTGACCTCGATCGTGCCGCCGTCGGGGCGCTCGTTGACGCGCGCGCGGCGGCCGAGGCCGCCCAGGCGGATCCGCTGCCCGTCGAGGTGCAGCGCGCCGTTGGCGATCCAGGGCGTGGTGAGCGGGCCCATGCGCACGCGGCCGAGCGCGACGTCGAGCCACGCGTCGGGCGCGCCGTCGAAGCCGACGCCGTGCAGCCAGATCCAGCGCTCGGCGTGCTCGGCGCCCCAGTTGTGGCCGACCATCCCGGGCCAGGCGTCGAGCTCCCAGCGCTCCCCGTCCGCCTCGACCCAGCCGGAGATCTGCGTGTCGGGCAGCGGGCTCTCCGTCTTCGTGCGCGGCACCGGCGCCTCGTAGAGCTTCGGGTGGGGGAGGTGGCGCAGCGGCTCGGAGGCCGGGCCGAAGGTGAGCTCCCACGCCGCCCTGCGCCCCAGCGCCGCGGCGCGTCCGTCCGCGCCGGCCGGGCCGAAGTGACTGGTCCCGATGTCGAGCCAGTCGCCGGCGCGCGGGTTCGGCAGCGACTGCTTGACCGCGCGCGGCTCGGGCTCGGAGGCGTCGAACAGCGTGCACCACAGCGCGCCGGTCGGCGGGCCGCCCGGTCGCTTGAAGACGGTGTGGCGGATCCATGCCGAGCGGCCGATCGCCGGGTCGGCGGCGCGCAGGTAGTAGGACTCGTAGTGGCCGTGGTGGGCCGCGACGGCGGGGAAGCGAGGGGCGCTCATCGCCGCCCGTGGCGGTAGCCGAGCCAGAGCCACAGCGGGTAGGTCGCGAAGATCACGGCGCTCACCGCGTGCGTGCGCCGGGACGGGCGGCGGTGGTCGAGCGTGAGAACTCCGGAGTTGAGCATCCAGTCGCGGCCGCTCTGCGCGCGGCACGCGCGCCAGAGCGGCCGCGTCCAGCGCCGGTCGAGGTAGAGCGGGATGCTGACGCCCCAGAAGACGCCCATCGTGGTCGCGAGCAGCGCCTTCGCCCTGCGGTCGTCCGTCTCCACCGCGCCGATCGCGCGCCCGTTCGCATAGAGCCAGGGTGGGTCGATCAGGAATGACATAGATGAGCCGCCAATCGGGTCGCGAGGGTCATGATCGTGATCTGCGGGTTGACGCCGAGCGAGGACGGGATCGCGCTGCCGTCGCAGACGTAGACCCCCTCGGTGCCGTGCACGCGGCCGTCCCCGTCGAGGACGCCGTGGCTCGGGCGCGCGTCCATGCGCGCGCTCCCGAGCGGGTGGAAGGCCATCAGCTTGAGGTCCTCGGGGTGCAGGTCGAGCTCGCGCAGCGGCGCCGAGTCCCCGTCGTGCAGCTCCTGCAGACGCCCGATCGGCAGCAGCACCGAGCGCGCTCCCGCGGCCCAGAACAGCTCGGCCAGGTGCTCGAGGCCGCGCTTGACGCGCGCGGTGTCGGCGTCCGAGAGGTCGTAGCGCACGACCGGGCGGCGGGCGAGCGAATGCACGCGCCCGCGGGAGTCGTCGTGGACCATGAGCCCGAACTGCGCCATCGAGCGATAGCCGTCCATCAGCTCGCGATGGCGCCCGCCGGCGGCGGGCAGGCCCATCGCGACGTAGTCGGGCGGCCCCGCGATCCCCTCGAGCATGATCCCGTCGGAGGCGAACTCGTCGACGAAGTAGGACTGCGGGACGCCGCGCGCCATGTCGACGACCTCGTCCATCACGGCCCACACCGCCGTCGCGGGGTGCAGCGAGAGGTTGCGCCCGAGCTGCCCGGACTCGCCGCCGAGCCCGTTGCGGGCGAGCAGCGCCGGCGTGTGGATGGCGCCCGCGGCGACGACGACCGTGCCGGCGCGGACGCGCAGCCGGCCCCCACCCGCGGTGGCCGCATCGACGCCCGTCGCGCGGCGGCCGCGGCGCTCGATCCGGCGCGCGCGGACGCCCGTGTAGGTCGTGGCGCCCGCGGCGTGGGCCTTCGGGACGTAGGTGACGCCGACGTGCTGCTTGGCGTTCGCGGGGCAGCCGTAGGCGCACACGCCCGACCCGACGCACCCGCGCACGTTGCGGCGGATGAAGCCGCCCGACCAGCCGAGCCGCTCCGCGCCGCGCCGGGCGATGTGCGCGTTCGCGCCCGCCAGTTCCGGCGGCACCGGCTGGACGTTGAGCTCGCGCTCGACGCGCTCGAAATGCGGAGCGAGCGCCTCGGGCGTGAGGTCGTGCAGGCCGAACTCGGTGCGCCAGCGCTCGAGCACGGCGTCGGGCGTGCGGAAGCAGGTGCCCGAGTTCACGAGCGTCGTGCCGCCGACGGCGCGCCCGAGCGGGAGCAGGATCGGCGGGCGCCCGAGCGTCGCGTGCTGGGCGGCGTCGCGATAGAGGCGGGGCAGCATGTCGCGTGGGCGAGCGGTGAACGCGTCGGCCGTGATGTGCTCGCCCTCCTCGAGCAGCACCACCCGCATGCCCGCCTCGGCGAGCTCCTTCGCCACGACGGCCCCGCCGGCGCCGGAGCCGATCACGCACACGTCCGCCCGCACGATCCGCTCGCCGGTGATGCGCGAGCCATCGACGATCCCGCCCGCGGGGGCGAGCGGCGCGATGGGGGAGGGGGCGGGCGTGAGCGCGCTCGCCGCCGGCGCCTCGACCGCCGCCCGCACCTCGCCTCCGCGCCGCACCCGCTCGCCGGCGTCGAAGCCGAGGCCGCGCATGACGCCGTCGTCGCCGTAGTAGGCGGCTGCAGCCGACGCACGCAACGCCTCCAGCAGTTGCGGCACCATCGGCACGCGCGACCTCCCGAGCCGCCGCAGCGCCGCGGCGCGCCGGGCGCGGTCCATCCCGTGCAGGCGCAGGCCGAGCGCGAGCAGGGCCGCGCGCAGGGCGACCCGGTTCAGGCGCGGCGCGCGGGGAAGCCAGCCGTCGAAGCCGGCGACGGCGTCCGTGCCCGCGACCGAGGCCATCGGCGGCGACGGCATCGCGACGGCGTCGGCGAGGCCGGCGAAGATCGACGCCTCGCGGCGCGTGAGGACGCTCATCGCAGCGCCTCCAGCAGCCGCGTCTCCTGCGCCGCCGCCAGCTGGAAGACCTCGGTCGCCGCCGCGTCGCCGTCGCCGTCGAGGACCGCCCGCGCCGCGGCGCGGTAGCGCGGGAGGAGCTCGGCGCGGCCGGAGACGATCGGCCGGAACAGCTCGCGGTGATCGAGGTAGAGCGCACGGATCGAGTTCATGACGAGCAGGAAGACGACGTTGCCCGCGGCCTCGATCAGCACCGCGTACCAGGCGAAGTCGAGGTGCTGGGCGGCCTCGTCGTCGCCGGCGCCCGCGAGCTGCTCGGCGAGCGACGCCAGCAGCGCGGCCTGCTCCGGGGAGCGACGCAACGCCGCCAGCCGCGCGGACTCCGACAGCAGCAGCCGCCGCGCCTCCATGACCGCGCGCACCATCTCGACGTCGAGCGACCCCGCGCGGGCGATCAGGTGGACCAGCACGTCGGGGCCGCCGTACAGCCGCCAGTCGCGGACGCGCATCGCGTCGCCCTGGCGCACCTCGACGAGCCCGAGCTGCTCGAGCCGCTTGACCCCCTCGCGGACCGAGGCCATGTTGACCCCGAGCTCCGCCGCGAGCGCGCGCTGCGTGGGCAGCCGCTCGCCGGGGGCGAAGCGGGCGGCCAGCACCTCGGAGACGAGCCGGTGGAAGACCTGGTCGGGCAGCGAGGTACGGGCGATCGCATCGGGCATCCAGATCATTGTTCCAGTGTTCCGAACAATCGAAACCGATACTCGCGCCCGCACCCTCCGAGATCGCGCGCCGATGCCGTCCGATCCCCTCCCTACCGTGCGTTTCGTCCCGTCCGCTTCGGAAGGCGAAGAGAGCGACACCCATGCCCCTGTGCTTCATCGATCCGCAGGATGCGATCCGCGTGATGGTCGAGTCGGTCGGCAAGGAGGCCCGCCGGCAGCTGCTCGGCGAGCTCGTCCGCGCGTGGGTCGACGAGATCCCCGACGCGGAGCTCGCGTCCCACTACGCCAAGGCGCTGATCGATCTCGATGAGCACGACCTCTCGATGCTCGCGGCGTGGCACGCCTCGATGGAGTGCGGCACGCCGATCGCGAACCGCGAGTTCCTGGTCAACGCGTTCCCGGCCTTGGGCGAGGCGCGCCGCGAGGCGCTCAAGATCGCCGCCGGGATGCGCGGCGAGGAGGCGTTCAACGCCGGTGTGGCCGAGGAGCAGGCGCTGGAGACGGTGCTCCCGTGGCTGTCCCACGAGCGCTGTGAGGAGCTGGCGGCCGAGTGCCTCGAGCTCTACTGCTGGGACCGGCTGGGCTGCGAGAACTGAGGCACCGATCGAGTAGCTCGACGACGTCGGCGTCGATCACCGTCAGTCCGCGCTCGCGCGCCACCGACACGCGATGGTGGCCGTCGCGCACGACGCGACAAGGCGATGAAGGCCGCGTTCAACGCCCGGACGAAGCTCGCGCGCCGGCTGAAGGAGCGCTAGGCCGGGCGGACCATGTCGTAGCGCCCGACGCCCTCGCGGCCGTCGAGCTGCCAGGCGAAGAACGCGCAGTCGAGTCGCAGCTGCCCGAGCTCGACGGAGGAGCCGCACAGCACCTGCCCGGCGCCGCGGCGGGGGTAGTCGTCGTCCTCGCCGACCCACAGCTCGAGGCCGGCGCGGCGCTGGTGGCCGTCCGCGTCGTAGGTCGTGGAGAGGCGCGGGTCGGCGATCCGCACCGTGCCCTCGCCGTCGAGCAGCACGCCCCAGGTCGCCTCGTCGGCGTGGCTCTCCGCGCCCTCCGGCCGGACGGCCGCGACGGTCACAGAGGTGCCGTCCTCCAGCCAGGCGGCGAGCGAGCGCGTGAGCGCGATCCGGCTCCAGTCGGCGACGCCCCACGCGCGCCCGCGCTGGCCGAGGCAGTCGATCGCCTGCCCGGCGGCGGTGCCGGTGACGCGGCAGAGGCGCTCATGGCCGGCCATGCCGCCGAGGCGCGCCGCGTCGTCTTCCTCGGCCAGCTCCGCCGCCGGCGACGCGGCCGTGAACTCGAGCTCGAAGCCCGCGCCGCCGGGCGCGTCGAGCGCCACGTGCCAGCGCGCGTGCGGCTCGAGCGTCCGCACCACGAGCCCCGGGAGCCGCAGCTCGTCCCAGTCGGCGCCCGCGTCGAGCGCGCCGCCGCCCTCGGCGACCACCCCGACCGGCTCGCGGCCCGCGAACAGCACGCCGAGCGCGCTGCCCTGCAGGCCCTCGGGGCCGGAGGCGACGCCGGCGCGCGCGAGCCCGAAGAAGCCGGCGGCGCGGTCGGCGAACGCGAACGTGACGGCGTCGGTGAAGCCCTCGCCGCCCGTCAGCGCGGGCTCGCTCACGCCGAGCCCCGCGGCAGGCCGTCCGCGTCGACGTCGACGGCCGTGCCCTCGACGTCGGTCGGTCGGGCGCCGGCGCGCCCCGGCGGAGGCCCGAAGCCACCCGGCCCGCGGCGCACGGCCGAGGCGATCATCCGGTCGGCGTAGCGGTGGACGAGCACCCGCCGCACCACGGCGCGGCCGGGCGGCAGCAGCAGCACGAGCCCGAAGATGTCGGTGAGGAAGCCGGGGGTCAGCAGCAGCGCGCCGCCGAAGATGACGAGCACGCCGTCGAGCACCTCGCGCGCCGGCGGGCGCCCGGACTGCAGCGTGAGGTTGAAGCGCCGCCACGCCGCCCGGCCCTGCGAGCGCATCAGCATCGATCCGAGGATCGAGTCGGCGACGAGGATCGCGACCGTCCACAACACGCCGATCTGCTGGCCGACCTGGATGATCACCGCCAGCTCGGCGATCGGCACGATGATGAAGAGGATCAGGAGCGGGACGAGCATCTCGCCCTCCTACGTTACGAACTACGCGATTTCGACCGCGACCGCGGGCTGGCGGTCGAGGCCGACGAGCTCGATCAGCGTGCGGACCTGCGGCTGCGGCCGGCGCAGCCGCACCGCCAGCCCCTCCGCGCGCAGGCGCTGGGCGAGCACCGCGAGATCGAGCATCAGCGAGGGATCGGCGAAGCGCAACTGCGACAGGTCGACGCACACGTCGCGCGGCGCGCGCAGCGCGGCGGACAGCGCACGCCGGCGGCGCGCGCTCGTGGTGCGATCCTCGTCTCCCGTAACGAGCAGCACCACCTGGTCGGAGTCGTACACGACGATCCCCGCAACCTAGTACAAGTCCGCACAATCCCGACGTGCGGTAGCGCGGTTTCCAACCATCTAGACTCGATGGCATGGTCAGCGAAGACGACGTCACCGAGGCGCTCTCCAATGTGATCGACCCCGAGCTGGGGCTCGACTTCGTCGAGCTCGGCCTGGTCTACGACGTCGCCATCGACGGCGGCACCGTGAACATCACGTTCACCCTCACCACCCCCGCCTGCCCGATCGGGCCCCAGGTCTCCGAGCAGATGAAGGAGTTCGTGGGCGACATCGAGGGCGTCGAGGAAGTCGTGCCCTCGATGGTCTTCACCCCTCCGTGGACCCCGGACAACATGTCCGAGGACGCGAAGTTCGCGCTCGGCTACTGAGCCTTCGACTTCGGCTTCGCCGCGGGCTTGCGCTTCGCTGCGGCCGGCTTCGCCTGGCCGTTTGAGCGCCGCCGCCTCTTCGCGGCGTCGAGCAGCTCCCCCAATGAGTCGTCGACCATCGCGCCGAAGTCCTCGAGGTCGTGCATCGCGTCGTAGTCGCCGAGCAGCCCGAAGTCCATCGAGCCGTTGTAGGACATGATCGCCACCGCGAGCGCGTGCTGGCGCGGCAGGAAGGCGACGGGGAAGATGTCCTGCAGCTCGCGCCCGAGCACGTAGAGCGGGAACTGCGGGCCGGGCACGTTGGTGACGAGCAGGTTGAACAGGCGCGTGGAGAAGTTCAGCCGCGAGGCCTGCGCCATCACGGTCGGCGGCGTGAAGTTCTGCACGCTCGCGAGCACCTCGGCGCCGACCGCCTGCTTCGACTCCTTGAGCCCGTCCATCGCGGCGCGCACGACGCGCAGCCGCGCGACCGGGTCCTCGACATAGACGGGCAGCGGCCCGCGCATCGCCGCCAGCCGGTTGCCCATCGAACCGCGGTCGGCGTCGGTGCGGATCGACATCGGGACGAGCGCCCGCAGCTCGAGCCCCTCGGTGCGCGTGCCGCGCGAGCGCAGCCACTTCTGCAGGCCGCCCGAGACGACGGTCAGCACGACGTCGTTGACGGTGCCGCCGAACGCGTTCTTCACAAGCCGGAAGTCCTCGAGCTCCTCGCGCAGGAACATGACGCGGCGGTGCGGCCCGATCTCGACGTTGAGCGGCGTGGCGGGGGCTGGATTGAGCGTCGCCCAGGCGATCTCGCCGACGCCCTCGAGCGCCTCGCGCGTCGTCTCGAGGGTCTCCGAGGGGCGCGTCGCCGCCGACGCCGCGCGACCGGCCAGCTCGAACGGCGTGCGCACGAGCCCGCGGATGCCGCGCGCGGCGAGGTCGAGCGACGACGGCTCGGCCTGCGGCCGCCACGGCTCGCCCTCGTGCGGGAGCTTCGGCGGGTCCGGCTCGGCGTCGAAGAGCACGGTCGCGAGGTCGACCCCGGCGATGCCGTCGACCAGCGCGTGATGGGTCTTGGAGATCAGCGCGAAGCGGTTGCCCTCGAGACCCTGGACGAGCCACGTCTCCCACAGCGGCTTGGCCCGGTCGAGCTGCTGGGAGTGGATGCGGGCGGCGAGCGAGCGCAGCTGCTCCTCGGAGCCCGGCGCGGGCAGCGCCGTGTGGCGGATGTGGTACTCGAGATTGAAGCTCGGGTCGTCGATCCAGACCGGCCGCCCCGTCTCGATCGGCGGGAACGCGAGCTTCTGGCGGTAGCGCGGGACGAGGTGGAGCCGCCCGCGGACCTGGTTGACGAAGTCGACGTAGCCGGGCGGCGGCCCGTCGAAGATCATCACCGCGCCGACGTGCATGTGCGACGTCGGTCCCTCCTGCGCCAGGAAGGACGCGTCCACCGAGGTCAGCCGATCACCGTGAGCCTGCGCCATGAGGCCGATCCTATAGTGCGATGGATGACTTCCAATGACAAGCGCAGCATCGGTGGCCACGGCCTCGAAGCGACCCCGCTCGGCCTCGGCTGCATGGGGATGTCGGAGTTCTACGGGACCGCCGACGAGGGCGAGGCGGTGCGCACGATCCACCGCGCGCTCGAGCTCGGCGTGACCCTGCTCGACACCGCCGACATGTACGGCCCGTTCACGAACGAGAAGCTCGTCGGGAACGCCGTGCGCGAGTGGAGCGGCGAGCGGCCGCTGATCGCGACGAAGTTCGGCAACGTCCGTGGTGAGAACGGCGAGTTCCTCGGCATCCGCGGCGATGCGGAATACGTCCGCACGGCCTGCGAGGCGTCGCTCGAGCGCCTCGGCGTCGACACGATCGACCTCTACTACCAGCACCGCGTCGACCCGGAGACTCCGATCGAGGAGACCGTCGGCGCGATGGCGGAGCTGGTGCAGGAGGGCAAGGTCCGCTACCTCGGCCTCTCCGAGGCGGGCGCGGAGACGATCCGCAAGGCCGTGGCGGTGCATCCGATCAGCGCGCTGCAGACGGAGTACTCGCTGTGGGAGCGCTCGGTCGAGGAGGAGATCCTGCCGACCGTGCGCGAGCTCGGCCTCGGCTTCGTCGCCTACTCCCCGCTCGGTCGCGGGTTCCTGACCGGCAAGATCCGCTCGGTCGACGACCTCGAGGAGAGCGACGCGCGCCGCGTCCGCTTCCCGCGCTTCGAGCGCGCGAACCTCGAGGCGAACCTCGCCGTCGTGGAGCAGGTCGAGGCGGTCGCCAAGCGCCACGGCGCCAGCCCCGGCCAGGTCGCCCTCGCGTGGGTGATCTCGCGCGGCGACGACGTCATCGCCATTCCGGGCACCAAGCGCGTCGAGCGCGTGGAGGAGAACCTTGGCGCGCTCGAACTCGACCTGACCGGCGAGGACCTCGCGGAGCTCGATGCCCTGGCCGACGCGGTGTCCGGTGGTCGCTACGCGCCAGAGGGCATGCAGAGCGTCGGCCGCTAGGACGCGGTCCGGACAGCCACTCTCGATTTCAGTCGGCCGCGGGTGTAGCGTGCCCGCCGGATTGGAATCGGGAGGAGGGTCCGAATGAGGTGCAGGAGCGGGCGGGTCATCGCGTCCGGGCTTGGCGTGGCGGTCGTGGTCTCGAGCGTGGCGGTGGCGGCGGCGCCGTCCGGCGGCTCGAGCCGGCAGGTCCGGCAGGCACGTCAGACGCTCGCGCGGGCGAACGACCCGACGCGCCTGACGATCCCCCAGAACGGCCTCCCGCGGCCCGTCGCCGCGTCGGCGCAGCGCGCGCGGGCGCGCCTTCGCTCCTCGCTCGGCCGCCAGGCCCAGGTCACGGTCGACGGCCAGACCGGAGGCCTCAAGGCGGTCGGCCGCCTCGACGGCTTCCTGACCGGCGCCTCGAGCGCCGGCGCGCAGTCCGTGGCGCTCGGCTACGTGCGCGCCCACGCCGCGGCCTTCGCCCTCAGCTCAGACGACCTCGACGCGCTCAAGCTCGTGCGCGACTACACGTCCGTGGACGGCGTGCGCCACCTCCAGTGGGCGCAGGTCGTGGACGGGATCACCGTCGTCGACTCCAGCCTGCTCGCCAACGTCACGCGCGACGGCCGCCTGATCGACGTCGTGGGCGGCGCGCGCGGCGGCCTCACGCTCGACACGCGCACGCCGGCCGTCGCCGCCGACGGCGCCTACACGCGCGCGCTGCGCTCCGTCGGCTCGAGCCACTCGGTGCCGGCGCGGCGCTCCGCGCGCTCCACCGGCTCGCGCAAGACCACCTACGCCGGCAGCGGCCAGGCCGAGCTCGTCGCCTACCACGCCGGCTCCGGGCTGCGGCTCGCCTGGCGCGTGCTCTCCCCGGTCGGCCGCAACGGCGACTACGACACGCTCGTCGACGCCTCGACGGGCCACATCGCCCGCCGCTCGAACCTCGTCAAGTTCGCGAACGCGCTCGTGTTCGACAACACCCCGGGCAACCACCCGGGTGGCACGCAGACAGCGAAGCCGATCGGCCAATGGCTCGAGCCGGGCGGGACGACGCGCCTGCGCGGCGACAATGCGTGGGCGTTCAAGGACTTCCGCGACGAGGTCGGGCCGAAGCTCACCGAGGACCAGTTCAACGACCCGATCCCGTTCCCGCACCCGCCCGCCGACGGCGACGTGCCGTCCTCGAACGGAGTCGACTGGCTCTACCCGATCACCCCCGTGGCCGACCCGAGCGGCTTCTGCCCGTCCGATCCACCGGGCTGCACGTGGAACCACACGGTCCCGAGCTCGTGGCAGCTCAACGTCAACCAGGCCACCACACAGCTCTTCTACTTCGTCAACAAGTTCCACGACCACCTGCTGGCGCCGCCGATCGGCTTCGACGAGGCGTCGGGCAACTTCGAGGAGGTGAACCAGAGCGGCCAGGGGAAGGGCGGCGACCCGGTGTGGGCGCAGTCCGACGACGGCGCCAACACGGACGCCGGGCTTCCCGACGGCGACCACCAGGACAACGCCAACTTCGACCCGCGGCCGGACGGGATCCCGGGCCGGATGCAGATGTACCTGTGGGAGCCGATCCCGATCGCGCCGGGCTTCGCGCTCCCGTTCGCGGCGTCAACGGCACCGACGACCCGTCGATCGTCTACCACGAGTTCACGCACGGCCTCTCGAACCGGCTGATCGTCGACGCCCAGGGGTTCGGTGCGGTGGGCGGCACGCAGTCGGGCGCGATGGGCGAGGCGTGGAGTGACTGGTACGCGCTCGACTCCCTGGCCCGAGACGGGCTGATCACGGACGGCGCCGAGGTGGGAGATGTCAAGGAGGGGGCCTACGTCGACAACGGCTTCAACCTGATCCGTTCCGAGCCGACCGACTGCCCGCCCGACGTGGATAACGTCGACAACTGCCCCGGCTTCGCGGAGACGGGCCCCGGCGCTACACCTACGAGGACTTCGGGCTGATCGCCGCCGGCGCTCCCGGCGGTGCGAAGGTCACCGAGGTCCACGCCGACGGCGAGATCTGGGGGCAGACGCTGTGGCAGCTGCGCCAGCGGCTGGTCGCCCGCTACGGGCAGGCCGGCGGCTCGGACCGCGCTGAGCGCTACATCACCGGCGGCATGCGGCTCGGACCGCCCTCGCCATCGTTCCTCGACCAGCGCAACGCGATCCTGCAGGCGTCCACGGTCGCGGGCGGAGCCGACTCGGATCTCATCTGGGACGTCTTCGCCTCCCGCGGCATGGGCTACTTCGCGTCGACTCGCGGCGACTACGACGGCAACCCGGACGCCGACTTCTCAACGCCGCCGACCGGCAGCCCGGCGGGGATCGTGCGCGGCGTGGTCCGCGACGACGGCGGCGCGCCGATCGCCGGCGCGCTCGTCGGCCTTGGCGGCCACGACGGCCCGACCGGCGCGGGCCCGGCGCTGCAGAGCACCACGAACAACCAGGGCGCATACGAGATCACCGGGATCCCGCAGGCGAGCTACCCGCAGCTGACCGTCGCGGCGCCCGCCGGCTACGCGGACGCGTTCGGTGGCGCGGTGACGGTGGGCAGCACGCCGCTCAGCAAGGACCTCACGGTTCGGCGCAACTACGCGGACGCCCGGACCGGGGCGTCCATCACCTCCGGCGCCCGTAACGACGCGCCGTGGGGCTGCGGCTTCCGGAACATGATCGACGGCAACGAGTCGACGGTGATGGAGACCGCGTCGCCCGCGTTCGCAGACGATCCCGGCACCCCCGAGGTCGAGTCGACGCCGCGGACGCTCGATGTGACGCTGCCGCAGGCGGTCAACGGCGCCGAGGTGTACATCGATCCCACCGCGGGCTGCGGCGTCCTGGCGGACTCCTCGCTGGCCGGTTACGAGGTGCAGGTCTCGACGGACGGCTCGTCGTTCACCAAGGTGGGCGAGGGGACGTTCGAGCGCAACAGCCTGTACCGGCTCAACCGGGTCCCGACGAAGGGGATGCCCAACGGCGTGCGCGCCGTGCGGCTCATCGCGCACTCGACGCAGGGGATGATCGGCGGGCCGATCGGCGACCTCGGGGTTCTCGACGTCGCCGAGCTGCAGGTGTACGCGCGGCCGAACGGGCCGTCGGCGCCCGGCGCCCCGACAGCGCCGGGGACGCCTGGCACCCCAGGCACGCCCGGGGCGCCGGGGACCGCGCAGCTGCGGCCGGATCTGTCGCGGAGCAAGCGCAAGGTCCGCGTGTCCAGGAAGCACCTGAGCTTCAAGGTGAGGTGCCTGCGGGCGACCCCCGGCGTCGCGCCGAAGACGTGCCGCGTCCGGGTCTCGATCGCCGGGGTCTTCAGCGGCCGGCCGATCGCCGCGCACACCTTCTCGGTGAAGCCGGGCGTCTTCCGAACGGTCCGGCTGTCGATCAGCGCACGCAACCGGCGGCGGCTGCACCGGCACTCGGTCAAGACCCGGCTGCGCGCTCAGGTCGCCAACGTCGGTGGCCGGACGCGTAAGGCGAGCCGGCCCCTGCGCATCCTGCGGACGAGGTGAAACAGCCGGCGGGGGTGTGCCGCGCACACCCCCGCCCGAGCCACACCATGGAGCTCGTGGCGGTCGGGACGGTGGAGTCGTCGCTGACGGATCGGGCGGCGGCACCGAAGCAGGGCGACGAGGGCGCGCCCGAGGCGTGGCTGGTGTTCGACGTCCGCGTGAGGGACGCGCTCGACGGGATCGCCGTGGGTGACGAGCTGCTCGTGCTGACCTGGCTCGACCGTGCGCGCCGCGACGTCCTGCGGGTCCACCCGCGCGGCAACCCGGCCAACCCGGTGCAGGGAGTGTTCAACACCCGCTCGCCGGACCGCCCGAACCCGATCGGCCTGCACCGCGTGACGGTCCTCGCGATCGACGGCGCGCGGTTGCACGTGCGCGACCTCGAGGCGCTGGACGGCACCCCGATCCTCGACGTCAAGCCCGTGCTGCGGAGCGTCCGCGAGCGCTGAGCGCTAGCCGGGCACCAGGATCGGCGCCGCGGCCTCCTCGCCCTTGACGGCGTCCGGGTCGTCGACCGGCTCGGGCTTGTGCTTCGGCAGCAGCGGCGTCGAGACGGCGAAGGCGATCACGACGAGCGCGAGCGCCCACCAGAACGTCGAGGCGAACGCCTCGGCCATCGGCCCGGCGATCCTGGCGCGGACCTCGGGCGGCACCGCGGCGGCTGCGCCGATGCCGCCTCCGCCGCCGCCCGGCAGGCGGGCGGCGAGCGCGTTGGCGAGCAGCACGCTGAGTACCGCCGTGCCGATCGAGGCCGAGACCTGCTGGTTGATGTTGAGCGTCGTGCTCGCGCGCGCGATCGCCGCGCGCCGGAGCGTCTGCATGGCGCCCGAGAACGTCGGCATCATCGTCCCGCCCATCCCGAGGCCCATCACGAACAGCAGCGCGCCGAAGGTCCAGTAGGACGTGTCGCCCTTGAGCTGGGTGAGTCCGAGGAACGAGATCGCGACCAGGATCAGCCCGACCGGCACGATACGCCCGACCCCGGTGCGGTCGGTGAGCCGGCCCGCGATCGGCATCGCGATCATCGCGCCGAAGCCCTGCGGCGCCAGCAGCAGACCGGTGCTCATGGCCGACTCGCCGCGGACGGCCTGGAGGTAGAGCGGCAGCAGCAGCATGCCGCCGAAGACGGAGATGATCACGAGCGTCAGCGTCAGCGACGACACCGCGAAGGTGCGGTTCGTGAACAGCCGCAGGTCGATCAGCGCGTCCGGCGTCCGCAGCGCATGGCGCACGAAGAGGACGAGCGCGATCGCGCCGGCGAGCATCGGCAGCAGCACCTGGGCCGAACCGAAGCCGCCCTTGGAGCCCGACTCGGCGAGGCCGTAGATGAGCGCTGCGAGGCCGGGCGAGAGCAGCGCGAGCCCGAGCCAGTCGAGCTGGTGCGCGGGCTGGGGGACGTCGCGCGGGAGCACCCGCATCGCCAGGACGAGCGCACCTGCGGCGATCGGGACGTTGATGAAGAAGATCCAGCGCCAGGAGGCGGCGTCGACGAGCCAGCCGCCGAGGATCGGTCCGAAGATCGGGCCGAGCAGCATCGGCACGCCGATCACAGCCATCACGCGCCCGACGCGCTGCGGCCCGGCGGCGCGCGTGAGGATCGTCATGCCGAGCGGCATCAGCATGCCGCCGCCGAATCCCTGGAGGACCCGGAAGCCGATCAGCGACCCGGCCGACCAGGCCAGCCCGGACAGCATCGAGCCGCCGACGAACAGCGTGATCGAGGTCATGTAGAGGCGCTTGGTCCCGAAGCGGTCGGCGGCCCAGCCGGTGAGCGGGATCACCGTCGCGAGCGCGAGTGTGTAACCCGTCGACACCCACTGGATCGTCGGCAGCGTGGTGTGGAACTCACGGGCGAGCGTGTTGATCGCCACGTTGACGACGGTCACGTCGAGGATCGACATGATCGCGCCGAGCACGACCACCCAGGCGACCATCATCAGTGCGCGGTCGAGCCCGGTGTCGTTCGAAGCTGGGGTGGGAAAAGTCATCGCTTTTCAGGTTAGGACGCCCGTCGCCCCGGTGTCGTTCGGTTGTCCTCAGTCTGCGAACACGCGCGCGAGCCAGCCGCGCACGGCCTCGGCGAGCGCACCGAGGTCGCCCGTGAGGGAATGGCTGCCGGGCTGGGCGACGACCTCGCGGCCGGGCGCCGGCGGCGGCATGCCGAACGGGTCGCTCTCGCCCTGGATCACGAGCACGGGGACCGTGACGGCGTCGAGCTCGTCGAGCCGGCTCTTCTCCGGCTTCCCGGGCGGGTGGACCGGGAAGGCGAGGCAGAGGACGCCCGCGGCGCCGGTGTCCGCGGCCGTGCGGCAGGCGACGCGGGCGCCGGCCGAGCGCCCGCCGCAGACGAGCGGCAGCCCGCGCAGCGGGTGCGCGCGCAGGTGCTCGACGACGGCCTCCCACGCCGCATCGAGCTGGCGCGCCGGGGCCGCCGAGCGGCGGCCCGCGACGCGGTAGGGCTGCTCGACCAGGACCACGCTCACCTGTGCCTCGAGCGCCGCCTGCGTCGCCGCCACGAGGTCGCGCGCTGCCACGCCGCCGCCCGCGCCGTGGCCGAGCACGAGTGCGGCGCGCGGGTCCGCGGCGGCGTGCAGGTGCGCACGCGCCGGCCCGTGCGGGGTGTCGATCTCCGCGGAGGTCACGCGGCCCGCCTCAGTACCCGCGCCTCCCAGGGGCGCAGCGCGAGCTCCTCGCCGGCGTCGGCGTAGTTGCCGAGCACGAGCTCGCCGCCCGCCTCCGGCAGCTCCACCGCCGCGGTCTCGCCGGAGAAGTTCCCGAGCACGAGCAGCTCGACGTCGCCGAGCCGGCGCGTGAACGCGTAGACGCGCTCGTCCTCCGGCAGCAGCATCGTGAAGTCGCCGTGGGCGACGACCGGCTCGGAGTGGCGCAGCTCGATCAGGCGGCGGTAGTGGTGGAAGACCGAGCCGGGGTCGGCGAGCGCCGCGTCCGCGTTGATCTCGGTGTGGTTCGGGTTGACCGGGATCCACGGCTCCCCGGTCGTGAAGCCGGCGTGCTCGCTCGCGTCCCACTGCATCGGCGTGCGCGCGTTGTCGCGGCCCATCGTGCGCAGCCCGGCGAGCACGGTGTCCGGGTCGTCGCCGTTCGCGACCGCCTCGGCGTAGTGGTTGAGCGACTCGATGTCGCGGAACGCCTCGATGTGGTCGAACGGCGCGTTCGTCATCCCGAGCTCCTCGCCCTCGTAGACGTACGGCGTCCCGCGGTGCAGGTGGAGGACGGTGGCGAGCATCTTGGCCGAGCGCACCCGGTGCTCGGGCCCGTCGTCGCCGAAGCGCGAGACGACGCGCGGCTGGTCGTGGTTGTTCCAGTACAGCGAGTTCCAGCCGGTCTCGGCGAGGCCCGCCTGCCAGCGCCCGAACGACGCCTTGAGGTCGGTCAGCTTCAACGGGTGCACGTCCCACTTCGTGGCGCCCTGGTCGAGGTTGACGTGCTCGAACTGGAACACCATGTCGACCTCGCCGCGGGCCGGGTCGGTGTAGAGCCGCGCCTCCTCGACCGTGACGCCGGGCGTCTCGCCGACCGTCAGCGTCGGCTCGCCGCGTCCGGCGAACACGGAACGGCGCATCTCCGCCAAGAACTCGTGGACCCGCGGGCCGTCGATGAAGTGCTCGGAGCCGTCGGGCATCATCCCGGCGCCCGGCGCGCGCGCGTCGGGCAGCGCCGGGTCCTTGGAGATCATGTTGATGACGTCCATGCGGAAGCCGTCGACCCCGCGCTCCAGCCACCAGCGCATCATCGCGTGGACCGCGTCGCGAACCTCGGGGTTCTCCCAGTTGAGGTCGGGCATGGAGCGCGCGAACAGGTGCAGGTAGTGCTCGCCGGTGAGCTCGTCGAGCTCCCAGGCCGGGCCGGAGAAGAACGAGCGCCAGTTGTTGGGCCGCTCGCGCCACCAGTACCAGTCGCGCTTGGGGCTCTCGCGGCTCGAGCGCGACTCCTTGAACCACGCGTGCTCGGCGGAGGTGTGGTTGACGACGAGGTCCATCACGAGCTTCATCCCGCGCGCGTGGACCGCGTCGAGCAGTGCGTCGAAGTCCGCGAGCGTGCCGAACATCGGCTCGATGCCCTGGTAGTCGGCGATGTCGTAGCCGTTGTCCTCCTGCGGCGACGGATAGACGGGCGAGAGCCAGATCACGTCGACGCCGAGCCGGCCCAGGTAGTCCAGCCGGCCGGCGATGCCCGGCAGGTCGCCGACCCCGTCGCCGTTGGAGTCCGCGAACGAGCGCGGGTAGATCTGGTAGACGACCGCCGTCTTCCACCACGGCTCGCCGGCCGCCGGGGCGACCGCCTCGGCGAGCCGCTGGTGCAGGCGCTCGCGGATCGCGTCGGGCTCGAGCTCGGGACGCGCATGGCGGCGCCGCGCGGCGACGACGCCGGTGGCGGCCACGCCGGCCACCCCCGCGACGCCGAGCAGCTTCCAGTAGTTCGGTCGCATGGCTGGCGTAGGTTAGGGAGCGTGCCGGGTCTGGCCTTCGAGGACGCGATCGCCATGTCGTCGACCGGCGATCTGTGGCTGTTCCGCGGGCGCTCGCTCGCCGACCGGGCGATCCAGACCTTCACGAACGCGCCGGTCAACCATGTCGGCATGGTCGTCGCTCTCGACGACCTCCCCCCGTTGCTGTGGCATGCCGAGCTCGGCCGCTCGCTCCCGGACGTGTGGAGCGGCGAGCGCCAGCGCGGTGTGCAGCTGCACGTGCTCGCCGACGCCGCGCGGACGTGGGGTGAGCGCTACGGCCAGCGCGCTTACGTGCGCCAGCTCGAGGGCGCGATCGAGCGCGAGCACGAGGACAGGCTGATGCAGGTCATCGAGCGCTTCGACGGCCGCTCGTTCCCGACCTCGGCCGGGCTCGCGCGCCAGTGGCTCACCGGCCGCTACCGCCGCCGCGAGGCGTCGCTGGAGACCGTCTACTGCGCCGAGCTCGTCGCGACGACCTACCAGCACATGGGGCTCCTGCCCGAGCGCCGGCCGGCGAGCTGGTACGACCCGGGCCGCTTCTGGAGCGGGGATCGCATCGAGCTGGTGCCGCCGTTCGCGCTCTCGGACGAGATTCCGGTGAGCTGAGGCGGCGGGCGGTCGAGGAGCTCGAGCGCTGCGCGGGCGCGCAGTTCGACCCACGTGTGGTCCGGGCCTTCCGCGAGCTCGCCGACCAGCGCGACGGCACCGCCCTCACGCACTCGTAGGTCTCAGCAGCCGTCGGGACCGCAGGCGTCGCCGCTCGCGGCGACCTCCAGCGGCGAGCGCGCCTCCCAGCCGCGACGCAGGAACGCGCCGAGGACCTCGGGTGGCTGGGCGCCGGGGGCGCCGATGCGGCGGTCGATCACGAAGCACGGCACCGCGTTGATGCCGAGCGCGGCGGCGGTCCGCTCGTCCTCGCGCACTGCGGCCGCGAAGCGGTCGCCCGCGAGCGTGTCGCGCACCTCGCCGGCGTCGAGCCCGGCGTCTCCCGCCAGGCGCTCGAGCGCGGCGTGGTCGCTCATCAGCTCCCCCTCGCTCAGGTAGCCGCGCATCAGGCGCTCCTTCATCGCGTCCTGGCGGCCGCGGGCCGCCGCGAGGTGCACGAGCCGGTGCGCGTCGAACGTGTTGCCGGCGCGCGCCGTCTCGAAGTGGAACTCGAGCCCCTCGGCGGCCGCCATGTCGGTCATCTGCGCGTGCATCGCGTGCGCCTGCTCGACGCTCGACCCGTACTTCGCGGCGAGATGCTCGGCGCGGTCGCCCTCGCGCTCCGGCGGCGCGCCGGGGTCGAGCTCGAAGCTGCGCCAGGTGACGCGCATCTCGTCGCGGTGCTCGAAGGCGGCGAGCGCGGCCTCGAAGCGGCGCTTGCCGACGTAGCACCACGGGCAGGCGATGTCGGACCAGATCTCGACGTGCATCGCCATCCAGGCTAGATGATCGATTTCACGACCCCCGCACCCGTCTGCACGCGTCCCGCGGCGGATCTAGAGCAGGGCCGTGGCCAGCCCCGCCAGCGCCGTGGCGATCAGCACGGCCGTCAGCACGGGCTCGTAGCGCTCCTCGGCGATGCGCGCGAACACGGGCCGCCCCGCGAGGTGGCCGACCACCACGACCGGGACGAGCGCGGCGAGCGCGTCCCAGTGCGGGAGCGCCCCCTCGGTCCCGCTCAGCGCGAGCGCCGCCAGGCCGAGCAGGGAGTAGCCGACGAACGTGGTGGTCAGGGTGTCGCGCGTCTGCACCGGCGTCGCCCCGCGAGCGAGCATGTAGAGGACGACGGGCGGGCCGGCGGTGTTCGTCGAGGTGGTGAGCGCGCCGGAGGCGAAGCCGGTGGCCGGCGCCGCCCACCAGGGCGGCTCGCCCGCCCCGGCGTCGCGGCGCCGCCGCGCGAGCGCGCGCACGGCGAGCGTCGCGAACACCCCGAGCGTCACCCCGACCTGGAGTGCGGTCGCGTCGAGCGCGCGCAGCGCGAGCAGCCCGGCGAAGACGCCCGGGACCGCCCACGCGAGCATCGTCAGCGAGTCGCGCACGAGCGGCTGCGGCCGCCGCCCCTCGGTGCCGAGCGTCATCAGGTTGACGAGCAGGCCGAGCAGGATCAGCAGCACGACCGCCTGCGCGGGCTTCGTGGCGGCGAACAGCAGCGGCGCGGACACCAGCGCAAAGCCGAACCCGGTCGCCGACTGCAGCGCCGCGCCGGCCAGCACGGCGATCCCCGCCGCGATCTCCAGGGCCTCCACGCCCTGGTGTCTATCTCAGGGGCGGGTGCGCCGGACGTCCGCCCGCGCGGCGGGCGTGAAGTGGACCGGGTCGGTGAGCAGGAGCTCGCAGGACGGCGTGGCGGTCGGGTCCGCGTCGGGCGGGCCCTCGCAGCCGGTGGAGTTGCGGCTCATCAGGAAGCGGTCGCCGCGCCACGTCAGCGACAGCGCCCGGCTCGTGCCGCGGGCGGAGAACAGCTTGCGCGAGCGCAGGTCGTAGCGGAAGAAACGGTTGCCCTGGCCGGAGCCGTTGTTCGTACGCCCGAAGTAGAGGTTGCGCCCGAACACCGTGGGGGATACGATCTGGCCGAAGTTCGCGCCGCCGCTGGGGACGGCGAAGACGTGGCGGAGCCTGCCGCCGATCACGCGGTAGAGCGTCGCCCGCGTGCAGCACGTCGGCACGATGTCGGCGCGGTAGGTCACGAACAGCCCGCGCGCGCTCAGCTCCAGGCCGTCGACGCCGAGCGTGCGCTTGAACCGCGGCCGCGGCTGGCGCCGCGTGTCGCCGCCCTTGCGCAGGTAGACGACGGGGCGGTTGTGGATCTCGCGGACGAAGCCCAGGGCCTTGCGGTAGAGGCTCGGATCGCGCTCGACCCCCGGCGTGTTGACCTCCGCGAGCGGCTGCTCGAGGCCGGTGACGGGGTCGTACTGGAAGAGGTCGCCGGCGCGCGCGTAGACGACCAGCGGGGCGCCGTCCGGGCCCGGGCCGACGTCGAGGTCGAAGGCCTCGCGCGACGGCGCGACCGCCGGCTGCACCAGCTGGCCGCTGCGCAGCAGGCGCAGGCTGAACGTCTTCGCCACCGGGTCGTAGGAGCTCCAGGCGATCACGTCGCCGTAGGCGTCGGCGGAGAACGGCGCGGACTCCACCGCCAGGCGCTGGTCGGCGGCCGCCGGGGCGGCGCCGACGACGAGGGCGAGGAGGGCGATGAGGGCGGCGATCGGCTTCATGCTGCGCCAACCGCACGGTGTGACGGAAGTTGCGGACGATTCCTGCCAATCTTTGCCACCCGAGCACCCGAGGCACTGAGGAGGCGGTAGGGCGATGGCGTGGGACTTCTCGACGGAGCCCGAGTTCCAGGAGCAGCTCGACTGGATGCGCGAGTTCGTACGCGAGGAGGTCTGGCCGATCGAGACCGTATTCGAGGAGCTCGGCCAGGAGGGCTTCGAGCGCGCGATCGCCCCGCTCAAGGAGCAGGTCAAGGAGCGCGGCCTGTGGGCCGCCCACCTGCCGCCCGACCTCGGCGGCCAGGGCTTCGGCCAGGTCAAGCTCGGCCTCATGCACGAGATCCTCGGCAGCTCGGTCTTCGCGCCGTCCGCGTTCGGCAACGCCGCGCCCGACTCGGGCAACTCCGAGATCCTCGCTATGGCGGGCACCGAGGACCAGAAGGAGCAGTACCTGTATCCGCTGCTGGCCGGCGACCTGCGCTCGGCGTTCTCGATGACCGAGCCCGAGAACGCCGGCTCCGACCCGACGCTGCTCGAGACGACCGCCGTGCTCGAGGGCGACGAGTGGGTCATCAACGGCCACAAGTGGTTCTCCTCGAACGCCTCGGTCGCCGACTTCCTGATCGTCATGGCCGTCACCGACCCCGAGGCGCACAAGTACCAGCGCGCGTCGATGCTGCTCGTCCCCGCCGACACGCCCGGCGTGACGATCGTGCGCGACATCGCGACGATGGAGCACCCCTACGAGCACTTCGGCCGCATCGGCGGCCACTCGGAGATCCTCTACGAGGACGTGCGGGTGCCCAAGGACGCGCTGCTGGGAGCGCGCGGAGCCGGCTTCCTGATCGCCCAGCAGCGTCTCGGCCCCGGCCGCATCCACCACTGCATGCGCTGGCTCGGCGTCTCGCGGCGTGCGTTCGACATGCTCTGCGAGCGCGCGCTGACCCGCTACGCCCACGGCTCGCTGCTGTCGGAGAAGCAGACGGTCCAGAACTGGATCGCCGACTCCGCCGCGCAGATGCAGGCGGCACGGCTGATGACGCTCCAGGCAGCCTGGAAGATGGACCGCGAGGGGGCCTCCGCGGCGCGCCGGGAGATCGCGCTGATCAAGTTCTTCGGCGCGGGCGTCATGCACGACGTCGTCGACCGCGCCCTGCAGGTCCACGGCTCGCTCGGCTACTCGACCGACCTGCCGCTCGAGGCGATGTACCGCTTCGCGCGCGCGGCGCGGCTCTACGACGGCCCGGACGAGGTGCATCGCCAGAGCGTCGCCCGGCAGATCCTGCGCGGCTACGAGGCGCCCGCCGACGGCGTGCCGTCCCAGCACGTCCCGACCCGCCGCGCGGCGGCGCGGGAGCGCTTCGCGGACCTGCTCGAGGCGGTGACCTCGAACGACTGAGCCGCGCGTCAAGGGCCTGGCGATCGGCCTCGCGGTCGGGATCGTCCTCACGCTCGGCCTGATCGTCGCGTTCGCGGCCGGCGCCTTCGAGCAGGAGGGCACGGTTCGGATCCGCGACGTCGGGCGGGTCGACCGCTTCGACGGCCGTCGCGCGTTCGCCGAGCTGCGCCGGCAGGTCGAGGCCGGCCCGCGGCCCGCCGGCTCGACCGCCTCGCGGCGGCTGGCGGCGCGCCTGCGCCGGGCGCTCCCGCACGGGCACTACGAGCGCGCGGCCGGCGGCCTGCGCAACGTCGTCGGCCGGCTGCCCGGGCGCAAGCCGGCCGTGGTGGTCGCGGCGCACCACGACACGAAGGCCATCCCCGGCTTCGTCGGCGCCAACGACGGCGCCGGCGGGACCGCGGCGGTGCTCGAGCTCGCGCGCGTGCTGCGCCGCACCAACCGCCCCGCCGGCGCGCCGGAGCTGCGCTTCGTCCTCTTCGACGGTGAGGAGGCGACCGACGACAAGGCCGACTTCTATCGCTCCGGCGTGCGCGGCTCGAAGGCCTACGCGCGCCGTCATCGCGATGAGCTGCGCGCGCTCGTGCTGCTCGACTTCGTCGCCGACAAGCAGCTGCGGATCCCGCGCGAGGAGGGGTCGGACCTCGCGCTCTGGGCGCGCCTGCGACGCGCCGCCAAGCGGGTCGGGGTCGGCGCCGCGTTCCCGGACGACTCCGTCGGCGAGATCCTCGACGACCACACCCCGTTCACCCGCGGCGGCGTGCCCGCGATCGACCTCATCGACTTCGACTTCCCCTGCTGGCACAAGACCTGCGACAACCTGAGCGCCGTGTCGGCGCATTCGCTCGACGTCAGTGGCGAGGCCGTGCTCGAGCTGCTGCGGACCTGGCGCTAGTCCTCGCAGCCCGGCGCCTACACTGGCCGTGATGGCCACCACCTCCCTGCCCACGCCCGAACGGCTGCTGCTCGCAGCCCCGCGCGGCTACTGCGCCGGCGTCGATCGCGCCGTCCAGACCGTCGAGCGCGCGCTCGAGCTCTACGGCGCGCCGGTCTACGTGCGCAAGGAGATCGTGCACAACAAGCACGTCGTGGCGCAGCTGCGCGAGCGCGGCGCGATCTTCGTCGAGGAGCTCGACGACACGATCCCCGAGGGCGCGACGACCGTCTTCTCGGCCCATGGCGTCTCCCCGGCCGTCCACGCCGACGCCAGGCAGCGCAACCTCTTCACGCTCGACGCCACCTGCCCGCTCGTCACGAAGGTCCACGTCGAGGCGAAGAAGTTCGCCGCCGAGGGCTACACGATCGTCCTCATCGGCCACGCCGGCCACGAGGAGGTCGAGGGCACGATGGGCGAGGCGCCCGAGCACATCGTGCTCGTCGAGACGGAGGCCGACGTCGACGCGCTCGAGGTCGGCGACCCCGACCGCATCGCCTACATCTCGCAGACCACGCTGTCGGTCGACGAG
>JBBQLH010000037.1:0-38454 GCA_038327685.1 Solirubrobacterales bacterium
CGACGGCGCCTCATCAGCCTGCCGACCTGACCGGCACCCACCGCCGCGCCCGCAGCACCGATCCACGCAAACACCGCGATCACCGACCGCGGCGAGCACCGCTACGACCATCGCCAACTTGACTCGCAGCCGGAAAGCTAGTCCCGCGTCAAGCGCCGGGCGCTTCGAGGTCCAGGTAGGCGCGCGTCTCGTCGTCCGGTGGGTGGTGGGCGCCCTTGAGCCAGAGATTGGGTCCCCGGCGGGCCACCTCGCCCGGGTCGAGGTACTCGCCGGGGAGGTCTTCGCGCACGAAGAAGGCGCTGACGCGGGCGCTCGGGCCGTACTTGCGCTGCAGCGACGCCGTCTCCACGTCGCTCGCCTCGATGAACAGCCCCTGCCAGCCGGCCAGCTCGGCGAGTGCGGCACAGTTGCACTCGATGCGGTCGCCCGCGCCGATCTCGACAAAGAACCGCCCCGGCGCACCCGCGCGGCGGCTGATCTCGGCGATCACCCCGTCCTCGCCGTTCTGCGAGAAGACCCTCAGCTCGAACAGAGCGAGGTCGTGAAGCCCACCGTTCCCGGGCACGTCGCCGCCGAGGCGGCGAGCGTATTCCGAGATCGCGAGCATCTGCTCTCGCGAGGTCGCCGGCGTGCCGGCCGCAAGTGCGCCGACTGCATGATGGTGCGCAGGCGCCGCTTGAGGTCCCGGCGAGACACCGGGCCAGAGGCTACCCTCCGCGCGCATGACCACGGTTCGCGAGGCGACCTTCGAGATGCTGCGCGCCCGCGGCATGACCACGGTGTTCGGCAATCCCGGCTCGACCGAGCTGCCGTTCCTGGCCGACTTCCCCGAGGACTTCCGCTACGTGCTCGGTCTGCACGAGGGCGTGGCGGTGGGCATCGCCGACGGCTACGCGCAGGCGAGCGGCCGGCCCGCGCTCGTCAATCTGCACACCGCGCCCGGGGTCGGCAACGCGATGGGGGCGATCTTCACCGCGCAGTCCAACAAGTCGCCGCTCGTGATCACCGCGGGCCAGCAGGCGCGCTCGCTGATGACGCTGCAGGCGCTGCTGACGAACCGCGACGCCGCGCGGATGCCGCACCCGCTCGTGAAGTGGAGCTACGAGCCGCCGCGGGCCGAGGACGTCCCGCACGCGCTCGCGCGCGCGACCCACCTCGCCGCGCTGCCGCCCAAGGGCCCCGTGTTCGTCTCGATCCCGATGGACGACTGGCGCGCGGAGGTCGACGACGACGCGGTCGCCCACCAGACGACGCGGACGGTCGAGGGACGCGCTGGCGCCGACCCGGCGCTCGTGCGCGCGCTCGCCCAGCGCCTCGCGGCGGCCGCGAACCCGGTGTTCGTGGCGGGCGGCGACGTCGACGCGAGCGGCGGCTGGGACGCCGCGGTCGCGCTCGCCGAGACGCTGCGGCTGCCGGTCTGGGCAGCGCCCGCCACCGGCGGCGGCCGCATCGGCTTCCCCGAGGACCACCCGCACTTCCAGGGCGTGCTGCCGCCCGCGGTCGGCCCGGTCTCCGAGACGCTCGCGGGCCACGACGTGATCCTCGTCGCGGGCTCGTCCGTGTTCGCCTACTACCCCAACCTCCCCGGGCCGCTGCTGCCCGAGGGCGCCGCGCTGGTGGCGATCACGAGCGACCCGGACGAGGCCGCGCGGGCGCCGATGGGCGACGCGATCGTGGCCGACGTCAAGCTCACGCTGGAGGCGCTGCTGGCGGAGCTCGACCCCTCCGAACGCGCGGCGCCCGCGCCGCGCGCGCCCTCGGCGCCGCCCGAGGACTCGGACCCGATGAGCCCGTCGGCGGCGATCGCCGCGCTCGCCGACGCCTTCCCGGACGGCGGCGTGGTGGTGCCCGAGTCGCCCGCCACGACGTTCGCGATCCGCGACCGGCTGCGGCTCTCGCGCCCCGGCTCCTACTACTTCACCGCCGGCGGCGGCCTCGGCTTCGCGCTGCCCGCGTCGATCGGCGTGCAGATGGCCGAGCCCGGCCGGCCGGTGGTGTGCGTGCTCGGCGAGGGCTCCGCCCAGTACGCGATCCAGTCGTTCTGGACCGCCGTCGCCTACGATGTCCCGGTCACGTTCCTCGTGCTGCGCAACGAGGAGTACGCGATCCTCAAGTGGTTCGGCGAGATCGAGCAGGTCACCGGGGCGCCCGGGCTCGACCTGCCCGCGCTCGACGTCGCCGCGGTGGCCGAGGGCTATGGCGTCGAGTCGGTGCGCGTGGACGGCCGCGAGGCGCTGACCGAGGCGCTGCGCGACGGCATCGCCGCGAGCGCGCCACGGCTGGTCGAGGCGCGCGTGGCGCCCGGGATGGCGTTCTGAGGCGGGCAGGAGGCCGGCGCCCTTCGCGCCGGCCTCGCCGCTCCGTCTAGCTCTTCCGATCCGCCTTCGTTCTCGTCGCGGAGGCCTCGCCCGAGAGCAGCCGCCCGGCGCGCGGGATGCGCGTGGCGAGGCCGATCGCGTCGAGCATCGCGAACGTCGTGGCGGTGGCGGCGGAGAGCACGGGCAGCCCGCACGCCCGCTCGACCGGGTCGATCGAGGGCAGCGAGGGCATCTGCACGCAGGCTGAGAGCACGAGCGCGTCGCAGCCGCCGAGGTCGAGCCTGCGCCAGTGCTCCTGCAGCAGCGCCGGGATCTCCGTCTCCATCGTGACGTTGGAGCTCGGGACGATCAGGCCGAGGCGATAACGGCGCGCTCGCGTGTCGGCGATCGGGTCGATCCCTCCAGTTTGCCCGCGGCCTGCCTCGCGTACGCGACCCGTGCGCCGGCCGCCGCCACGAGCGCGGCCGCGCCGCCGAGCGCCATCCCGGCACGCGGGCTCGCGACCTCGGCGAGCCAGCCCACCAGCGGCGCGCCGATCGGCGTCGAGCCGAGGAAGACGACGGAGTAGAGCGACATCACGCGCCCGCGCATCTCCGGCGAGGCGGCGAGCTGCAGCGACGAGTTGACGCCCGCGGCGAACGTCACGGACACGGCGCCGAGGGGCACGAGCGCCAGGATCTGCAGCGGCAGCGAGGGGGCCGCGGCGGCGAGCAGCTCGAAGACCCCGAACAGGGCGGCCGCGCCGACGATCATGCGGGAGGAGACCTGCTTGAGGCCACTGGTCAGCAGCGCGCCGCCGACGGACCCGATCGCCATCGCCATCGTCATGACCGCGTAGGTCGTGGCGGTGCCGTGCCAGGTCGAGTGGGCGAGCAGCGGCATCAGGACCTGGAAGTTGAACGAGAACGTGCCGACCAGCACCATCGCGGCGAGCGGGATCCACAGCGCCGGCGTGGCGCGCACGTGGCGCAGCGCGAGCCGCACGTCGCCGCGCATCCGCCGCGCGGGGACGGAGATGAGCAGCGCCGAGCGGTCCATGCGCGCCAGCGCGACGAGCATCGCGACGAAGGAGGCCGCGTTGATCGCGAAGCAGGGGCCGACGCCGAACAGCGCGATCACGGTGCCCGCGGCGGCCGGGCCCGCGATCCGCGAGCAGTGGACGACGACGGAGTTCAGCGAGACGGCGTTGACGATCCGCTCGTGGCCGACGAGCTCCATCACGAAGGCCTGGCGCGCGGGGTTGTCGATCGCGAGCACCGAGCCGCGGGCGAGGACGAGGCCGAACACCATCCAGGGCGCGATGTCGCCCGTTGCGGTCAGGATCCACAGCGTCAGCGCGGGCAGCGCCATCAGCGCCTGCGTGTACTGGAGCAGGCGGAGCTTCGGCACGCGGTCGGCGAGCAGGCCGCCCCAGGCGCCGAACAGCAGCATCGGGAGGAACTGCAGCGCGGCGGTCACGCCGACCGACACGCCCGAGCCCGTGAGCTGCACGATCAGCCACATCTCGGCGACGATCTGCATCCAGTTGCCGGAGATCGAGATGACCTGACCGGTGAAGTACCGGCGGTAGTTCGGGACGGAGAGGGAGGAGAATGTGCGCTGGAGGCCCGCGCTCACGCGCGATCGTCCTCCAGCAGCCGTTCGAGGATCGCGGCGGCGCGGTCGAGCGCGGCGCGCTCCTCGGGGCCGAGCCGCTCGATGCGGTGGGCGAGGTAGGCGGTCTTGCGGCCGCGCATCTCCTCGAGCAGTGCGTGGCCCTCGGGTGTGACTGAGAGCAGCGAGGAGCGGCGGTCGGTGGGGTCGGCGGCGCGCTGCAGCACGCCGAGCTCCTCGAGCCGCGCCACCAGCCGCGTGGCCGTGGGCCGCTGCACGCGCTCGCGCGACGCGAGCTCGGAGGGGGTCAGCGGGCCGTGGTTGTCGATCGTCGCCAGCGCCGAGGTCAGCGTCGGGCTGAGCCCGGTGCCGGCCTCCTGGCGCAACCGCCGCGAGGTCCGCGTGATCGCGAGGCGGAGGCGGACGGCCAGATCGGACGTGGTGGTGATACGCATTGCTAATTAGTGTAGCGAACTATCGTCCCGCGTACTCTGCGGCGATGCTCTCCGCCACCGAGGCATCGAGACTGCTCGCCGCGCGCGAGCTGAGCTCCGAGGAGCTCGTCTCCGCGTGTCTCGAGCGGATCGCGGCGCGCGAGCCCGAGCTGCGGGCGTGGGCGCACCTCGACGAGGAGGCGGCGCTCGCGCAGGCGCGCGAGCGCGACGCCGAGTCCCAGCGCGGCCCGCTCCACGGCATCCCGGTCGGCGTCAAAGACGTCATCGACACCGCCGACCTGCCGACCGAGTACGGCTCGCCGATCTACGCCCGCCACCGGCCCCGGCGCGATGCGGACTGCGTCGCGTGGCTGCGCGAGGCCGGCGCGGTCGTACTGGGCAAGACCGTGACGACGGAGTTCGCGACCTACAAGCCGCCGCCGACGGTCAACCCGCTCGATCCGGCGCGGACGCCCGGCGGCTCCTCGAGCGGCTCGGCCGCGGCCGTCGCCGCCGGGATGGTGCCGCTCGCGCTCGGGACCCAGACGGCGGGCTCGGTGATCCGGCCGGCGTCGTTCTGCGGCATCGCCGGCTTCAAGCCGACCCACGGCTGGCGCTCGATCGCCGGGATCAAGCGGTTGAGCGATCGCCTCGACACGCTTGGGCTGCTCGGCCGCAGCGTGGCGGACGCGGCGCTGCCGGGCAGCTGGGACGTGCCGCCGCCGCGCGAGCCGCGGCTCGCCTTCGCCCGCACGCCGTGGTGGCACGCGCTGGAGGACGCCGGGCGGGCCGCCGTCGAGGACGCGGCCGCCCGGCTGGGCGCGTCGGAGGTGGAGCTGCCGCCGGAGTTCGCCGGGGTCGCCCAGGCGCAGGAGACCGCCATGGCCTTCGACGTCGCGCTCAACCTCGAGCCCGAGTGGCGCGAGCACAACGACGGGCTCTCGCCGGCGATGCGCGACTACATCGAGCGCGGTCGCGCGGTCACGGCGGAGGAGGCCGAGGCGGCCGCGGCGCTGGGGGACCGCTGCCGCACGGCGCTGCCCGGGGTGCTGGCCGGCTTCGACGCCCTGCTCGTGCCCGGCGTGCTCGGAGAGGCGCCGCTCCGCACCGAGGGCCACACCGGCGATCCGCTGCTGTGCCGCGCGTGGACGTTCCTGGGCGCGCCCGCGATCAGCGTCCCGGGGCTGGCCGGCCCGGCCGGGATGCCGATCGGGGTCCAGCTCGTCGGCCTGCCGGGCGGGGAGGAGCGGCTGCTGGGGGCCGCCGCCTGGGTCGAGGGCGCGCTCAGCGCGCCAGGCGGCACATCTTGAACTTGCGCGACACCGTCTTGTGGCGCAGCTTGCGCGAGTCCGAGCGCCGGTAGAACACCCGCGCGTAGACGCGCCCGCGCCTGCCGGCCCGCTGGTGCATCCGCAGGCGCACGACGAACGGCCGCCGGTGGTCCACCCGGCGTGCGCCGTGGCGCACGAAGAAGACGACGAACAGCACGCGCGCCGGGCTGCGGCCGGCGCGCTGGCGGATGCGCATCCGGACCTTGAGGCGGCCGCCGGGCCGCGTGCAGTGCTTGCCCGCGTAGAGCTTGGCGCTCCCGTTCGTGAGCGGAACGCTGGGCGGTGCGGCGGGCGCCGGCGGTGGGGGAGGCGCCGCGCGCGGCGGGTCCCATGCCAGCAGCAGGCTGCCCAGCGAGCTCCAGCCGCTGCCGATCTGCTCGCGCTGGCCCGTGACGAAGCCGCCCCGGCCGTTGCCGCGATACACGAACAGCAGCCCGCCCGAGTCGCGGGCGAGGATGTCGGGCCTGCCGTCGCCGCTGAAGTCACCTCCGGCGAACAGCGCGTTGAAGCTCTGCCAGCCGGAGCCGATCAGCTGGGCGGTGGGCTGGAGGAAGCCGCCCGACCCGTTGCCGCGGTACATCAGCAGCTTGCCGTCGGACGTGCGGGCGAGGATGTCCGACTTGCCGTCACCGTTCCAGTCGCCGGGCGCGAGCAGCGCGGTGAGCGACTGCCAGCCGCTGCCGATCTGCTGGGCGGTGGGCTGGAGGAAGCCGCCCGAGCCGTTGCCGCGGTACATCAGCAGCTTGCCGTCGGAGGTGCGGGCGAGGATGTCGGGCTTGCCGTCCCCGTTCCAGTCCCGCGGGGTGAGCAGCGCGGTGAGCGACTGCCAGCCGCTTCCGATCTGCTCACCGTGACCGTTGAGGAAGCCGCCTGAGCCGTTGCCGCGGTACATCAGCAGCTTGCCGTCGGAGGTGCGGGCGAGCAGGTCCGGCTTGCCGTCCCTGCTCCAGTCGCCGGGCGCGAGCAGCGCGGTGAACGACCCCCAGCCGGTGCCGATCGGCTGACCGCCGCCCGCGGCGAAGCGGCCGGCGGCCGTGCCGCGATACAGCAGCAGCCTGCCGCCGGAGTCGACCGCGAGCACGTCGGCGGGGCCGTCGCCGCTCCAGTCGGCGCGCGCGGGCGCGGCGCCCACGCACAGGCAGAGCGCGGCAGCGGCGGCGATGAGCCGGAGGCGGGCCATTGCGCCTCAGGCTAGGCCACACCAGCGACGGGCGATCTCGAACAGGCCCTCGGCGCTCGCCTCGAGCGCCGCCACGGAGCAGGATTCGTCGGTGCGGTGGGCCTGCTCGGCGTCGCCGGGACCGCAGATGATCGTCGGCGGCCGCCCGTACGCGGGGGAGAGCGCGGCGGCGTCGGTGAAGTAGGCGAGCCCGCGCGGCTCGGGCGTCTCGCCGATCAGCGGGCCCATGACCTCGAAGACCTCCTGCACCCAGCGGTCGGCGGGGTCGGTGTCGATCGGGTCGAGCACCACGCGCGGCTCGAGCTCGACCTCGTCGCCGAGCCGCGCCGCGAGCGCCGCCAGCACGTCGTCGCCGCTCATGCCCGGCACGGTGCGGACGTCGATCCCGGCCGTCGCGTAGTCGGGGACCGAGTTGATGTTGATGCCGCCCGACATCGTCCCGAGCGAGACCGTCGGCAGGCCGAGCAGCGGGTGCTCCTCGGCCTCGAGCGCGAAGTCCTCGAGCCGCGCGACGGCGCGTGCGAGCTTGTAGATCGCGTTCTCGCCGAGGTGTGGCATCGAGCCGTGGGCCGTCTTCCCGCGCGCCACCGCGTCGGCCCACACGACGCCCTTGTGCGCCAGGCACGGGTGGTTCGTCGTCGGCTCCGCCACCAGCACGGCGCCCGCTTGCCCGAGCGCGCTCTTCGCCTGCGCCAGCGCCAGCGCGCCCTCGCAGCCGGTCTCCTCGCCCGCGCACAGCACCAGCTCGAGCCCCGCGTCGCCCTCGCCGAGCGCAGCGATCCGCTCGGCGGCGACGACGATCGCCGCCGTCCCGCCCTTCATGTCGCTCGTGCCCCGCCCGTACAGACGGTCGCCGTCGATTTCGGCGGCGAACGCGTCGCGCGACCAGTCCGCGCGGCCCAGCGGCACCGTGTCGAGGTGCCCGGTCAGGCACAGCGCAGGGCGCTCGCCGCGGCTGCGCGTCCGCGCGACGAGGCTGGTTCGCCCCGGCGCGAACTCGTGCGCGCTCACCTCGAGCCCGGCCGCCTCGAGCCGCGCCCCCAGGATGGACGCGGCCTTCTCCTCGTCGCCGGGAGGGTTGACCGTGCGGGTCCGGACGAGCTCCTGCGCGAGCTCGACGACGGCGGCCGTCACGGGCTAGCGGACGGGCTCCGCCGCGCGCTCCGGGGTCCGGGGCTCGCGCGGCTTGCCGCGCACCGGCTCGGCCGCCTCGGAGCCGAGGCCGGTCTCCGAGCGGACGTAGAGCTCGTGGTACTCGCGCTCGTTGCCCTTCTCCGACGACAGCACCGTGCCCAGCCAGCACCCGAGGAACCCGAGCGGGATGCAGAAGATCGCGGGGTTGTCGAGCCCGAGTGAGCCGAGCGGCGAGCCCGTGTCGGAGTCGGCGCCCGGCCATACCGGCGCGCTCATCGCGATCAGCGCGGTCGAGGCGATCAGCCCGCTGAGCATCCCGACGACGGCGCCCATGGTGTTGAAGCGCCGCCACCACAGCGCCAGCAGGAGCGCCGGGAAGTTGACGCTCGCGGCGAAGCAGAACGCCATGCCCACGAGCACGGAGATGTTGAAGCCCGCGCCGCCGGCGAGCGCGAGGACGATCGCCAGCACGCCGATCCCGATCGCCGCCAGCTTGGCCACCCAGACCTCCTCGCGCTCGGACTCGCGGTCCTTGCGGATGACGTTGGACCACAGGTCGTGGGCCACCGCGCCCGAGGCCGAGATCACGAGCCCGGCCACGACCGCGAGGATCGTGGCGAGCGCGACCGCCGAGATGATGGCGAGGAAGATGTCACCGCCGGCGGAGCCCTTGCCGCCGCCGAGGGTCTGCGCGAGCTCGGGGATCGCGAGGTTGCCGGTCGGGCCGGCCGCCTTGCCGCCGGCGGGCGAGAGGATCGCGCGCGCGCCGACGCCCACGATCATGACCATGATGTAGAAGGTGCCGATCAGGAACACGGCCCAGCCGACCGAGCCGCGCGCCGCCTTGGCGTCCGGCACGGTGAAGAAGCGCATGAGGATGTGCGGCAGCCCGGCGGTGCCGAACACGAACGCGACGCCGAACGAAAGCAGCGCGAGGCCGGAGTCGAACTGCAGGCCGGGCTTGAGGTAGGCGCCCCCCTTCGGATGATGCTGGGAGGCGCGCGAGAACAGCTCGACCGGGCTGAAGCCGACCTTGGCCAGCACGAACAGCGTCAGCACGGTGCCGGCGGCCATCAGCAGCGTCGCCTTGATGATCTGCACCCACGTCGTGGCGAGCATGCCGCCGAAGATCACGTAGGCGAGCATGAACACGCCGACGCCGATCACGGCCGGGGTGAAGCTGACGCCCGTCAGCGCCTGGATCAGCGCGCCGGCGCCGACCATCTGCGCGACGAGGTAGATCAGGACGACCGAGAGCGTGCCGGCCGCGGTGACGAGCCTGGCCGGGCGCTCGCGCAGCCGGAACGACAGCACGTCGGCGAGCGTGTACTTGCCCGAGTTGCGCATCCGCTCGGCGAGGAACAGCAGGACGGGGACGAACGCGACGATCGCGGCCATCAGGCCGACGAAGGCGTCGACGCCGAACAGGAAGATCAGGCCCGCGAAGCCGAGGAACGACGAGGCCGACATGTAGTCGCCCGCGATCGCCCAGCCGTTCTGGAAGCCGGTGATGCCGCGACCGGCGGCGTAGAAGTCCGACGCGCTGCTGGTGCGCCTGGCGGCCCAGAAGGTGACCCCGAGCGTGATGGCGAGCACCACGCCGAAGACGGCGAGGGGGAGGACCTTGAGGTCGGCGGCGAAGACGGTCATCGCGCGCTCCCCTCGGCTACGCGGGGCGCCGCCTCGGCGGCGCGCCGCTCGAGCGGCTCGAACGTGCTGTCGGCCTTGCGCAGGTAGGCCCACGTGATCGCCCAGGTCAGCAGCACCTGCGTGAGCGCGGCCAGGAACGCGACCGGGATCCCGCCGAAGACCTGCTTGCCCATGAAGCCGTGGACGAAGGCCGCCAGCAGCAGATACCCGAGCGAGAAGACGAGGAAGAGGATCGTCGCCGGCACGAGGAACGAGCGCCGCGCCTTCACGAGCTCCTGGAACTCGGGCGAGCCCTCGATCGCCTGCCAGTCCATGGCCGCCTCAGACTCCTTGCGCGTGAAGCGTCCCGCTGCTCCGGCTGTGCTGTCAGACACGTCCGACCCCCTTGTCGCCACTCCCTTGCCGAACGTGTGCCCACTTACTCGCTGCGGGACACCTCCGCGGGCCGCTCGGCGAGCATCGGGCCGTCGCCCGCCGGGTCCGCGATCCCCTCCTCGAGCCAGGTGTGGCGCCCCTCGAGCACCTGCTGGGCGAGCCCGTAGTTGGCGTCGTCGTCGTTGGAGAACAGCTCGCCGAACAGCGCCTCCACGCGCCGCCGGGCCTGGCGGATGAAGAGGTCGGCCAGCTCGACCGCCTCGTCGCCGCGCTCGGGGTGCTCCTCGCGCAGCGTCTGCGCGTAGACCGCCGCCGCCGAGATCGCGTAGAGCTCCGCGCCGATGTCGACGATGCGCCCGAGCACCGCCTGCTTCTTCTCGAGCTTCGCCTGCCAGCGGCTCATCGCGTAGAACGTCGAGCGCGCGAGCTTGCGCGACGACCGCTCGGCGTAGCGGACATGGCCGGCGAGCGCGCCGAACTCCTCGTAGGAGCCGGGCCGCTGGCCCTTGCCGACCGCGAGCTGCGGCAGCCAGCGCGAGTAGAACTTGCCCGCCTCGACGGCCGAGCGCGCCTTGGCCTTGAGGTCGCCGTCGCCCTCGAGCAGCTCGCCCGCCACCTCGAGGTGCTGGTCGACTGCTTCGCGGGCGATCAGCAGGTGCATGATCTCCGTCGAGCCCTCGAAGATGCGGTTGATGCGCATGTCGCGCATCAGCTGCTCGACCGGGACCGGCTTCTCGCCGCGCGCCTTCAGCGACTCCGCGGTCTCGTAGCCGCGGCCGCCGCGCACCTGCATCAGCTCGTCGGTGACCTGCCAGCCGAGCTCGGAGGCGTAGAGCTTGGCGAGCGCAGCCTCGATGCGGATGTCGTGCTTCTTGTCGTCCGCGAGCCGGCTCGAGACGTCGAGCATCGCCTCGAGGCCGAACGAGGTCGCGGCGATGAAGGCGATCTTCTGCGCCACGGCGTCGTGCTTGCCGACGGGCTGGCCCCACTGCACGCGCTCCTTCGACCACTCGCGTGCCACCTTGGTCGCGAGCTTGGAGACGCCGACGCAGATGGCCGGCAGCGCGAGCCGGCCGGTGTTGAGCGTCGTGAGGGCGATCTTGAGGCCCTGGCCCTCCTTCCCGATGACGTTCTCGGCCGGGACGAGGACGTCCTCGAGCAGCGTCACCGAGTTCTCGATCCCGCGCAGGCCCATGAACTGGTTGCGGTGCGTGACGGAGACGCCGTCGGTCGTGTAGTCGAGGACGAACGCCGTGATGCCGCCCCCGTGTCCCTCTGACTTCGGGACCTGGGCCATCACGACGACGATGTCCGCGACGGCGCCGTTGGTCGCCCACAGCTTGCGGCCGTTGAGGACGTAGCCGCCCTCGGTGGGCTCGGCCGTGGTGGCGAGGCGCGCCGGGTCCGAGCCGACGTCGGGCTCGGTCAGCAGGAAGGCGGAGATGTGGTCGCGCGCGACCAGCGGCAGCCACTTCTGCTTCTGCTCCTCGGAGCCGAAGCCCATCAGCGGCTCGGCGACGCCGATGGACTGGTGGGCGGAGAGCAGCGTGGCCAGCGCCGCGTGCCAGGTGCCGGCCAGCGCGAGCGCGCGGTTGTAGTGGACCTGCGAGAGGCCGAGCCCGCCGTAGGACTCGGGCACCTTCATGCCCAGCGCGCCGAGCGCCTTGAGCCCGTCGACGACGGCGTCGGGGATCTGGGCAGTGCGCTCGATCTCGAGCGGGTCGACCTGCTCGACGAGGAACTCGCGCAGGCGGGCGAGGAACGCCTCGCCCTTCTCGACGGCGGCGGGATCGAGCCTCGGCTGCGGGTGGATGAGGTCGAGCCGCAGGTTGCCGAGGAAGAGCTCCTTGCCGAAGCTGGGCTTCTCCCAGCCCTGCTCGCGCGCGCTCTCGGCGACCTGTCTGGCTTCCTTCTCGCTGATCTGGCTGGCCACGGAGACGCTCCTTTTCGAGGGGATGGAACGGAATTACCCTTCACGGGGGAATACGGCACAGCGCTGGACGTCTGAGAGGCACGACCCCAAGCCCAGGAGACCGACATGCTGCCCGCCAACACCTACGTGATGCGACTTGCCACCGAGCACGACGCCGACGACCTGCGGCGCCTCGCCGCCCTCGACGGCGCCCGCCCGCTGACCGGCCGGATCCTGATCGGCGAGATCGACGGCGTCGCCGCCGCCGCCCTGTCGCTCAAGACGGGCCGCACGATCGCCGACCCGTTCCAGGCCACCAGCCGCCTGGGCGTCTACCTGCGCGTGCGCGCCTCCGCCCTCCAGGCGGTCGACCGCGAGCCGTCGCTGCGCGAGCGGATGCTCGACGCGGTGCGGAGAGGAGCGCCAGTACGCTCGATGGCGTGAGCCTGAGCCATCTCCAGCGCCTCGAGGCGGAGAGCATCCACATCATGCGCGAGGTCGCCGCCGAGGCGGAGAACCCCGTGATGCTCTACTCGATCGGCAAGGACTCCTCGGTGATGCTGCACCTCGCCATGAAGGCGTTCCACCCGGGCAGGCCGCCGTTCCCGCTGCTGCACGTCGACACCACGTGGAAGTTCCGCGAGATGTACGCGTTCCGCGACCGGATGGCGGCCGAGCTCGGCCTCGAGCTGCTCGTGCACATCAACCAGGAGGGCGTCGAGCGCGGGATCAACCCGTTCGACCACGGCTCCCAGGTCCACACCGACGTCATGAAGACTCAAGCGCTCAAGCAGGCGCTCGACGAGCGTGGGTTCGACGCGGCCTTCGGCGGCGCGCGGCGCGACGAGGAGAAGTCGCGCGCCAAGGAGCGCGTCTTCTCCTTCCGCTCGGCGCAGCACCGCTGGGATCCCAAGAACCAGCGGCCGGAGCTGTGGCACCTCTACAACGCGCGCAAGCGCCGCGGCGAGTCGATCCGGGTCTTCCCGCTCTCCAACTGGACCGAGCTCGACGTCTGGGAGTACATCGCGCAGGAGGAGATCCCGGTCGTGCCGCTCTACTTCGCCGCCGAGCGGCCGGTCGTGACGCGCGACGGGACGCTGCTGATGGTCGACGACGACCGCATGCCGCTCGAGGACGGCGAGCAGCCGCAGATGGTGCGGGTCCGCTTCCGCACGCTCGGCGACTACCCGCTCACGGGCGCGGTGGAGAGCTCCGCCACGAGCGTCGCCGCGATCGTCGAGGAGATGCGGGCCTCGCGGACGTCCGAGCGCGAGGGCCGCGTGATCGACCACGACGCCGCCGCCTCGATGGAGCGCAAGAAGCAGGAGGGGTACTTCTGAGCGCCCAGGACCTGCTGCGCTTCATCACCTGCGGCAGCGTCGACGACGGCAAGAGCACGCTGATCGGGCGGCTGCTGTACGAGTCGGGGCTGATCCTCGACGACCAGCTCGCGGCACTCGAGGCCGATTCGCGGCGCGACGGCACCGTCGACGGCGAGCTCGACTTCGCGCTGCTGCTCGACGGGCTCTCGGCAGAGCGCGAGCAGGGCATCACGATCGACGTCTCGCACCGCTACTTCTCGACGCCGCGGCGCCACTTCATCGTCGCCGACACCCCCGGCCACGAGCAGTACACGCGCAACATGGTCACGGGCGCCTCGACCGCCGACTGCGCCGTGATCCTGCTCGACGCGCGCAAGGGCGTGCTGCGCCAGACGCGCCGTCACTCCCACCTGGTGGCGCTGCTGGGCATCCGCCACGTCGCGCTGGCGATCAACAAGATGGACCTCGTCGAGCACTCGGAGGCCCGCTACCGCGAGATCGCGGCCGCCTACCGCGAGTTCGCCGGGGAGATCGGCCTCCCCGACGTGACCTGCATCCCCGTGTCCGCGCTCGCGGGCGACAACGTGGTCGAGCCGAGCGAGTGGATGCCGTGGTACGACGGGCCGACGCTGATGGGCTACCTCGAGACGGTGGAGGTCGACCTCGAACGCATGGAGGGCGCGCCGTTCCGGATGCCGGTCCAGGGGGTGAGCCGGCCGAGCTCGGACTTCCGCGGCTTCGCCGGCACGATCGCGGGCGGCACGATCCACCCCGGCGACGAGATCCGCGTGCTGCCGCGCGACTCCCGCACCCGGATCGAGCGGATCGTCACCTACGACGGCGACCTCGACGCGGCCGTCGCCGGCCAGGCCGTGACGCTCACGCTCGCCGACGAGATCGATGCCAGCCGTGGCGACATGATCTCCAGCGCGGACGCCCCGCCCGGCGTTGCCGACCAGTTCGAGGCGACGGTCGTGTGGATGGCCGACGACCCGATGTACCGCGGGCGCAACTACCTGATGCGGATCGGCTCGCAGATCGCCACCGCGACGATCGCGCCGCTCAAGTACAAGCTCAACGTCGACTCGCGCGAGCACCTCGCCGCGACCAAGCTCGAGCTCAACGAGATCGGGGTGTGCGACCTCGAGCTCGACCGCCAGGTCGCGTTCGACCCGTACGACGAGAACCGCGAGACCGGCGCGTTCATCCTCATCGACCGCATCTCGAACGACACGGTCGGCGCGGGGATGCTGCGCTACGCGCTGCGCCGTTCGGCGAACGTGCGCTGGCAGGCGGTCGACGTCGACAAGGCCGCGCGGGCGGCGCAGAAGGCCCAGACGCCGAGCGTCCTGTGGTTCACCGGCCTCTCGGGCGCCGGCAAGTCGACGATCGCCAACCTGGTCGAGATCGAGCTGCACCGCCTCGGCTGCCACACCTACATGCTCGACGGCGACAACGTCCGCCACGGCCTCAACAAGGACCTCGGCTTCACGCAGGCCGACCGCGTCGAGAACATCCGCCGCATCGGCGAGGTCGCCCGGCTGATGACCGACGCCGGCCTGATCGTGCTCGTGTCGTTCATCTCGCCGTTCCGCTCCGAGCGCCGGATGGCGCGCGGGCTGATGGAGGAGGGCGAGTTCCTCGAGGTGTTCGTCGACACTCCGCTCGAGATCGCCGAGCAGCGCGACCCGAAGGGCCTCTACGCCAAGGCGCGGCGCGGCGAGCTGGCGAACTTCACCGGCATCGACTCCCCCTACGAGCCCCCGGAGAACCCGGAGGTCCGCCTCGACACGACCGCGCTCAGCGCCGAGGACGGCGCTCGCGCGGTCGTCGCCGCGCTGCGCGAGCGCGGGATGCTGCCTGGGAGCTAAAGGGTCTTCTCCGCCTGCATGGGGGCGGAGATCGTGGCGGGCTCGTCGTCCTCGTCGGACGAGCGGCCGGCGATCGAGTCCTTGAACTCGCGCATGCCCTTGCCGACGGCCTTGCCGGCCTCGGGGAGGCGCTTGGGGCCCAGGATCACGAGGGCGAGCACGAGCACGATCACAAGTTCCATCGGACCGACGCTGAAAGGCATGGCGGTTCCCTTCTCGTTCGAAGTTTGTACCAGGGGATGCGTCGCTCGCCCGTGGGCGGATCACTTGTCGACGACGACCTCGCCCTTCATGAAGGCGTGGAAGGCGCAGACATAGGCGTAGCGGCCGGCGTTCGGAAAGGTGAGTGAGGCGCGGTCGCCGCGCTCGAGGCGGTCGGTGTCGAGCTTGGACGGGCCCGTGGTGAAGGTGGCGGTGTGGCCGGCACTGTCGCGGTTGACCCACGCGACCTTCCCGCCCGCGCGGATGTGCACGGCTGCCGGCTTGTACTTGAAGGTCGCGATCGCGACGGTCGCCGCGCGCGGCGCGGTGGCGGCCGGCGCGGCCTTCTCGGCGCCGCAGCCGGCGAGCAGCAGCGGCAGGGCGAGGGCGAGGGGGAGGCGTGGGCTCATGCCGGCTGTGCGGCTCGGATGGCGCGAGCGGATCACACGGCTTTGCGCGCCAACTTCGGCCGGCCGAGTCATCCGGCGGGGCGGCGGACCGCGCATGGGTGGCATGCACAACCTCGGAAGGAGCAATCAAGATGCCTGAAGCATCCAACGCGGTGCGTGAGCTCGCTTCGGACCCGTCCTCGCGCAAGAAGTTCCTGCGCCAGGCCGGCGGCACGGGCGTCGCGGCCTCGCTGGCGGCGTTCATCGCC
Organism: Solirubrobacterales bacterium; assembly: GCA_038327685.1. GTDB lineage: Bacteria > Actinomycetota > Thermoleophilia > Solirubrobacterales > Solirubrobacteraceae > DASQFQ01. Next base: position 15,980 of record JBBQLH010000037.1, read on the forward strand.
GCCTGTGGCGGCGACAGCAAGAGCTCGAGCAGCGCAAGCAGCAAGGCCACGCCGGCGAGCACGTCGACGGCGAGCACGTCCGGCACCGAGCAGTTCGGCAAGGGCGATCTCGGGATCGCCAACTACGCGCTGACGCTCGAGTACCTCGAGACCCAGTTCTACAACGATGCGGCGGCGAGCGGCATGCTCAAGGGCAAGCTCCTCGAGACCGCGAAGCGGTTCGGCTCCGAGGAGCAGGAGCACGTCGACGCGCTGATGGCGCTGATCCAGAAGGCGGGCGGCAAGCCGGCCTCCAAGCCAAAGGCGAAGTTCCCGCTCGACAGCGCGAACTCGATCCTCGCTCTCGCCACGACCGTCGAGAACCTCGGCGCCAACGCCTATCTGGGCCAGGCGGGGAACATCCAGGACAAGCAGATCCTCGCCGCGGCGCTCTCCATCCACTCGGTGGAGGCCCGCCACGCCGCCGTCCTCAACCTCGCCACGAAGAAGCCCCCGGCCTCCGGCGCGTTCGCCAAGCCGGCGACCGCAGACGAGGTCCTCAAGGCCGTCAAGCCCTTCCTGGTCTCCTAGCGCGAAAGGTCACGAACCACATGGAAAACATCGAGATCCAAGGCATCAGCCGCGGGGCGTTCCTCGTCCGCGGCGCGCTCGCCACCGGCGCCGCGGTCGGCGTCGCGTCGGTCACCCCCTGGGTGGGCCAGGCGCTCGCGCAGGGCGGCGGCGGGGACGTCGACATCCTCAACTTCGCCCTCACCCTCGAGTACCTCGAGGCGGACTTCTACCGGCAGGCGAGCAAGCTCTCGCTGAAGGGCCAGTACAAGTCGCTGGCCAAGGAGTTCGGCGCCAACGAGCAGGAGCACGTCAAGGCGCTCATGGCCACCATCAAGCAGCTCGGTGGCAAGCCCGTCGCGTCGCCGACGTTCGCGTTCGGCCTCAAGTCCCAGAAGGACTTCGTGAAGCTCGCGATCACGCTCGAGGACACCGGCGTGTCGGCCTACAACGGCGCGGCGCCGATGATCCAGAGCAAGGACGTGCTCGCGGCCGCCGGCAGCATCGTGCAGGTCGAGGCGCGCCACGCCGCGGCGCTGCGCTTCCTCGACGGGATGGACCCGACGACGGGCGCGTTCGACAAGACGCTCTCCAAGGGCGCGGTCCTGAAGGCGGTCAAGCCGCTCATCAAGGCCTAGCGGCGCCTGGCCGCTGTCCTGTCAGGGCAGCGGCCGCAGCCCGCCGCCGCGCCTGCGCTCGGAGCGGTAGTCGACCTTCTCGCAGTGGACGAAGCGGTAGCGCTTCCTGATTGAGCGCGCGACGTGGTAGATGTCGCGCCCCGGGCCGCAGTCGACGAGCCCGCGCCCGTAGTGGACCGAGATCGCGTCGTTGCCCCTGCCGGCGTAGATCGTGTTGCGGCCGTGGGAGCCGTAGATGAAGTCGTTGCCCGAGCCGCCGAAGATCAGGTCGTTCTGGCTCGTGGGCTGGGCCACGCCGTCGTGGTCGCCCCACAGGATGTCCGACCGCCCGCGGCCGCTGAGCACGTCGGAGCCATGGTGGCCGAGCAGCTCATCGGACTTCCGGGAGCCGACGAAGCGCGCCGAGCGCCCGTGGTTGGCCTTCTTGAACTTGCCGTGGATGGTCGGCCAGTACGCGTGTGACGCGCAGCCGTGGCAGGGACGGCCGGGAATGTGGTTGGCCGACGCGGCCGGGATGATCGAGAGCAGTGCGAGGAGCACGAACGCTCCAAGGCCGCTGAGGGCGCGACTGGACATACGGTCCTTTCTCGTCGGGGCCAAGTGTCTCCGAACCCATCGGCCGCTCGAGGGTTGCGCACGAGCGCTGAGGCAACCCGCACCCTACGACGCGGGTCTGCGGGATGGTCGCAGGCCCTGCGCGGCGGCAACCTGGAGCCATGACCGAGATCTCCATAGACCACGCCTCCGGCCGCTTCGCGCCGATCCCGCGCCCCGACGTGATGGCCCGCGACTTCACGTACCTCGTCCTCGGGCTGCCGCTCGGGATCGCCACCTTCACGATCGCCGTGACCGGCCTCTCGCTCAGCCTCGGGCTGCTGATCACGCTCGCCGGCATCCCGGTGCTGGTCGCCACGCTGGTGGCCATGCGCGCGGTCGCCGCGCTGGAGCGCAAGCGGGCCGAGTGGCTGCTCGGGACACTGATTCCCGGGCGTGAGCGCCGCCTGAGCGGCAGCCTGTGGGAGCGCACGAAGGTGATCGCCGCCGATCCGGCCTCCTGGCGCGACACGCTCTACTCGCTCGTCCTGCTCCCGGTCGGGATCGCCGGCTTCACGTTCGCCGTGACGCTCTGGGGCGTCGCGCTCGGCTTCCTGACCTCGCCGGCCTGGGACTGGGCGCTGCCGTCAGACGACTCGACGATCCCGCTGCTCGACAGCACCTCGGTCGGCTACTCCGTTCTCCGCGTGCTGATCGGCCTCGCGATGCTGCCGACGACCGCCGTCGCCTGCCGCGCGGTCGCCGCCGGCACCGGCAACCTCGCGCGGGTGCTGCTGCGCTGACCACCGGCCGGGCGGCGGGCCCGGCCACGCCAGGTCGGCGAGGATCTCCTCCTCGGTGATCTCGATCCGCAGGTCCCTCAGGCGCGCGATCCTTGCCGAGGGCCGACAGCAGCGTGCCGGTGCCGAGCGCGAGGGCCCCGCCGGCGATCACCACCCACGGGCCGTGACGCGCCACGAGCGGTCCGACTCGCTGTGCGACCAAGGAGGCGGCGATCCCGGCGGGCGTCACCGCCAGGCCGGCCTCGAGCAGCGAGTAGTCCCAGACGCCGACGAGGAACAGGACGCCGACGAGCATGAGCGGGAACAGCGCGGCGCCGTAGAGCAGCGCCGCGAGATTGGCCGCCGCGAACGAGCGCGAGCGCCACAGCGCCGTCTCGATCGCGGGCCTCGCGTGCCGGAGCGAGCGCCGGATCGCGAGCGCCACCGCGACGGCCGCGCCGATCAGTGCGCCGACGGTCCGCGGGTCGCCCCAGCCCCAGCCCGGGCCCTGTGAGATCCCCAGCGCCGCCGCGCCGATGCCGACCCCCAGCAGGAGGGAGCCGACGCCGTCCGGGAGGCGGCCGAGACGCGGCCCGGACCGCGGGACGAGCCGCGAGCCCGCGACGATCGCGAGGCCGACCGGCAGGTTGATGAGAAACAGCGCGCGCCAGCCGACCGCGTCGACGAGCACGCCGCCGATCGCCGGCCCCAAGGCGGCGGCGAGCGCGCCGGCGGCGCTCCAGGTCCCGATGGCCGCGGCCCGGCGCTCGGCCGGTGTGTCCATGAGGACGACCGCGAGCGACGCGGGGATCATCGCGGCTGCGGCGACCCCTTGGAGGGCGCGCGAGACGAGCAGCAGCTCGAGCGAGGGGGCGAGCGCGCACGCGAGCGAGAACATCGTGAAGGCGCTGACGCCGGCGAGCAGCAGCGCCCGCCGGCCCACGACGTCGGCCACACGGCCGGCCGGGGCGAGCAGCGCGGCGAACACGACCGCGTAGATCGTGATCAGCCAGGTGGCGCTGCCGACGGAGGTGCCGGCGAAGTCGCTGCGCACGTCGGCGACCGCGAGGTTCGCCACGGTCGTGTCGATCAGCGCGAGGAAGGCGGCGCCCGCGGCGACGAGCAGCACGGCACGCTCGCGCGGGGCCGCGAGGGCCGGTGCCGGGGTGGATGTGGTCACCGCCTGGGTCTGGGACATGGTGACTCCGGAGGTCGATAAAAAAGCACGATCGGTCGTGCTTTGTACCACATCAGCGAACGAGCGTGCTACTTTCTTTCCCGTGCCGCCCCCCGAGGAGCTGGAGACGCTCGCCCGCGCCGCGCCCGTCGCCGACGACGAGGCGGACGGCCGCCGCCGCCGCGGCAACCGCACGCGCGAGTCGATCCTGCAGGCGGCCGCCGACCTCGCCTCGGTGGAAGGCCTCGAGGGCCTGACCATCGGGCGCCTCGCCGGCGCGCTCGAGATGAGCAAGAGCGGCCTGTTCGCCCACTTCGGCTCCAAGGAGGAGCTCCAGCTGGCGACGATCGACGCGGCTCGGCGGCGCTTCGTCGAGCGCGTCGTCAAGCCGTCGCGCTCGCTCCCCCGCGGCCGCGCGCGGCTCGAGTCGCTGATCAGCGACTGGCTGGCCTACTTCCGCAGCGAGCAGTTCGCAGGCGGCTGCTTCTTCCACACTGTCAAGGCGGAGTTCGACAGCCGCCCGGACAACGCCGTCCGCGAGGTCGTGATGGAGGACGTGCGCCAGTTCCTCGGGCTACTCACGCGCGAGGTCCGCAAGGCGCAGGAGGCCGGCGAGCTCGACCCTACGATCGAGCCCGAGCAGCTCGCGTTCGAGCTCGACGCGCTCGGAGCGGCCTCCAACCAGCAGTTCCAGCTCATGCACGACCCGGTCGTCTTCGACCGCGCGGCCACCGCGATCCGCGCTCGGCTCGACAGTGCCGCGCTGCCGCGTCAGTCCTCGGACGGCACGACGATCCAGAGCACCAGGTAGGCGAGGATCTGCGGCCCGGGGAGCAGCATCGAGACCACGAACAGCACGCGCACGCCGGTCGGGGAGAGGCCGAAACGCCGCGCGACGGCCGCGCACACCCCTCCCACGATCCTGCCGCGCCGGGGTCGGATGAGCGCTGTGGATGCCATACGCGTAACGCTACCCGTCGCCCAGCCCGTGCGTGAGCCGCTCGAGTGCCGGCTCGACGCCGCCGGGCTGCGCAGCCAGGCGGAGCGCTACCGCGCGCTCGCCCGCCACGCCACCGCCGTCGAGCGGGGGCCCGGCCGGCTCGCTGTGCGCTTCGACGCCGCGGTGCCGGTGGCGCTGCTGCGCGAGGCGGTGGCGGTCGAGCGGGAGTGCTGCCCGTTCTTCGACCTGCGGCCGGATGCGGACGACCGCGCGCTCGTCGTCACGCTCGCCGCCGCCGAGCACGATCCCGCGCTCGACGCGATCCGCCACGCACTCGGCGTGTGATGGTTGATTCCGTCTACTCGACGCCCGGCACCGGCACGCCCGCGGGCGCGCCGCGGCGCTGGTACTCGTCGTAGAGCTCGCTCCACTCGCTCGTGGCCTCGGTCCCCGGGGCCTCTCCGGCGTCGCCGGAGAGCAGGCGCTCGAGCCGGTCGAGGCAGACGTGCCAGCCGGCCGAGTCGCGCGCGGCCTGCTCGCGCGTGGAGAGGACGTGCGTGAAGCGCAGCCGGCAGCCGTCGCCGTCGGGCTCGAGCTCGATCTGCAGGTGCTCGTCGCCCCACAGGAAGCTGAAGCGGCGCGGCGGGTCGAGCTCGATCACCCGTCCCTCGAGCTCCATCTCGCCGCCGGGGAACGTGAAGGACATCTCCCCACCCTCCCGCAGGTCCACTTCGACCGCGCTCGGGAACCAGTGCGCGAGCTCCTCCGGCTCGGTCACGGCCTGCCAGACGCGGTCGACCGAGTGGGGGTAGCGGCGCTCGAAGCGCACGGTGGGCTTGCCGTCGATCGTCTCGTAGGTCCCGTGCATGGTCAGTCCTCCGTGGTCGGCGTGCGGTCGAGGTGCCGCCCGAGCGCGTCGAGGCGCTCGTTCCACAGGCGCCGGTAGGGCGCGAGCCAGACGTCGAGCTCGGCCAGCGGGCCGGGATCGAGCGCGTAGACGCGCCGCTGGGCCTCGGTGCGGACCTGCACGAGGCCGGCCTCGCGGAGCACGCGCAGGTGCTTGGACGTCCCGGGCTGGGTCAGCCCGAGCCGGTCGACGAGCTCGCCGACGGGCCGCGGGCGCTCGAGCAGCAGCTCGAGCATCGCGCGGCGGTGGGGGTCGGCGAGCACGGACCAGGTGGACGGCACGACCACGAGTATAACTAATCAGGCATATACATGCCTGGCCATGTACGTCAGCTGAAGGCGATCGCCGCTGCGCGGTCGCGCAGGCCGTGCAGGCGCGCGAGCTGGTCCTCGGCGCGCGCCTCGAGGTCGGCGAGCTGGGCGGCGTCGAGACGGGGATCGGTCGGCGCGAGCGTCTTCAGGGCGCGCCACAGGCTGAGCTTGCCGCTGACCCCGGTGACGAGCGCCTCGAGCTCGACCATCCGGCCCAGCGGCGAGTAGCCGCGGAGCTGACCGTTGGGCTTCAGCCGCCCCGCCTTCTCGGCGCCCCACGCCAGCGCCGCCTTGACCGGCGCGGGGCTGACCTCGAGCCGGCCCATGATGCGCTTGAGCGTGTCGCGGTCCTCGCCGATCTCCATCGCCAGCCGCGTCAGCGGCCCGCCGAAGTCCGTGCCGCCGTTGGCGTTCGCGCTGCGCTTCGCCATCTCGAGCCCTCCGGTCGAGCCGGCGTGGTGGTCCTGGAGGTAGATCGCGAGCAGCGTCTGAGATTCAGTGGAGGGCATGGCGTCGGCCTACCCCGACTGACGCCGCCGGGTAACCGCACGCGCCCCGGGCGTGAGCGTCGACTCGGCGGCGACCGCGACCGCGGCGCGGACCGCGTCGAGCAGCGCGCCGCCGCCCGCCAGCTCGCAGGCCAGCGCGCCGTTGAAGGCATCGCCTGCGCCGGTCGTGTCGACCGCCTCGACGCGCGGCGCGGGGACGCGATCGACGGATCCGCCGTCGACCACGAGCGCGCCCTCGGCGCCGAGCGTCACCACGACGGGCGCGCCGGTGCGCGCCGCGAGCGCGCGCGCGGCCCGCTCGGGCTCGTCCTCGCCGGCGAGCGCGCGCGCCTCGTCGCGGTTGGGCGTCAGCAGGGGGGAGAGGTCGAGCAGCTCGCCCGGGAGCGCGCGCGCCGGAGCGGGGTTGAGCACGAGCTGGAGGTTCGCCGCGCGCGCGGCCCAGGCCCCCGCGAGCACGGGCGCATCGGGCACCTCGAGCCCGAGCAGCACGACGCCTCGCGCGGCGTCGCGCAGACCCTGCTCGACGGCGCCGGCGTCGACCGAGACGACGCCGCCGGCCGCGCGCAGGCCGTGCTCGACGGCGCCGGCGTCGAGCTCGGCGTTCGCGCCGGACGCGACCGCGATCTGGTTCTCGCCCGCCTCGTCGACCACGATCAGCGCCACGCCGGTCGCGCTGCCCTCGAGCCGCGCGACGCCGGACACGTCGATCCCCTCCGCGCGCAACAGGGCGACGGCCTCCTCGCCGAGGTCGTCGTCGCCGACGGCGCACACCATCCGCACGCGCGCCCCGAGCCGCGCCGCGGCCACGGCCTGGTTGGCGCTCTTGCCGCCGCCGTGGCGCTCGAAGGTGCCGCCCGCCACGGTCTCGCCCGGCGCCGGCAGCGTCGCGGCCTTGACGACGAGGTCGACGTTGACCGAGCCGACGACGTAGACATCCCGCGCCATGGCGCGTGAGCGTAGGGCCTGGCGCTTCGGCGTGCGGACGGGCTCGCGGCGGACCGTGACCCACCGGCGCCCATCTGGACAAGTGGACGATCAAGCTGGGGGTGTGACTCCAGTCTGCCGCCCATCTGTCGATTCAAGGGGCATGCTCCTTTCCCGTCGACTCCCCGCCGTTTTCGCGGCCGTGGCCCTGTTCGCGCTCATCGTCTCGGCGCCGGCCGACGCGCGTCCGCTCACCGGTTCGCCGGCGGCCGACCACATGACGGTCAAGAGCGCCGCGGGCACGGTCGCCCGCGCGGGCGGCGGCAACGACCGCGTCGTCGGCGGCGAGGGCCCCGACCAGATCTTCGGCGAGACGGGCGGCGACGCCCTCTCCGGTCGCGGCGGCGACGACCTGCTCGACGGCGGGTCCGGCGACGACACGCTGATGGGCGAGCTCGGCGCCGACACCGAGCTCGGTGGCTTCGGCCACGACGCGCTCGACGGCGGCGAGGGCGACGACCAGCTCGACGGCGGCGCCGCTCCGGACAGCTTCAACGGTGGCCCCGGCAACGACAAGATCCACGGTGGCAGCGGCGCGGACACGATCAACGGCGGCCCCGGCGACGACGAGATCTACAGCGACTCCGGCCCCGACCGGATCGAGGCCGGCGAGGGCAACGACACGGTCTACGTCAACAACGGCACCGCCGTCGAGACCGTGGACTGCGGCCCGGGCGACGACACCATCTACATTAACCCCTACGCGCTCCGCGGCGGGGTCTCCAACGCCGTCGACATCCGCCGCGGCAACATCCGCAACTGCGAGCACGTGGTCGAGCAGGAGAAGACCCACGACCCGGCCAAGGGCGTGACGCGCAACGCGAACTCGCACCAGGGCGGCACGCTGCGCGGCACGGATCGCAACGACAACCTGCTCGGCGGCCCCGGCCCCGACCACATCCTCGGCCACGCGGGCGACGACGTCGTGTTCGGCAACCGCAACCACGACGGCGCCAGCTTCGGCACCGACCTGATCGACGCCGGCCCCGGCGACGACACGGTCTACGGCAGCCGCGCGAGCAACAAGATCCTCGGCGGCGACGGCGACGACTTCCTCCAGGGCGGCCCGCGCCGCAACCGCATCTACGCCGGCAACGGCAACGACACGGTGCGCCTGCGCGGCGGCGGCCCGAACACGGTGCTCGGCGGCGCCGGCGACGACATCGTCGAGGCCTACGCCCAGGGTCGCGCGACCGTCGACTGCGGTCCCGGCTCCGACCGCGTGAACATCGGCTTCAACCGCCTCGTGCGCACGCGCCACTGCGAGACGGTCAAGCACCTGTACAAGAAGCGGCACTAGGCGAGCCCGCTCCAACGTGCGTCCAGCTCTGGTCGCGCGGCTACAGGGCGGCGCCGATGTTGGCAGGGAAGGACGCAACCGAAAGGACTCGATTCATGCGCCTACCCCTCGCCGCCCTCGCGGCTCTAGTTCTGACCCTGGCCGTGGCCGGTCCCGCCTCCGCGAAGCAGCCGCTGCCCGACCCTGCGGACTTCTCGTTCATCGCGACGATCGACTGCGGCTCCGGCCCGGTCCAGGTCGGGTCGACGGACGACATCTACGCGCCGCTCGTGGACCTCGCGACCGGCCGCAACTATGAGCCGGTGGCCTGGGACGTGTCCTTCGGCGACTTCCACTTCGTCGACAGCAAGGACGGCGTGACGGAGCGCAACTCCGTCGACTGCTCCTACGTCGACGAGTGGGTCTCCGGCACCGTCACCGTCAAGCGCAGCCGGCGCGGCCACCACGACTGCGACGACGATCACGGCGATCACCACGGCGGCGGGGACCACGACGACCGCTGGGACCGCGGCCGCCACGGCCGCCACAACCGTCGCGGCTAGCGCGCGGCCGCCGGAGCGTCACGCCGGGCGTGACGCTCCGAGGCTGCGCAGGAACGTCAGCACGGCGAGGATCCTCCGGTGGTCGTCGTCGGAGTCGGGGATGCCGAGCTTGGCGAACAGTGAGCCGACGTGCTTCTGCACGACGCCGGTGGAGACGTCGAGGCGCTCGCCGACGCCCTTGTTCGAGCGCCCCTCGGCGATCAGCTCGAGGACCTCGCGCTCGCGCGGGGTGAGCGCCGCGAGCGGGCCGTCGTTGCGGTCGCTCGCGAGCAGCTGCGATACGATCTGCGGGTCGAGCGCCGAGCCGCCGGCGGCGACGTGGCGGAGCGTGGCCGCGAAGTCCTCGAGGTCGACGACGCGGTCCTTGAGCAGGTAGCCGAGCCGCTCCGGGCTCTCCACGAGGACGCGCATCGCGATCCCGACCTCGACGTGCTGGGAGAGGATCACGATCGCCGTCTGCGGATGGCGGGCGCGGATCTCGCGCGCGGCCTCGAGCCCCTCCTCGAGCCCCTCCTCGGTGTGGGTCGGCGGCATGCGGACGTCGACGATCGCGATCTCCGGCCGGTGCTCGTCGACCGCCGCGTGCAGCTCCTCGGGCGAGGAGGCCTCGGCCGCCACCTCGAAGCCGCCACGCCGCAGCAGCGAGGCGATGCCCTCGCGGACCAGCAGGCTGTCGTCGGCGATCACGACCCGGATCGGCCAAGCCTCCCAGATCGGCGCGTGCGGTCAACCGCACCACGGGGCGGGCCATGCGTGCCCCCGCAGACGCAGGGTGACCCCGGTGAGATCGAGCGCGGGAAACGGGACGCTGCGCCCATCGTTCACCACCTCCCCAGGAGAGTCCTCAGATGAGTCGCAAGTCCAAGGGCGGCATCGCCGCCCGGGCCGGGCGCTGGAGCGCCCGCCATCGCAAGCTCGCCATCTTCGGATGGCTGGCCGTCGTCATTGCCGCGTTCTACCTCGGTGGCCCCTTCGGCACCGGCACCCAGACGGTCAAGCAGAAAGCGGCAGGTGACGCCGGCCGCGCCCAGGTGATCCAGGACGGCGCGTTCCCCGAGTCGACGACCGGCGCCGGTGAGACCGTGCTCGTCCAGAGCAAGACCCTGACGGCGAGCGATCCTGCCTACCGCGCGGTCGTCAAGGACCTCGAGCAGCGGATGGACGCGCTGCCCGAGGCGAACAAGCTGCAGAGCCCCTACGCCGCGAAGGCCGGCAAGGGCCTGGTCTCTCCTGACAAACACTCCGTCCAGGTGTCCTTCGAGGTGCCCGGCACCGCCGCGCAGACCAAGACGCGCGTCGACGCCACGCTGGCCGTCACGAAGGCGGTGCAGAAGGCCAACCCGGACTTCACCGTCGCCCAGTTCGGCTCGGCCAGCTCCGAGAAGGAGCTCATGGGCGCGTTCGAGAAAGACCTCCAGAAGGCCGAGACGCTGTCGCTCCCGATCACCCTGCTGATCCTGCTCGTGGCGTTCGGTGCCCTCGTGGCCGCCGGCCTGCCGCTGCTCCTCGGCCTCACCGCCGTGGCCGGCACCATGGGCCTCGTCGGCCTGGTCAGCCAGCTGATGCCGGTCTCGAGCTCCACGGGCAGCGTCGTGCTGCTGGTCGGCCTCGCCGTCGGCGTCGACTACTCCCTGTTCTACATCCGGCGCGAGCGTGAAGAGCGCAAGGCCGGGCGCAGCAAGGCGGAGGCGCTGGAGATCGCTGCCGCCACCTCCGGCCGCACCGTCCTCATCTCGGGCCTGACCGTGATGACCGCCATGGCCGGCCTGTACCTTGCCGGCGACGCGGAGTTCACCGGCCTCGCCACGGGCTCGATCCTGGTCGTCGCGATGGCGATGCTCGGCTCGATCACCGTGCTCCCGGCGATGCTCTCGAAGGTCGGTGACGGCGTTGACCGCGGCCGCATCCCGTTCCTCGGCAAGCGCATGCAGAAGCGCACCGAGTCGCGCATCTGGTCGGCCATCCTCGAGCCGGTCATGCGCCACCCGGTGGTCGCCACGGTCGCGGCGACCTCCCTGCTGGTCGCCCTGGCCATCCCCGCCCTGGGCATGCACACGGCCTCCTCCGGCCTCGAGCAGCTCCCGCAGACGCCGATCATGAAGACGTTCGAGCGCATGCAGAAGGCGTTCCCCGGCACGGCCGACCCCGGCGTCGTCGTCGTCAAGGCCGACGACGTCAACACGCCCGAGGTCACGTCCGCGATCGGCGCCCTCAAATACCAGGCCCGGCACACGAAGGGCTTCGAGTCCGGCATCACCACCGACCAGAGCGAGAACGGCAAGGTGGCCATCGTCAACGTCCCGCTCGGCGGGTCCGGCAACGACAGCACCTCGTACGCGGCGCTCGCCACGCTGCGGACGGACATCGTCCCGCAGACGGTCGGCAGGCTCCGCGGTGCGGAGGTCGTCGTCGGCGGCAACGCCGCGGCGTCGAAGGACTACAACGACATGATCAAGGGCAGCGCCCCGATCGTGTTCGCGTTCGTCCTCACGTTCGCCTTCCTGCTGCTGATGGTGACGTTCCGGTCGATCATCGTCCCGATCAAGGCGATCGTGCTGAACCTGCTCTCCGTCGGCGCGTCCTACGGCGCGCTGACGCTGATCTTCCAGCACGGCTGGCTGCATGAGCAGCTCGGTTTCGAGACCCCCGGGTTCGTCACCTCGTGGCTGCCGCTGTTCCTGTTCGTGATCCTGTTCGGCCTCTCGATGGACTACCACGTCTACATCCTCAGCCGGGTCCGTGAGGGCTTCGACCGCGGCCTGTCGACCGACGAGGCCGTCGCGCAGGGCATCAAGCAGACCGCGGGTGTCGTGACCAGCGCCGCGTTCGTGATGGTCGGCGTGTTCGCGATCTTCGGAACGCTGAGCATCATCGACTACAAGATGCTCGGCGTCGGGCTCGGCTTCGCGATCTTCATCGACGCCACGATCGTCCGCGCGGTGCTGCTGCCCGCGACGATGAAGCTTCTGGGCGACCGCAACTGGTACCTGCCCAGCTGGCTCGAGTGGCTGCCCCGCCTCGACCACGCGGGCAGCGTCGACCAGCCGGAGCCCAAGAGCGGCCCCGGGCTCGGCCTCGGCCCCGTCCCGGAGCCGGCCGGCGCGTAGACCCGAAGACCCCCAACCCCGATAGGACTTCAACGGCCCGCCTCCGGCGGGTCGTTGTCGTTTGTCGGGCGAGGGGAGCGGCGCTACGCTCGCTTGGCCCCGCCCCACGGCGACGACTTTTCACCAGACGACGGTGCTTCTCCAGCGCGAACCGAAGGCTCGGTCGTCTCGCATGGGTCGCCCTGGATGCGGGAGAGGGCGCCGGGCTGGGGTGGGGCTCGTTTCTCTCGCCCGGCTGGGATGCTCCCCGCGTGAGCTGCTGTGATCCGAGAGGGTGCGACCGCTTCTTCGGCGGCCGGTTCGCCCGCCGCATGGCCGGGCGCTACCGCAAGCGCGGCCTCGACGCGACGGCGCGGAAGATGGTCGCGTTCCTCGAGCGGCAGGGCATCGAGGGTGCGACGGTGCTCGAGATCGGCGGCGGCGTGGGGGAGATCCACCTCGAACTGCTGCGGCGTGGCGCCGGGCGCGCCGTCAACCTCGAGCTCTCACCCGCCTATGACGCCGAGGCCGCGCGGCTCGCCGGCGAAGCCGGCGTGCAGGGCCGGGTCGAGCGGCGGCTGCACGACATCGCCGTGGATCCGGAGGCGATCGCCCCCGCCGACGTCGTCGTCCTGCACCGCGTCGTCTGCTGCTATCCCGACTACGAGCGCCTGCTCGGCGCCGCCGCGGCGCACGCGCAGCGCCTGCTCGTCTTCAGCCACCCGCGGCGCAACCTGCTCTCGCGCCTGATCGTGGGCGTCGAGAACCTCGGCTTCCGGCTGGCGCGGCGGGAGTTCCGGGTCTTCGCCCACTCGCCCGCGGCGATGCTCGCGGCGCTCCGCGAGCACGGACTGGAGCCGGATTTCGATGATCGTGGCTTCGCCTGGGAGGCCCACGGGCTGAGCCGCTAGGAGGTCATCCCCCCATGAGGTACTTGCGCACGCAACATATTGCGCTATTCTGTGTCATGTAAACGGAACGCGCTCCGCTTAGGATGCCGGATCCGAACCGCCACCACAGGGGGAAGACACATGGCCACGGCCACCACTCCGCTGCTCGCCGGCAACTACAACGCCGATCCCGTGCATTCCAGCTTCGGCTTCGCCGTCCGCTACCAGGGCGTCTCGCTCTTCAAGGGCACGCTCTCAGACGTCGTCGCCAGCGTGACCGACGGTCGCCTCGAGGGCACCGCCAAGGCCGAGTCGATCTCGATCCGCACGCCGGATCAGTTCCGCCAGCACGTGCTCAGCGCCGAGTTCTTCGACGCCGCCAACCATCCCGAGGTGCGCTTCACCTCCTCGGACCTCGACCTGCGCGAGGACGGCACGGCGACCGTCGCCGGCGAGCTGACGATCAAGGGAATCACCCGCCCGGTCCAGGCGACCGGCACGTGGATCGCGCCCGCCGCCGACGCGTTCGGCAACAGCCGCGGCCACCTCAACCTCGAGGCCGTCGTGGACCGCACCGAGTTCGACATGAACTGGAACCTGGCGCTCCCGTCGGGCGGCAACGTGCTCGCCAACGACGTCACCCTGACCGTCGAGCTCTCGCTCGTCGAGCAGGCGTAGTCCGATGCGGATCCTCGGCATCGCGGGCAGCGTCCGCCGGGGCTCCCACAACCGACGGCTGCTCCGGGCGGCGGGCGACATGCTCCCGCCCGGAGTCGAGTTCGTGGAGTGGGAGGGTCTCGGCGGCCTGCCCATCTTCGATGAGGACCTCGAGAACTCGCCGCCCCCGCCCGTGGAGGAGTTCCTCGCCGCGGTCGAGGAGGCCGACGGGCTCCTGATCGCCACCCCTGAGTACAACGCCTCCGTCCCGGGCGGCCTCAAGAACGCGCTCGACTGGGCGTCGCGCCCGTTCCCCGACAACGTCCTGCGCGAGAAGCCGGCCGCGGTGATCGGGGCCAGCACCGGCCTGTTCGGCGCGGTCTGGGCGCAGGCGGAGGTCCGCAAGGCGCTCAAGGCCTCGGGCGCGCACGTGCTCGAGTCCGAGCTGCCGGTGGGGATGGCCGACTCCGCCTTCGGCTCCGGCGACGCGCTCGCCGACCCCGAGCTCGGCGCGCGGCTCGCCGACCTCCTCGGAGATCTCGTGCGCGAGGTGGGATCGCCGGTCGAGCAGACGGCATGATGGAGGCTGTGCTCGAGCTTCCGCAGTTCGATTCAGGCCAGACGCCGCACGAGCGCGCGGACGCGGCCCGCAATCGCCTGCGCATCCTCGCGGCGGCGACCGAGCTGGTCGAGGCGCGGGGCATCGAGCACGTCTCCATGGACGACGTCGCGCGCGCGGCGTGCGTCGGCACCGGCACCCTGTACCGCCGCTTCGGCGACCGCGCCGGGCTCGCGCTGGCGCTGCTCGACCAGCACACGCGCGAGTTCCAGGATGCGCTGATCTCCGGGCCGCCGCCGCTGGGGCCGGGCGTGGCGGCCGCCGAGCGCCTGCGCGCGTTCGGCGAGGGCTACCTCGACCTCGTCGAGCGCCACGTCGAGCTGCTCGTCGTCGCCGAGCCGCCCGGGCGCATCGTCGACGGCGGCCCGTACTCGCTCTACGCCACGCACCTCGCGCTGCTGTTGCGCGAGGCGGCGCCGCAGATCGACGCCGAGTTCACCGCACAGGCCCTGCTCGCGATGCTGCGCCCGGCGCAGCATCTCTACTCGCGGCGCGGCCTCGGCTGGTCGCTCGAGCGCGTGCGGGCCGGCTGGTGCGGCCTCGTCGACTCGCTCAGCGGCGGACCGGGCGAAAACCGGTAACGAGGCGCGCGACGCCGCCGGCGCTCGCGAGGCGGTGCGTCGAGCCGGCGGGAATGACGATCTCCTCGCCCGTCCGGACCCGGTGCTCCACGGCGTCGATCGTGACGCGGACGAGGCCCGCGATCACCCGCAGCAGCGTGTCGTCGTGCATGCGCAGGCGCACGTGCGCGTCGTGGCCCTCGACGAGCGTCTCGAAGGTCAGCGCGGCGCCGTGCGTCGCCGACGAGGCGCGGGCGATCGGATCGGCGGGGCGGGTCAGCTGACTCATGGGTACATCCTCGGGCTTCAGCTCCCCCGTCGCAGCGGTGTGATCCACACGTCGGGGGTACGGCCAGCACGACCGTCCGTCCGCAGCCGTCAAGCCGCTCGCGCGCGCCGCCGAAACACTTCTGATGAGCTCCGCCGAGCGTGCCCCCCGATCCGAGCGCACCGACGTGCTGGCGTGCGCGCTGCTGCTCATCCTGATCACGCTGCTGCGCCTGGCGGTCTCGAACCCGATCGAGGCGATCGGCTTCCTCTACGTGATCCCGATCAGCCTGCTCGCCTCCGAGCGAGGCCTGCGCGGCGGGCTGCTCGCGGGCGGCGGGGCGCTGCTCTGCACGGTCGGCTGGGCGGTGCTCCAGGACGTGCCGCTGGGGCTGATCGGCTACGGCGCGCGTGGCGTGACCTTCCTCGGCGTCGGCGTCTTCGTCGGCCTCCAGGCCCAGCAGCGCCTCGAGCTCCAGCGCGAGCGGGAGGATCTGCTCGTCGAGCTCCAGGCGACGGCGACCCACGATCAGCTCACCGGGCTGCCCAACCGCCGCGCGTGGGACGACCGCCTCGGGCGGGAGCTGCACCACGCAGCGAGCTCGCAGCAGCCGCTGAGCGCGCTGGCGATCGATCTCGACGGGCTCAAGCGCATCAACGATACGCACGGGCACCTGCAGGGCGACCGCCTGCTGCAGCGCTGCGCGCACGCCTGGAACGGCGCTCTGCGCCAGGGCGACTACCTCGCCCGCCTCGGCGGCGACGAGTTCCTCGTCCTACTGCCCGGCTCAGAGCCGGACGTGGCAGAGCAGGTCGCGCGGCGGATCCTCGGTGCGGTGCCGTTCAACCAGACCTGCTCGATCGGCCTCGCGACGTGGGACGGCGAGGAGGCCGCCTACGAGCTCATCCACCGCGCCGATCAGAACATGTACGCAGCCAAGGCCGCCGGCGGCGGGCGCATCAGCGTCGCCCCGGTCGTCGCCTGAGCGCGGTCAGTCGTTGCCGATGTCGATCCGGGAGGGGCCGTCGTAGCCCTCCGGATACAGCACGAAGGTCTCCATCGCCAGCCCGGCGACCTGCGTGTCGATCGCGCTCAGGAAGGCCCGGACCTTGCGGCCGGTGTGGCGCTCGACCGGCTCGCAGAAGTCCTTGACCGTGGCGTACTGGAAGAACGTTCGCATGTCGCGCACGCGCTGGTGCTCGCCGAGCCGCGTCAGGTTGCGCTCCGCGGGGGTCAGCGTGTCCTCGAGCACCGTGATCAGCACGTCGGGCCCGGCCCAGTCGGTGCGCGCCTTCGTGGGGCCGCGGCCGAACTGCTCCTTGTAGAGCCGCACCATCTCGCGCGAGACGTCCGCGAGCATGCTCGAGCGCGGATCGCTCGGCACCACGTGCAGCTGGGAGGGTTGACGGTCCATGAGGGCTCGCTTCGATCGGGCCCCCGGACGGTCGTCTTGCGGGCGGTCCCGCGCAGAATCGCGAACGGCAGCTTGTGTTGGTGAGCGAGCCAACCCCAACCGACCATCTCCGATCCCGCTACCCCTGCCCGGCCCACGCGGCGCGGTGACGCGACGAGCGAGAGAACAGCTGCAGCTTGGAACCTTGGTCGTGGCCGACCGGGTTGACCAGTCTCATCAGCGTAGCGCCGTCGGCCCATGCCGTGTCAGTTCTCGGCAGAGCCCTCCGGCGGCGCGAGGTTGCGCTCGAGCACGAACAGCTCGACCGTGATGTCCGGCGCCTGGTGGTTCGCGCTCATGAACGCCGTGACGGCGCGGTGGGTGAGCCGCTCGATCGTCTCGACGAAGCGGACCTCCATCGTGTCCTGCCAGGACATCCGCGCCGAGCGCACCTCGTGCCACTTGCCGGCCTCGAACAGGGTCTGCTCGGCGGCGTGGTAGCCGCCCGTCATAACCACGACGACGAGATCCTGCTCGAGATAGCTACGGCAGTCGGCCGGCCCGCGGCCGAAATGCTCCTTGAAGAGCGCGACGATCGCGTTGGAGAGCTCCTGGCGCAACGGCCCGCCGTGGCTCGGCGTGGTGCGCAGGGCGGCGGCGTCGGTGGGGTGGAGGTCTGAGTGGGCCATGGGCGTCACTCCGAGCATACGCTCCGGTTCCGAGCCGGCCCGGCAACCCTGGAGCCGCGATAGACTTCGGGGTCCGGGAGCCACAGACTCATGTCTCGTCGACCTGATCCCGACCCGCTGGGGGATCGACCGCACGGGCGGGACGCACGTCTGGTTCGAGGTGGACGCGGTGGGGGCGACCGACTAGCTTGAGGCGCCCCAGGCAGGCCCGGTGTGGCCGACCGCGCTGACCTCGACTTCACCTATTCGCTGACCGACCGGATCTTCCGGTTGAGTCTCGGTGAGCTCGCGGACTTCAGCGGCGCGAAGTACGACGGCGACTTCACGCTCAGCCTCGAGGAGGCGCAGCGGCGCAAGCACGAGCACATCGCCGAGCAGATCGGGATCGGCCCGGGCCGGCGCGTGCTCGACCTCGGCTGCGGCTGGGGCCCGCTGCTCGCCTACATCCGCGAGCGCGGCGGGACCGGGGTCGGCGTGACGCTGTCGTCGGCGCAGCTGAAGGCCTGCCGCCGCCATGGGCTCGACGTGCGGCTGGCCGACGCGCGCGAGCTGACCCGCGAGGGCTTCGGCGCCTTCGACGCCGTGGCGAGCCTCGGCGCCTTCGAGCACTTCTGCTCGCCGGAGGAGCACCGAGCGGGGCGCCAGGACGAGATCTACCGCAACCTCTTCGCGCGCATCGCGAGCGTGCTGCCCGCGGGCGGCCGCCTGTACCTGCAGACGATGGTGTTCGGGCGCAACATGATCCCCGAGGAGGAGATCGACATCGCCGCGCCGCGCGACTCCGACGCCTGGTACCTCGCCCTCATGGGCCGCCAGTTCCCGGGTTCCTGGCTGCCGTGCGGGCCGGAGCAGGTCGTCCGCAGTGCCGAGCCGGGCTTCCGCCTCGTCTCGAGCGCCAGCGGCCGGCTCGACTACATCCAGACGATCGGCGAGTGGCGCCGGCGCTTCGCGGCGCGCAGCGTCCGCAAGACGCTGTTGAAGCTACGGCTCGTCCCGCGCTGGGCCACCAGCCCCGACTTCCGGCTCGCGTTCACCTCAGGCGTGAGCGCGAACAGCGTCTGCTTCGAGCGCGAGCTGCTCGATCACTGTCGGCTCGTGTTCGCGAGGACCGCCTGAGCTCGCGCCGGGCGCGCCTCGGCGAACGTCACGAGCCGTCCGCGGTCCTCGTCCCACAGCTTCAGCCGCACCGAGCGGACGCCGTCCCACAGCGACAGCGTCGGCACGTCGTGGAAGACGGGGTTCTCGTCGTGCGCGCGCTGGAGGTTGTAGTTCGGGATCCGCGCGTTGAGGTGGTGGACGTGGTGGAGGCCGATGTTGCCGGTGAAGAACTGCAGCGGCTGCGGCAGCTTGAGGTGCGAGCTGCCCTGGAGCGCGGACTCGGCGAAGCTCCAGTCGTCTCGGCGTTCCCAGTACGTGTCCTCGAACTGGTGCTGCACGTAGAAGAGGAAGACGCCCGCCGCGCCGCCGATCAGGATCGGGGGCGCCTGCACGAGCAGGTACGCCTGCCAGCCGATCAGCCAGCAGAAGGCGCCCGCGACGGCCGCCAGCGCGAGGTTCGTGCCGATGAGGCTGCGCTTGATGCGCGGCTGGGCCGACCGCGGCACGAGGCGCGGCTGCAGGATCAGCGAGTACAGCGGCCCGACGCCGAACATCACGAGCGGGTTGCGGAACAGGCGGTAGAGCAGGCGCCCGCGCGCGGGCATCGCGTTGAACTCCGCGACGGTCAGGGTGTGCACGTCGCCGGTCCCGCGGCGGTCGAGATCGCCCGCGGTGCCGTGATGGACCGCGTGGTTGTAGCGCCAGGCGTGGAAGGGCGAGAAGACGACGACCCCGAGCACGATCCCGAGCCACGTGTTGGCGCGCCGCGTCGGCACGAAGGCGCCGTGCGTGCAGTCGTGGAAGAGGATGAAGGTGCGCAGCAGGAAGCCGGCCGCCGGGATCGCGATCGCCAGCGTCAGCAGGAACGAGACCTCGAGGCTGAGATACATCAGCACCGACAGCGCGAAGTAGGGCACGACCGAGGTGGCGATGTCGAGCGACGCGCGCCCGAGATGCGGCTTGGCATAGGGCGCGAGCGCCTGGGCGCTCGGTACTGCTTGCTGGCCGGCCATGGATCCGCTCTCTGGTCGCCCCGGCCGGCAGGAGTCGTACCGGCTCGAGTCGGCCGTGCGGGACGGCCAGCAACCCAGGATAGTCCGATTCGGCGCGATTACGAGAGCGAGTCGGAATCGGACTCGTACCCGATCGGTACCGCGCCGTACCTGTAGGGTACGGCCGAGTGGAGTCCTCGCTGCTCTCGCATCACCCGTCGGTCGGCCCGCTGCTGACCGAGTCCGCTCAGCGGGCGAAGGTGCTCGAGGGCATGCTGCGCGCCGTCGCCGAGAAGGGCTTCGCGGCGGCAACGGTCACGGACGCGGTGCGGCTCGCGCGCGTGTCGCGCGGCACGTTCTATGCGCTGTTCGACTCCAAGGAGGCGTGCCTCGCGAGCGCCTACCGGCTCGGCTGCGAGGTGCTGGAGGCGCGCATCACCGCGGCCGTGCGCGAGGCGGCCGACTGGCGTGAAGAGCTGCGCCGCGGAGTGCGCGCGTACCTCCACACGCTCGAGGAGGACCCGCTGTTCGCCCGCGTGTACCTGCTCGAGTGGCCGGCGGTCGAGGCCGAGCGCCAGGCGACGCTGACCCGCTTCATCGGCCGCTATCGCAAGACCTTCGCCCGCTCGGGGCGACCCGTGCCGCCGGACGACGCGCTGTTCGTCCTGGCGGTCGGCATCCACGAGCTCGCCTGCACCCGGGTGCGCGCCGGACGGCGCGTCACCGACCTCGAGGACATCCTGGTGGGCTGCGCCGTGCGGCTCGCCGCAGAGGAGGATCCATGGACCTGACGTTCACCGAGTCCGAGACCGCCTTCCGGGACGAGCTGCGCGCGTGGTTCGCCGCGAACCTGCCCGGCGACGAGCCCGCGGGGGAGGACGCGAGCTACGCCTGGCGCCGCGACTTCCAGCGCCGGCTCGCGGCGGACGGTCTGGCGGCGGTGCACTGGCCGACCGAGTACGGCGGCCGCGGCGCGACGCTGACCGAGTCGGCGATCTTCTGGGAGGAGCTCGGCCGCGCAGGCGCGCCGATGCCCGCCAACGTGCTCGGCGTCCTGCTCGCCGGCCCCACGATCATGGCCTGGGGCACGCCCGAGCAGAAGGAGCGCCACCTCGCCCCGATCCTGTCCGCCGACGAGATCTGGTGCCAGGGCTTCTCCGAGCCCGACGCGGGCTCGGACCTCGCCGCCCTCAAGACCCGCGCTGTCGCCGAGCGAAGCGGTGACGAAGGCAGTGGCGACGACTGGGTCGTCACGGGCCAGAAGGTGTGGACGAGCGGCGCGCAGTACTCCAAGTGGTGCATGCTCGTCGCGCGCACCGACCCCGACGCGCCGAAGCACAAGGGCCTGACCTACTTCCTGATGGACATGGAGCAGGACGGCGTCGAGGTCGTGCCGCTGCGTCAGATCACCGGCGAGCCGGAGTTCAACGAGCTGTTCATCGACGGCGCGCGGATCCCCGACGGCAACGTGCTCGGCGGCGTCGGCAACGGCTGGAAGGTCGCGCTGACGACGCTGATGAACGAGCGCGCCGGGCTCGGCTTCTCGCTGCAGGTGCGCATGCGCCGGCAGCTCGACGCGCTGATCGAGGAGGCCGCCGGCCGCGGGCTGCTCGACGACCCCGTGGTCGCCGACCGCCTCGGCGACCTGCACCTGCGCACCGAGACGCTGCGCCTGACCGCCTACCGCGGGCTCTCGGCGACCCAGAAGTACGGCCAGCCGGGCCCCGAGGGCTCGTTGCTGAAGTGGATCTGGTCGGACACCAACCAGCAGCTCTCCCAGCTCGCCGCCGACCTGCTCGGTCCCACGGCGCTCGAGGCCGGGAGCCCTTGGGCCTACGAGCTGCTGCGCTCGCGCGGCAACTCGATCGAGGGCGGCACCACCGAGGTGCTCAAGAACATCGTCGCCGAGCGCGTGCTCGGCCTGCCCAAGGCACGCTGAGAGGAGCACGACATGGAGTTCGACCTGAGCCAGGACCAGCAGGTGATCAAGACCGTCGCGCGCGAGCTGCTCTCCGCGCGCTCGCCGTGGGCGAAGGTGCGCGAGGCGGCGGAGGCGCGCGACTACGGCGACACGCTGTGGCGCGAGCTCGTCGAGCTCGGCTGGCCGGGCATCGCCGTCGCCGAGGCCCACGGCGGCCAGGACCTCGGCGCGGTCGAGCTGGCCGTGCTGCTCGAGGAGCTGGGCTACGCGTGCGCGGCGACGCCGTTCCTCTCCACCGCGGTCGCCGCTTCGGTGATCCAGGCCTGCGGGACCGACGAGCAGCGCGAGCGCCACCTGCCCGCGCTCGTCTCCGGCGAGGCGACCGCCGGCGTCGGGACGCGCGAGCTGTGCGCCGACGGCGTGGGCGCCGCCGTGCTCGTGCTGCTCGACGGCGACGAGGCCGAGCTCGTCGGGGGCGCCGAGGCGGAGGCGCTCGACGTGATCGACTCGACCCGCCGCTACGCGTCCGTGCGCGGCGGCAGCGGCGAGCCGCTCGGGCCGGGCGCCGCCGACCGAGTGCGCGCCGCCGTGGCAGCCGAGGTCGTCGGCGTCTGCCAGCAGGCGCTCGACATGACGCTCGCCTACGTCAAGGACCGCAAGCAGTTCGGCGTGCCGGTCGGCTCCTTCCAGGCCGTGGCGCATCGCTGCGCGCAGATGCTGCTGAGCACTGAGTGCGCGCGCTCGACCGCCTACTTCGCGGCGTGGGCCGCGGACGCCGACCCCGAGCGCCTGCCCGAGGCGGCCGCGCTCGCCGGCGCGGCCGCCGCGGACGGCGGGCGCGAGGTGACGGCGAGCGCGATCCAGGCGCACGGCGGCATCGGCTTCACGTGGGAGGCGGACGTGCACTGGCTCTACAAGCGCGCGCAACTCGACGCTGCGCTGCTCGGGGGCGCCAAGCGCCACCGCGCCCAGCTCGCTTCGATCCTCGCCGACCGTGTCGGCGCCTCGGCCGCGGCCTGAGGCTCGCGGCGAGCCGAGCCGAGGATTCGGTGTCGGCATCCGAACAGCCGAGCGGAGCGGAGGCTGATACACCTCGCGCGCGGCGCGAGGCGCTCGTGCGCGAGCACAT
>JBBQLH010000038.1:0-37848 GCA_038327685.1 Solirubrobacterales bacterium
AAAGTGATCTGCGCACGATGCACATCAAACCCGGCTACGATCGCCATCAGGGCCTCCTCTACAGCTCCGGCAACTTGCCACCTCGCGCGAGTCTCTCGCGCCGAGCGGAGGAGGCCCGAGTTCATGCCATCTTTGCGCGAGGATCGGCACTCGGATCCGCTGCGCCCAGCTGCGCCTAGCGGCAGTCGTGCTTCGATCGGGCGCGGGTGGTTTTCGTCATCCCGCATCCCGCAGTCCTTGCACGACCCACCGCAAGTCGACTTCGGTGCCGGCCATCGACGTCGGAGGATCAGGGCAAGCTGCGAGTCGCTGCACACCTCCGGCGGGGGAAGAGATCGGCGGGCGCTCGCTTATCCTGGTCTCGTCGAGCGAGGAGACAGCGATGGCTACTGCCGAACTGCCCAGGTACGAGCTGCACGTCGCCGGCGAGAGCGTCCCGCCGGCCGGCGGGCGCTTCTATGAGACCGTTGACCCCTACACCGGAGAGTCGTGGGCGCGCGTGCCGGACGCCGGCGAGGAAGACGTCGACCGCGCGGTGGGAGCGGCCCGCGCGGCGTTGGAGGGCGAGTGGGGGCAGCTGACCGGCTTCCAGCGCTCGCGGCTGATGCACCGGCTCGCCGACGTGATCGAGCGCGACGCCGATCGCCTGGCCTTGCTCGAGTCACGTGACTCGGGCAAGCTGCTGCGCGAGTTCTCGGGCCAGATGCGCCTGCTGCCGAGCTGGTTCCGCTACTTCGCGGGCTGGGCGGACAAGCTCGCGGGCGAGAGTATCCCGTCCGACAAGCCGAACTTCGTCGCGTTCACCCAGCGCGTGCCGGTGGGGGTGGTGGCCGCCATCGTGCCGTGGAACTCGCCGTTGCTGCTGCTGACCTGGAAGCTCGCGCCCGCGCTGGCCACCGGCTGCACCGTGGTCGTCAAGCCCAGCGATCACACGCCCGTGACGGCGCTCGAGCTGGCCAAGCTCGTCACGGAGGCGGGCATCCCGGACGGCGTGGTCAACGTCATCACGGGCAACGGACCGGCGGTCGGGCGAGCGCTGGTGCGTCACCCCCGGGTGGACAAGGTGGCGTTCACCGGATCGACCAAGACGGGCATCGACGTGGCCGAGGGGGCGACGAGTCATCTCGCGCGTGTGACCCTCGAGCTTGGCGGCAAGTCGGCTCAGGTCATCTTCCCCGACGCGGACCTCGAGGCGGCCGCTAACGGCGTGATCGCCGGTGTGTTCGCCGCCACCGGGCAGACCTGTATGGCCGGTTCGCGGCTGATCGTTCACGAGGAGGTGCACGATGAGCTGGTCGAGCGCGTGGCTGCCCGCGCGCGCGGGATCGTGCTTGGCAATCCGCTGGAGGCCGAGACCGAGATGGGCCCGCTGGCCAACGAGCAGCAGTTCACCAGGGTCACCGGCATCCTCGAGGCGGCGCTCGCTCGGGGCGCCACCGCCGCGTGCGGCGGCGGTCCGGACCCCGATCTCGGCGGCTACTTCGTCCGGCCCACGCTGCTGACCGACGTCGACCGGGAGTCTCCCGCCGTGCGCGAGGAGATCTTCGGGCCGGTCGTCGCGGCCATGCGCTTCCGCGAGGAGGACGAGGCTGTCGCGTTGGCCAACGACACCGACTACGGGCTCGCTGGGGCCGTCTGGACGCTCGACGTGCGCCGCGCGATGCGCGTCGCCCAGCGGCTCCGTGCCGGGACCGTGTGGGTCAACGCCTACCGCGTGGTCGCGCCCAACGTGCCGTTCGGTGGGTTCGGTGCCAGCGGCATCGGGCGTGAGAACGGCCTCGACGTGCTGCGCGAGTACACCGAGACGCGGTCGATCTGGATCGAGACGTCGGGCGCGACCCGCGATCCGTTCACGCTGGGGTGAGCACAACGTCCTCTAGCCAAGGCGTCTGACTGCTCCCGAGGCCCTCACAGATTCCAGCGGTCCAGCCGGGCGACGCACAGCGCGAGCGCTGGGGGCAAACGGTCGCGGGGGGCAGCGTTCGTTGTCTCGGGTCTTGCGCTGCATACAGGATGCGTCGAGGCCTCAGACGTTGCTACTGCCGCCTTGCGCGAGAGGCATCAGCAAGGTTGCAGGGCACCGTGTCGCGCCGTACTCGGTGCTGGCGTTGCGGAAGGGCGGGAGCTCTTGTCGCGCGCTGCGCGGCATGGGAGGGTTGCCAGGACAACGTCGAGCCAGGAGGGTCGCTGATGCCCAAGTTCCTGTTTGAGGCCTCGTACACGCTGGAGGGCGTCAAGGGTGTTCAGAGCGCGGGCGGGTCCAGCCGGCGAGAGGCTGTGGCTCAGGTCGCTGAAAGCGTCGGGGGACAACTCGAGAGCTTCTACTTCGCCTTTGGCGACCGAGACGCTTACGTGGTCGTCGAGCTTCCGGACAACGAGAGCGCCACGGCCGTCGCCCTTACCGTCAACGCAACGGGAGGCGCCACCGTACGGACCGTGGTGCTTCTGACCCCGGAAGAGGTCGACGCGGCCGCGAAGCGCTCGGTCGACTACCGGCCGCCCGGAGCTTAACCAGGGCGCGAGCACAGGGCGGATACCTGCGGCCGCGGCGGCGCATGGCCCAGTCAGACTGCGCGGCAGCTCCTTCAGCGTGGGTATTCGCACCGCGCTTCCGTTCTGGTCTTGACGGCTGCAGAAGGGCGGGCGTAGGCTCACGTCAGGGCGTTAGAGAGGAGCTGTCATGAAACTTCGGCGCTCACGCGCACAGAGTCCACCGCCCGTCATATATGTCGGTGACCACGCCGACAAACTCAGTCGCATTCCCGCGCTGCCCCACGACGTAGACGAACGACCGCGCCGCGAGGACCAGGACTACGCCAAGAACGCGTTCACCGACCCGCTCGTGCCACTCCCGCGCTTCCTGACGGGCGCCAAGAAGCCGCGGCGCCGGACTTAGCGAGAGGTCGCCTCTCAGCCTGCACGAGCAGCAACGCTCGCGCACCGCCCGGCTGCTCCTTTGCGCGACCACCGGCACTCGTCGCGGCACGGCGCCCGCCTCTCTCTACGACCGAGGTAGACGCAGTCTCGGTTGGAGGCGCCGAGCAGAGTCACAACGGCGTGGCACGGTGGAGGACGCCAGCGAGCGGTCGTCGACGCGGACGAAGCTCACTGCGTCATCGCGGCAACGATCCCGGCGCGGGGCGGAGTAAACACGTCGATCGCCGTGCAGCCCTCGGGGCCGGCGTGGCCGCCATGGGGCACGTGTGGAGGGATCACAACGCAGTCGCCCGCGTGCGCGACACGAGTCTCGTCGCCGACCGTGAAGGTCAATTCGCCGCTGACGACGATCGCGATCTGCTGCTCCGAATGGTGGTGCATGTCGGCGACCGCATTGGGCTCGAAGGTCACGAGGTTCGTCATCACCGAGTCGGTGGTGATCGGCTGGAAGGCGATGCCGGGCACGAGGTGGAGCGCGGGAAGGTGGCTGAAGTTCGCCCAGCGGCCGGCCTCGTCGGAGGCTTCGCCGGATCGATCGAAGTAGCCCATGGTCAAGAGGAAGCGGACTTGACCAAGGCGGCGACCTTCTTCTCCACCGCCGAACTCCAATTCGTAAGGGCAAACGACACCGGCCACATCTCGCCGTCGTCGAGTTTCGCAGCGTCCTGGAACTCCAGTGTCGAGTAGCGGGTGTCGAACTTGCCCGAGTTCTTGAACGCAACGACGATCTTGCCGTCCGCGTTGGTGTAGGCGGGCATCCCGTACCACGTCCTCGGCGACAACTCGGGAGCGACTGTGGTCATCGTCATGTGCACGCGCTCGGCGAGCGCACGGTCGTCCGGTGCCATTTCGGCGATCTTGTCGAGGACTGCCTGCAGGCCGTCTGCCTTCTTGACACCTTTCTTGCCTTCGGCGCGCAACTCCGCGGCGCGAGCCTTCATCGCGGCACGCTCGTCGGCGCTGAAGCCGCCCGACCTGCCCTTGGCGTTCTTCGCCGGCATTCCTCGGGTCCTTTCTCCTCGTGCGGACATCGAACATCTCTCGGCCTTCGGGTCAACAGGCTAAGCGCAACCACGGGGCCACGCTTCTCGATTTCTGATCCGTTCGGCGATCCCCTAGAGGCGCTAGTGAGAGTGCCGCGTTGCGCGACAAGCAGCAGATCGACCCGCCTAGCCTGGCGAGCTGGGGCGCACGAGCAGGCGATCGCCGCCCGCCGCCTCGTCCGGAACGATGAAGCCGGCCCGTTGAAAGACGGCAGAGCCTGCGCGCTTGGCGAGAGCACCAGGCGAGCGTAGCCACGCTCGTCGGCGGCCGGTGATGCTCGTCAACAGCGCCGAGCCGATGCCGGTTGCGGGCGTCCTCGCGCACGAAACAGGTTGCCGACGTAGCCCCACCGCGAGTCCGGGACTGACGGGCGAGGCATTCGCCGATACTCGAATAGCGACGCCATGCCGACCGGCGATTCACCGAGGCTGGCAAGCCAGGTCGTGCGGCGATCGCCTTCGCCGACGATCCACGCGCCCATACACCTCTCGAAGTCAGGGTGCTCCTCAGCGACGTCGGCGCTCCACACCGAGCGCAACGACGCGATCGCCCGAGTGTCGGTCGCATCGGCGATGCGCACGACAACGTCCGGCAGCTCCGAAGTCACGCGCACCGTTGTACCGCGCGGCCGGGTTACGCCGAAGCAGGCACGTAGTGCTCGACGCTCACCGATGCGTAGCGCCGCTCGTCGAATCCCTCGCCGTGATCCTCAGCAGCGCTGGCCAGCGCAAACGGAACGCCGTCCTCGGCGAGTTGGCGGACCTCCTCGTAGGTGTCGCCGGCGACGGACCAGCCGTCGATCTCGGGCGATTCGGCCCACCATCCTTGTGGTTCTTGGTGGTAGAGGATGCGGATGGTCACTGTCTGCCTCACAGTAGACGGAGCGCTTCATCTTCGGCAAGGCCGACGTCGCGGCACAGGATCTTGCGGACCAGTCCCGGTGCAACCTCGGCGCGGTCGTGGAATGCGAAGGTGATCGGCGGGCGGTCGGGAGCCTTGAGCCTTCGGTGGGAGCCGCGCTGGCGAACGATCTCGTAGGAGAGCGGCTCGCGCATGAGCACGGCGAGCAGTTCGCGGGCCTTCATCGACGGGAAGTCACTCATCGGATGTTTTCGAGGATCCGGCGCGCCTCTTCGGGGCCGAGCTGCTCCAACGCGTTGCGAAGGGTGGTCCGCGCGGCGGCTCCGCGTGCGGCGTCCGTGTCCGGCGTGAAGGCGCGCGTGGCGGCATCGCGCAGCCTCGAAGCTCGGACCGCGTGGAGGTAGCGCTCGGTGGTCTTGAGGTCGGCGTGGCCGAGCACGTCGCGCACGGTCACCGGGTCGAGGACGCGTGTGAGGAGCGTTCCGGCGGTGTGGCGGAGGTCGTGGAAGCGCAGTGGCGGCAGGTCGGCGGCGTCGCGGGCGGCGACGAAGCGGCGGCGGAGCGCGGACGGGTCGAGGCGGTCGCCGGTCACGTTGGCGAAGACGTAGTCGTCGGCTCGCACGAAGTTGGGGCGGCGCGAGAGTCGGTCGAGCGCCGCGAGGACTTGGTCGCCGAGCGGGACGTAGCGGACTCGGCCTCCCTTGGTCGTGCCTTCGATGTCGCCCGAGAGGGCGCGTTCGACGACGAGGACGTGCTCGGACCAGCGGACGTCGCGCCAGCGCAGGGCGACGAGCTCGCCGCGGCGGAGGCCGGTGTAGGCGGCGACACGGAGCAGCTCGGCGAACTGGGCGTCCTCCTCGGCTCGAAGCAGAGCGCCCTCGTCGGCGAGGTCGTCGTGCGGCCCGCGCCAGGCGCCCGACTCGGCCGCACGAGCGAGGGCCTCGATCTGCTCGACGGTGAAGACCTCGAGGCGAGCCGGCGGTGGCTCGCGGCGCTTGGCCACACCTGCCGCGGGATTCGACGCCAGGTGCCAGCGCTCCGCGTGCTCCGGGCGCAGGCCGAAGTTGAAGATGGCGGACAAGACCTGGCGGTGCTTGTTGACGCTGCGCGCTCCGACGCCCTCCCGCGCGTGCGCCACCAGCAACGCGTCGATCTGCGCGGTGGTGACCTCGGAGACGGGCACGTCGCCAAGGACGGCCATGATCCGGCCGATCGTCACTCCGCGGCCCAGTCGATGCGGTGTGCCGGGTTCGACGAGCATCGAGCGGTAGTCGCGCAGCGTCGCGGGCTTGGCGCCGAGTATGAACTCCAGGTGCTCCAGCCACGCGTGCGCGAGCGCGCGGAAGGTCGGGCCGCCGGCCGCGGCCTCGCGTGCGACCTCTTCGGCCGTCCGTGCTCGGGCGGCGGCCCGCTCGGCCTCGACCGCCTCGACGAAGTCGACGATGCTCCGGCGTGCCTGGTACTCGGTCAGGTGCTCGGGCGCAGGCCGACCGCTGCGCGGTCGCCAGCCGGAAGAGCCGTCGCGGGCCAGCCACGCGCGAGCGCCAAGGCGACGGCGGATCCGCGAGCCGTCAGCGCTGCGCCACTTGACCGCCCACACCGGCTCGCCGGCCCTCGTCGTCTCAACCAGCAGGAAGGCCGTCGACAACGGATCGTGCGCGGTCATCGGCAGCGACCGTACACCCACCCTCGGACGAGCGGACCACGAGCGGACCAGCTCCTGCGAGCGGACCAGCCAGCGGACCAATCTGCCCTGAAATGACCGTGTGAACGTCATTCAGCCGTTCCAGACTTGGCTTTCCAGAGCCAATCAGACGTCCCGCTTCTGCTTGCCATGCAGAAGGTCGAGGGTTCGAGTCCCTTCAGCCGCTTCCCAAAAGGCCCGCGCTTGCGGGCCTTTTGTGTTTGTAGGGGCATTTGCGAGGCGCGCCCGCATAGCGTGTCCGCTCTCCAGGGCTAAGCCGCGGGTTCGAGAGCGACGGCGGGCGGAGCCGGCGACGGCTTGACGCACAGGAGGCGTGCGGGCCGGCGCGGGAGCCACCAGTTCCAGCGTCCGAGGATCGCGACGGCCGCCGGCGCTAGGACGCCGCGGATGGGCGTGGCGTCGAGCAGGATGCCGCCGCCGAGCGCAGTGGCGAACATCTTGGCTTCGGTGCCGGGGCCGGCGCTCATGGCGACGAACGCCAGGCCCAGGATCAGCGCGGCGCTGGTCACCAGTC
Organism: Solirubrobacterales bacterium; assembly: GCA_038327685.1. Taxonomy (GTDB): domain Bacteria; phylum Actinomycetota; class Thermoleophilia; order Solirubrobacterales; family Solirubrobacteraceae; genus DASQFQ01. Next base: position 7,062 of record JBBQLH010000038.1, read on the forward strand.
GTTCCGTGCGGCCGATTCCCTCGACGACCGCCGCGTCGGTGGAGCGGGTTCGGTCGTACGCCTCGCGCATCCGGCTGATGGTGAAGACCTGGTAGTCCATCGAGATGCCGAACAGGAAGGCGAAGACGACGATCGACATCTCCACGTTGATCGAGCGTGTGGCCTCGATGCCCCAGATCGCGTGGGATCCCCAGCCGTGCTGCGTGTGCGTGGAGTCGACGGTACGGGAACGCCATGTTCCGCGACTACTCGTGCATCGTGCTCGAAGACTGCACGGCAGAGCCGATCGGCGCAGGGCTCCCGCGGACGAACCACGACGCATCGTTGCTTGTCATCGAGACGCTGTTCGGGTCGGTGTCAAACGCTCGCGCTGCGTGCGAAGCGCTCTCGCGGCAAGCCCAGCTGGTCTGAGTCGTCGCTCAGCGCGGAGTTGCGGCGGAACCCGCGCGTCCTCGTCGCGGTCGGTATACCTCGGCGGCATGAGCAATGGACTCCGAGACACGGTCGCGCTCGTCACGGGCGCGAGCAGCGGGATCGGCGAGGCGACCGCGCGCGCGCTCGCGGCACAGGGGGCGACGGTGGCGGTTGTCGCGCGCCGCAAAGACCGGCTGGACGCGCTTACGGCCGACATCGGTGGCCTGGCCATCGAAACGGATGTCACCGACCGTGAGCAGGCGGTGGCCGCCGTCGAGCGGACCGTCCAGGAGCTCGGCCGCCTCGACATCGTGATCAACAACGCCGGTGTGATGCTGCTCGGCCCGATCGTCGACGCCCCCGTGGAGGAGTGGGATCGGATGATCGAGCTCAACCTCCAGGGACTGCTCTACATCGCCCACGCAGCGCTCCCGCACCTCCTGCGCGCCGCCGAGCGCGAGCCGCGCCGGGTCGCGGACCTCGTCAACGTCAGCTCCGTCGCGGGCCGACGCGTCGGAGCCGGCGGCGGCATCTACCAGCTCACCAAGCACGGCGTCGGGACCTTCAGCGAAGCCTTGCGCCAAGAGGTCACGGCGCGCCACGTCCGTTCGTCGCTGGTCGAGCCCGGCGCGACCGAGAGCGAGCTCGTCACCCACGTCCGCGAGGAGGTCCGCAGCCAGCTCCCGCCTGGCGTCGACCAGATTCTCGCGGCGGAGGACATCGCCGACGCGATTCTCTACATCGTGACGAGGCCACGACACGTGGCGATCAACGAGATCCTGGTCCGCCCGACGGAGCAGGTGCGCTAGCGCGGCGCCGCGGTCACGCGTAGTTCAGACGCTCCCATTTTCGGCGCCGCAGTGCGTCGCGACCATCGGTCGATCGGCGGATTAGGCGGCAGCTACCGCGATGTGCCGGCGGTTCTGACCGAACGCGGTGTCACCGGCGCCTGTCGGGCAGGCCGATGCGCGGAACCAGCCGGGGCCGCGCCCTCCAGGCGGAGCGCAGCCGTTGCGGGGCGCCGGGCGGCCGCTGAGCGCGGCGGGGATCGAGCTCGGCCCCGCAGAGTGCGCAGCCGGCCGCAAACGCGCTGACCGGTTCCCCGCAGCGGGGGCAGACATGGGGTCCGTGCGAGCTCATCGGCCGGCCCCTCAGAATCCGAGGGCGCGCACGCCGCCCTCACCCCATCCGAGGTGGTGGGCGATCTCGTGACGCAGGGTGTTGCGCACCTCGGCGCGCAGACGAACCGGGTCGGCTCCGAAGTCGCGCACCAGCGTGTCGCGGAAGATCACGATGCGGTCGGCGCGGTCGTCGCGTGCGGCTCCGTCGCCCTGATAGAGGCCGTATGCGTGCTCGCGGTCGCCGCCCTCGGAGACCACGACCGGCACGCTCTCGAGCGCATCGAGCAGCCAGTCCGGGAGCGCATCGAGCTCGCCGGCCACGAGCTCCTCGACGCTGGGCGGTGTCGCGAGAATGGTCATGAGTCGACCTTAGGGCCGGCGAGTGAGAGATCCCTGAGAATCCGGGCGCGCGAAGCGGGCGCCGTCGAGTCGCCGAACGGCATCGTCGGAGTCCGCCGGGACGCCGAAGTAGAAGCCCTGCGCGTAGCGGAAATCCATGGCGGTGACCTCTCATGCCTGCTCTGCCGACTCCACGCCCTCGGCGACCGAGGACAACTCGAGTGCCTCTGCCAGCGCTGCCGCTGCAGCTTGGCGTCGAAGACCTCCACCCGGTCGCGGCCGAGCTCCGCCGCGTCCGCGTCGGCGAGCAACTCGGCCGCCGTGCGCTCCGCGTCGCCTCCCCGGTCGCCACGCCGATCGAGAACGAAACCGGCACCCGTCGGCCGCCGAGTTTGCGTGGCGCTCAAGGTCCGGCCGGCGCCGTCGATCAGGTAACCCTCGGTTGCCCGGAACGCCGACGGTGTCGCAAAGAAGCCCTGCGTGAAGCTCTGCACCACGCCGACCGGAGCCGACGTGAGCAGCACGCGGCGCCCCGACCGACGCGCGTACGGGACGGCGAGCTCGACGGGCTGGCCGCCTCGGCCATCGCGGAACGCGTCAGACAGGGACGCCCTCCGCGCAGGGCGAGCTGGGCATCCCGGCGCGCGGACGGGTGCGGGTCGCCAGGATCGACGCGGAGGCCGGCTCATCGCTCGAGCGGCTCGGCGCCGCGGTCGCCGTCGCCGACGAGCTGCGTGAGCTCGGTGATCTGGTCGTCGATCGCTACGTGCGCGCCGCGCGTGCCGACCAGCGGTCGTGGTCGCAGATCGGCGAGGTGCTCGGCGTGACCAAGCAGGCCGCGCAGCAGCGCTTCGTGGCACAGCCGATGCAAACCGCGCCGTGGCCGGGCCTGAGCGAGGCCGCCTCGGGCGTGGTGGGGCGGGCGGTCGACGAGGCGCGCCTCCGCCATCACCGCTACCTCGGAACCGAGCACCTGCTCCTGGCGCTCGCGTCCGACGACGGGCTCGCCGGCTCGGCGCTCCAGCGCCTCGGCGTCTCGCCCGAGGGCGTCACCGAGCAGATTCAGCGCATCATCGGACCCGGGCACTCCGCAGACTCGGCCACGCTCGGCGTCACACCTCGCACCAAGCGCGTGCTCGAGGCGGCCCGAAAGGAGGCGCGGCGCCTCGGGCACCGGTGCGCGGACGCCGAGCAGCTGCTGCTCGAGGTCAGCGAGATGGAGGGGGCGGCTGAGCAGATGTTGCGCGAAGCCGGGCCGAGCCCGGCGACGTGCGCGCACAACTCGCGGCGCTGCTCGAGAACGAGGCACCCGAGGTCGCGGCCCAGCTGCGCACGCCGGCACGCCGCCGGTTGCTCCGCTCGCGAGCTTGATCCGCCGGTTGCCGGGCGGCGGCCGCAGGCGTACCATCGGGCTCGTGCCCGGCTGACGCTAGAACGCCGCCACCCAAGCCACCCGCCTCGCGCGCAGTCGGTCGCGCGCGATGGGTTCGCGCGCGCGCCCAACGCCGATCTCCCTCGGCGGCGGCGCGCGAGCGCCCCCTTCCCGGACCACTATCGGAAACCGAACCCGCTGGGAAGGAGACAGACGTGAAGCGCACCAACATCGAATTCATGATCGGCTGGCTCGACGCGCTGCGGCGCGACGACCTCGACGCCCTCAAGGCCGCACTCGAGCCCGGGATCGTCTGGCAGGGACTCCGCGAGGAGTGGACCTGCCAGGGCGCGGACTCAGTGGTCGACACGTTCGCCGGCGAGCGTGACGAGCGCGCCGAGATCGACGCGATCGAGCTGATCGGCGCAGAGGACCACGCCATCCTCCACGCGCAGGGCTCCGGGCTGACCGCCGTCGAGGACCTCCCGCTCCCCGACGGCATCTACAACCTGTTCACGATCGCGGACGGCAAGGTGACCCGCATCGAGGACTTCGACGAACGCGAGAAGGCGCTGAGCGCAGCCGGCCTCGCGGCGGCCTGAGCGGCTTCGTCCGTACAGCTGGGTCGGCGGGATGCCGCTGGTGCATACCGATGAGCAGCCGCAGCCGCCAGGGCGTCGCCGGGCGCCTCACGATGATCCTGGCGGCGGCGGTCCTGCTGGCCTTCAGCGGCTGCGGCGGGTCAGCCTCGGGCGCGGGCAGCCCCGGGGGCGGCCGTCGATGAGTTCGCCGCGGTGGCCCAGTGACCAGCGGCCCTCCGAAGACCTCGTCGAGGTGATCCACAACGCAGACGGCGACGACGCGTGCTTCGAGTTGCGTTTCGCGGGCGACGCCCCGGCGAAGGGCGACGTCCGGCTCGCCATCCGCCCTACGGCGGTCCGCGAGTCACGATCCAATGGGAGCCCGGGAAGGTTCTCGGCCAGAGGGGCGAGGCCGACGACAGCCCCACCGCCGTGAAAGTCGACGCCGCCCGCGACGGCTCCGTCATGGTCATCCGGCTCCCGCGGCGCGCACTGGGCATCACCGCGCACGAACGCGACCCGCTCCGCGGGTGAGAGGGTGTCGAGCACGATCAGCAGCGCGAGCCGATCGACTCGGCGAGCAGTGCCTCGTCCTCGGGGTCAGATCCTGCGGCCGGCTCGGGCACATCGGGCCCGAGCGGCACCTCCGGCCGCGAGCGGCGGGCCTGCAGGATGTTCGGGCGCACCCGCGAGAGCACCGTGGTGAGCCAGCCCCCGAGGTTCTCGGTCGAATCCGCATCCGCGCGGCTGAGTCGGAGCCAGGCCTCCTGGACCGCATCCTCGGCCTCGCCGGCCGAGCCGAGCATCCGGTAGGCGACCGCCGCCAGCTTGGGCCTGCGCTCCTCGAAGCGCTGCGCCAGCCAGTCGCTGTCTTGCATTGGTCACATTCCTCGTTCGTGATCGGTCATGGAGCTAGACCGGCGCAATGACGCCGATGTGACCGACCACGACGAAAAGGACGGCAGCATGCGCACAATTCTGGTCACCGGGGGCACGGGCACGCTCGGCCGCCTCGTCGTCCCGCGACTGCGGGACGCCGGCGGCAGGGTTCGGGTGCTCAGCAGGCAAAGCCGCGATGCCGGGGATGGAATCGAGTTCGCGACCGGTGACCTGGCCACGGGCGAGGGGATCGAAGCCGCCGTCGAGGGCGCCGAGACCATCGTGCACTGCGCCGGCAGCACCAAGGGCGACGAGGAGAAGGCCCTGAACCTCGTCCGGGCGGCATCGGCGGCCGGGACGCGGCACCTGGTCTACATCTCGGTCGTCGGCGCCGACCGGATCCCGGTCGTCAGCGGCGTCGATCGCGCGATGTTCGGCTACTTCGGAGCCAAGCTCGCCGCGGAGCGCGCCGTGGCCGAGTCCGGCCTGCCATGGACGACGCTGCGCGCCACCCAGTTCCACGACCTGTCGCTCACGACGGTGCAGCAGATGGCGAAGCTGCCGGTGGTACCGGTCCCGTCCGGGTTCCGGCTCCAGCCGGTCGACACCGGAGAGGTCGCGGCCCGGCTCGTGGAACTCGCGCTCGGCACGCCGGCCGGCCTGGTGCCCGACATCGCCGGGCCGCGCGTGTACGGGATGGCCGAGCTGTTCCGCGGCTACCTGCGGGCCCGTCGCAAGCACCGGGCGCTCGTGCCGGTCCGGATGCCCGGCAAGGCCGCCCGCGCGTTCCGGGCCGGAGCGAACCTGGCCCCGGACCGCGCTGTGGGCCGGCGGACCTGGGAGGAGTTCCTCGCCGAGCGAGTCGGTTGACCCACAATTGGCACATGTCATCGCCACCCTCGATCTCGACGGCGATCTGCTGACGTTCTTCCGCTGGGAGGCCTAGTCGGGGTCGGCCTTGATGGTCTGGATGGACTGCCAGGTGATGCGCAGGATCACCACGGTGATGACCAGGCCGATGATGGGGTCACCGAGCTCGAAGCCGAGCGCCACGACCGCCGCGCTCGCCACCACGGCCAGCGAGACGAAGCCGTCGGTGCGCGCGTGATAGCCGTCCGCGATCAGGGCGGTGCTCGAGAGGCGACGGCCGGCGCGCAGCCGGACCTGGGCGGCGATCTCGTTCCCGATGAAGCCCAGCGCCCCGGCGGCCGCGAGGACCCAGAGATGATCGAGCGTCTGCGGGTGGATGAGCCGGGTGACGGCCTCCACCGTGGCCACGCAGGCGCTGACGAGGATGGCCGCCACGACGAAGTAGCCGGCGCGCTTCTCGGCCACGAAGGAGCGCAGCAGGAAAGCGATGCCGAGCGGGATGGCGGTCAGCGCGTCGCCGAAGTTGTGGATCAGATCCGCCAGCAGCGCGACGCTGCCCGTGGCCACGAAGATCGCGCCCTGCGCCACGGAGGTGGCCAGCAGCACCGCCAGGCTGATGGCGACGGCGCGCAGACCCTCGCGCGAGCGCGTGATGGAGCGGTCGACGAGCCCGTGGGAGTGGCCGTGGCCCTCGCCGTCGTGGCTGTGGCCGTGACCTCGAGGTGCAGCCTGTGTGCTCACGCCGCGACCGCCTTCGCCGCGTCACCGCGCCCGCTGAGCCCGAGGCGCACGTGCTCAACGTGCGCGACGGCCTGGGTCAGCAGCTCGCCGACGTGATCGTCGTGCAACTCATAGACGACCTGGCGGCCCGCGCGCTCGCCCACCACGAGGCCGAGGTGACGCAGCACCCGCAGCTGGTGGGAGACCGCCGAGGGCTCCATTCCCACGGCGTCCGCCAGGTCGTTGACCGAGGCCGCGCCCGCGTGCAGGCGGGCGAGGATGCGCAGGCGGCTGGGCGTCGCCAGCGCCTGGATGCTCTCGGCCGCCGCGCGCGCGTAGCCGGCGTCCTCGAGCAGACGGTCGATGTCGGTATGGCCGTGCGCCACGACTCCAATGATACCCGCACGACCGCTCAGCTATTCACTTGGTCCGAAGGTCATGCGGCGTACGAGCTCGAGCGATCGCGGCGGCCCGCGCCAATGCTCTCGCAGCAGATCTTCGCCCCCGGCGCGCAGGACGGCCCGGAGCACGAGGGCGACGAGGATCGCGTCGTCGAGCTGGCCGGCGACCGGCATGAAGTCGGGGACGAGATCGATCGGCATCGCCAGGTAGCCCACGAGCAGCAGCAGCAGGAGCTTGCGACGGCGCGGCACCCGCGCGTCGCCCAGCAGGCGCTTGACGAGCACGAGGCAATCCGGGATGAAGCCCGCCAGAGCGCGCGCGTCGCTCCGCCGCCCGACGAACACGAGCGCGAGCACAGCCGTCGCGTAGACCACGACCGTCACCCCGACACCGAGGATGAGCCACTGCGTGGGCGTCAGGACCCAGGTGCCCGCAGCCACAGCGACACCTGCGCGGGCTGCATCGTGGACTGCACGACACCGCGCAGCTCGGCGTCGAGCGCGTCGAGCGCCACCTCGTCGCGCAGCCGCCCCGCGAACGCCTCGAGCGTGCGCTGGGCGTCGTACTTGCGCCGGTAGAAGCGGCGGTCGACCAGCGCCTGGAACCGGCCACGGGCGGGCCGGAACAGCGCCGCCACCGCCAGTGTGGAGGCGGCCACCGCCAGCCCCGAGTTGCCGGTGAGGCCGCTGAGCGCCAGCTGCAGCACCAGAACGCTCGCCAGGTAGGTGGCCGCCAGCGTGGCGGTCAGCCCGCCGTAGACGAGCGCCCGGTTGATGACGACGTCGATGTCGTAGAGCCGGTAGCGCAGGATCCCGATGGCCACCGCGAAGGCGACGCAGAGGAAGCCCGTGGCGAGGAGCCCCCAGCTCGCGTTCTCGCCGATCACCGGCTCGAGCAGGCTGGAGAGCACGAACATCACCACGAGCTGGGCGACGGCGGCGGTGAACCACTTGAGCTGCTGGCGCTCGGCGCCGCGCGAGCGGCGGAAGCGGACGACGATCGACGCGGCGGCGAGAAGCGCCGTCGCGACCCAGACGCCGAATCCGAGCCAGCCGACGACGGCCGGCATCGCTTCGATGCCGAGCGGGTTGTCGACCCACGGGTAGTTCTCCAGCGGACCCGGAGCGAAGGTGTTGCCGACGAACAGCGCGGCGCCGCCTCCCGCGGCTGCCCATGCGACGACCCGCCAGCGTGGCGACGGAGGGCTGCCCGTGGGGAACAGCAGCGGCAGGAAGACGAAGATGAGGATGACCGCCGGGATCCACCAGACGTTGGCGAGCCAGAGTCCGAGCTCGGCCACGAGTCCGGGCTCTCGGGGGTGAGTGCGCGCGGCGCGCCAGTAGACGGCCTCGCCGAGGAACAGGAACGCCATGAACGTGGGGATGGCGCCGAGGAACCAGCCGATCGGGTTGCGCGGGAGATGAGAGGCCACCATCGCCCCCACGACCGCGAACGCGGTCAGCCACGCGACGTCGAGGATGCTGAGCGCGACCCCCTCACTCCGCGGCTTGGCGGCCGGCAGGACCACGGCCCAATCCGTATCGCCGACCCCGAGCTCCAGCACACCGGCTACAGACGCCGTCGTCAATGTGAGCGCGCAGAGCGACCAGGCGACGATGGCCGGCCGGGCGCTCGAGCGCGGGGGTGCGAGTTCGGTTGTCATCGCGTGAGCGCGAGCCTCCCAGACCGGCGTCCGGAAAGCGTTACGCGGGCGGCAGCCCCAGCTGCAGCTTGCGCAGGAGGTCGGCGAGCCGGCGCTGCTCGGCGTCCGTGAGCGCGCTCAGCAGCCGGCGCTCGTTCTCGAGGTGCGCCTCGGTGGCGCCGTCGATGAGCTTGCGGCCGGCGTCGGTGAGCGCGATCAGGGTCCCGCGCCGGTCGGTGGGGTCCGGCTCGCGGGCGATCAGCCCTGCCTGCTCGAGCCGGTCGAGGCGCTTCGTGGTGCCGCTCGAGGTGAGCATCAGCGCGCTCGTGAACTCCGTGGGGCGCACGCGGTACGGGGGGCCGGTGCGGCGCAGCGTCGCGAGGACGTCGTGCCAGCCCGGCTCGAGGCCGTGCTCGCGGTAGACGGGCTCGAGGCGTTGCTCGAGCTCGCGCGCGAGCCGGGAGACGCGGCCGATGACCCCGATCGGCGAGGGGTCGAGGTCGGGGCGCTCGTGGCGCCACTGCTCGATGATCTCGTCGACGCCGTCGCGCTCCGCCATGACTCGGAGCCTACCGCAGATTCCGTCCCGGCAAGTTGCTTCTTAGGAAGATACGTTGTAGGATGGAACAATGTTCAAACCCCTCTTCACCCTCCGCCACCGCCAAGCACCGCGCGTCACGAGGCCCCGGCCCGCCCCGCTGCCGCGGATGCGCTGGTACTAGAGATGGAGCAGCCGGGTCGCGGCCGCCTTCCACGTCGCGACGACGGGCGTCCCCGGCGCGAGCCCGAGCTCGTGCACCGAAGCGTCGCTGAGCTCCGCGGTGAGCGGCTGGGGCGCGGCGAGCCCGGCGCGGACGCGGTTGCCGACGCTCGTGACGGATACGACCTGGACGTCGAGGTGGTTCTGCGCGGATCCGCTGCGCTCGGTGCCGGCGGGGGCGAGCGCGATCTCCCACGGGTAGATGCTGACCGCCACCGGGCCTTCGCCGGGCTCGGTGCTGAAGACGGTGCCGCCGCCGTCGAGCGCCACCACGGTGAGGCCGTCCGCCGCAGCCCGGGCGGTGCCGGTGAGCACGACCGCGCCGGTGAAGTCGGCCACGAAGGCCGACGCAGGCGACGCCGCCAGCTCGCCCGCGGTGCCCTCCTGGATCACGCGGCCCCCGTCGATGACGCCGACGCAGTCGCCGAGCAGCGCGGCCTCGGTGAAGTCGTGCGTGACGAGCAGGGCCGGCACGCCCGTCTCCGCCAGGACCGTGGCCAGCTCGCGCCCGCCCGCGGCGCGCGAGCGCGTGTCGAGGGCCGAGAGCGGCTCGTCGAGCAGCAGCGCGGCGGGGCGCCGCGCCAGCGCGCGGGCGACGGCGACACGCTGGCGCTCGCCGCCCGACAGGGTCCGTGGGCGCTCGTCGGCGAGGTGCGCGACGCCGAATCGATCCAGCAGCTCCAGCGCGCGCCGGCGGCGCTCGGCCCGGGCGAGGCCGCGCAGCGGGTAGGCGACGTTCTGCCACGCCCGGAGATGCGCGAACAGCGCGTACTCCTGGAACACGTAGCCGCAGCGCCGCTGCTCGGGCGCGACGTCGGCGCCGCGGTCGGTGTCGAGCCAGAGCTCCTCCCCGCAGGCGACGCGCCCGCGGTCGGGGCGGACGAGGCCGGCCACGACGCGCAGGATCGAGCTCTTGCCCGCGCCCGACGGGCCGGCCAGCGCCAGGCACGTGCCGGCCGGCACCTCGAGCGCGACGTCGAGCGTGAACGCCCCGAGCCGCGTGGCGGCCTCAACGCGCAGCATCGCCGAGCCACGCGGAGCCGCCCAGCAGCTTGACCGAGAGCAGCAGCGCGGCGGAGACGGCGACGAGCACGGCCGAGAGCGCGAGCGCGCCGGTGAAGTCGGTCGAGAAGCGCTCGTAGATCGCGAGCGGCACGGTCTGCGTGATGCCCCGGAAGGAGCCCGCGAACATCAGCGTGGCGCCGAACTCCCCCAGGGCCCGCCCCCACGCCAGCGCCAGGCCGGCGATCAGGCCCGGGCCGGCGCCTGGGATCGCGACGCGCAGGAAGGTCCGCGCCTCGCCGGCGCCGAGCGTCCGCGACGCGTCCAGCCAGGTGCGGTCGAGCGCCTCGAAGCCGGCCTGCGCCTGGCGCAGGTAGAACGGCGCGGCGACGAACGTCAGCGCGATGATCACGCCGGCCGTGGTCAGTACGAGCTGGATGCCCGCGTCCTCGATCCAGCCTCCGAGCAGGCCGTTGGGGCCGAGCGCCGCCAGCAGTCCGATCCCCGCGACCGCGGGCGGCAGCACCAGCGGCAACTCGACGAGGGTGACGATCGCGGCGCGCCCGCGGAAGCGCCGCGTGGCCAGCAGGTAGGCCGCGGGCGTGCCGACGACGACGATGATCGCGACCGCGACGGCGCTGCAGAACAGGCTGAGGCGCAGGGCCTCGAGCGCCCCCTCCTCCCCCAGGCTCGACACCAGGTCGCGCGGGCCGGTGTCGATGAAGATGGCGACGACCGGCAGGGTCAGGAACAGCAGCGCGAGCGTGAGCGCGGCGACCAGGAGAACCGCGAACCAGCCGGGGCGCCTGCCGCTCACTGCGTGGGCGGCGGCTCGAAGCCCGCGTCCTTGAGCGCCTGCGCTCCCGCGCCGTGCAGCAGCCCGGCGATGAAGGCCTTGGCCTGCGCGGGATGCCTGGCGCCCTTGACGACGGCGACGCCGTAGGCGACCGACGGCTGCAACGCGGCGGGCAGCTCGATCGCCTTGAGCTTGTCGTCGGTCGCGCGGACGTCGGAGGCATAGAGGAAGCCCGCGTCGACCGCGCCCTGGGTGAGCTTGCCCGTGATGCCCGCGACGTCGGGCTCCTCGGAGCGCACGTTGGCGAGGATCGCCGCGCTCCTGCTCGCGGGCAACTTGCCGAGCACGGTGCGGGTGTAGGAGCCGATCGGCACGGCCTTCGAGCCGATGGCCAGCTTCACCCCGTGGCGCTCGAGGTCCGCCAGGGAGCCGACCTTCGTGCCGGCGGCCGGCACTGCGAGCACGAGCCGGTTGCCCGCAAACACGGTCGGCTTCTCGATCAGGCCCTTGGCATACAGCGCGTCGGGCAGCTTCGTGTTCGCCGCGGCGAAGACGTCGGGCTTGACGCCCTTCTCGATCTGCGCCGCCAGCTCGTCCGAGCCCGCGAAGGAGAAGCGCGCCGAGGCGTCGGAGAACTGGTTGCCGTAGGCGGTGAACGCCTGCTTGAGCGACGCGGCCGCCGAGACGGTCAGCTGCGGCTTGCCGCCGGCCCGCTCGTCGTTGCCACCGCACGCGGCGAGCGCCAGCACGCTCGACACCAGGAGCACGCCCAGCCGCCTCATCCTCCGCCCCTCTCGATCATCACCGACGTCGCCTTCACGGCCGCCGTCGCTCGTGCGCCCTCCACCAGACCGAGCTCCTCCACCGCGTCGCGGGTGATCGCCGCCGTGATCCGGTGCGGGCCGGCCTCGATCTCCACCAGCGCCATCACGCCGTCGACCTCCACCGAGACCACCACGCCGGGAAAGCGGTTGCGGGCCGAGAGCCCGTCCCCGGCGGCGTGTCGTTCCGGCCGGCTCGTCAGCCGCTCGATCTCCCGCCTGGGCACTCGCCGCTGGTTGCGATCGTCGCGCACCGTCTCGAGCTTGCCGTCGCGGTCCCAGCGCCGCAGCGTGTCGACGCTGACGCCGATGGCGCGCGCCGCGTCCCCGAGACCGAGATCCTCCATCTGCCTAAGCATTGCACAGGCAGACGATCACTCCCTCCGCAGCGCCCATCCGCAACTCGCCGCGCACCTCGTCCTCGCGGCCGTCGAGGTGCGTGCTCAGCCGCACGCGGCCGGCCAGCGAACCGAGCGGCACCGCCTGCGGCTCGGCCGAGAGGTTGAGCGCGACGAGCGTGTCCTCGCGCAGGTACGCGAAGGTCGCTTCATCGACGAAGACGGTGCGGTACGCGCCCCCAGTGAGCGCCGGCGAGGCGCGCCGCAGCCCCAGCAGCCGCCGGTAGAGGCTCAGAAGCGAGCGCGGATCGCGCCGCTGGGCCTCGACGTCCAACACGTCTCCCAGCGGCAGCCACGGCTCCACGTCGGGCGGGCAGAAGCCGGCGTTGGGCGCATCGCTCCACGGCATCGGCGTGCGCTCCGGGTCGCGCCCGACCCCGAGCCCGGGCGAGTTGCGCTCGTACGGATCCTGCACGCGATCCGGTGGGATCGGCACGTCGGCCATCCCGAGCTCGTCGCCGTAGTAGAGCGTCGGGGTCCCGCGCAGCGTCAGCAGCAACATCGCCGCGACGCGGGCCTGCGGCGGGCCGAGCCGGCTCGCGATGCGGCTGCGGTCATGGTTGCCGAGCACCCAGTTCGGCCACGCGCCGGGCGGCAGCAGGGCCTCGTAGCGCTCGACGAGCCGCGCCAGCGCCGGCGGCTCCCACGGCGTCGAGATGAGGTGCATGTTCGACGGCATCTGCACCCCGGCGCCGTAGTAGCGCACGAGCCGCTCGACGGGCAGGTAGATCTCGCCGATCATGACCCCGCCGTGCTCGGCGATCACCTCCGCCATGGCGGCCACGGGCGAGAGGTCGTCGTGGTCGGCGCTGCGGACGGGCAGCAGCGAGTCGTACTCCGGCAGCCCGCTGTGGTAGCCCGGGTTGGGCGGGTTGTCGCGGAGCTCAGGGTCCTTGAGCACCTGGCGCAGCGCGTCGACGCGGAAGCCGTCGACGCCGCGATCGAGCCAGAAGCGCAACACGCCGAGCATCGCGTCGCGCACCGCCGGGTTGCGCCAGTCGAGGTCGGGCTGCTCGCGCAGGTAGGCATGCGAGTAGTACTGGCCGCGGCCGGGGTCGAAGGTCCAGGCCGGGCCGCCGAAGACGCTCAGCCAGTTGTTGGGCGGCCCGCCGCCCGGGGCCGGGTCGCGCCAGAGATAGAGCTCCGGCGACTCCGCGAACCACGGGTGCTCGTCCGAGGTGTGGTTGGGCACGAAGTCGAGCAGCACCTTCAGGCCGCGGTCGTGGGCGGCTGCGACGAGCGCGTCGAAGTCGGCGAGCGAGCCGAAGCGTGGATCGATCGCGAGGTGATCCGAGATGTCGTAGCCGAAGTCCTTCATCGGCGAGCGGTAGATCGGCGACAGCCAGACGGCAGCGACGCCGAGCCAGGCGAGGTGGTCGAGGCGGCGCGTGACGCCCTGCAGGTCGCCCACCCCATCGCCGTCGGCGTCCGCGAAGGAGCGCGGATACACCTGGTAGACGACGCCGCGCTGCCACCAGCTCATGCGCGGCGATGGTAGGCGCTGAGGCCTTGCCGAGCGATCCCTGGTGCAGGTAGCGTTTGCGATCATGGCTGCGCACCTGCGCCGCTCCGCCGTCCCCGCACCAGTCGGGCCGCGGCACAGCGGCCTCCACGTTGGCGAACGTCCCGATCGAGCCGCCCGAGACCTTCGTGCCGGTGCCAGCCGGATCGCGCTGGCGAAGGTCAAGCTGCCCGCGACGCCAGGAGCGAGCCCGATCGACACGTCCTTCGGCACCGGCGGGCGCGTCCTGACCAACGTCTTCGGCACCGCCCGGGCGCGAGCGATCCTCACGCAGGCCGACGGCAAGCTCGTGGTGGCGGGGACCGCGAAGAACGGCGGCAACGACTTCTTCGTCCTCGTCCGGTACAACGCGGACGGCTCGCTGGACACGAGCTTCGGCGGCGACGGCATCGTCACGACGCTCTTCCCGGCCGTCGGAGGCCAGATCCCCGGCGGGATCATCCGCACGCCTGACAACCGGCTGCTGGTGGCCGGTTCCGCTCGGCTGACGAACGGCGAGAAGGCGGTGGCGCTCGCGCGCTACGGCCCCGGGTCGTGCACGTTCCTGCTGGGCTGTGTGACCCTCCTGCAGATCAGTCCCGGCACGATCCTCGTCACGGCCGACCTCCTCAAGCCGTCAGGCGTCGGGATCGTCGTGAGCCGGGTCCGCCACGGCCACGCGAGGCGCGTCGGGCGCGTCCCGTTCGGCCACCAGCGCCGCGGCAACATCCACATCCGGTGGCACCTCCGGGTCGGCGGGAAGCGGCTGAAGCCAGGTCGCTACCGCGTCGAGGTGCGCGCACTACGCCACGGGCGTGTCGTGGCGGTCTCGAGGCCGATCCGTATGCAGATCCGGCGTGGCTAAGCGAAGGGGGTTCCATGGCGCTGAACGCGTATCTCAGGCTCGTCGGGCAGAGGTCGGGCGAGATCAGGGGCTCGGTCACCCAGAAGGGCCGCGAGCGCACGATCATGGTCATCGCCCTCTCGCATGACGTCGTCACGCCCCGCGATCCAGCCACCGGCGAGGCGACCGGGAAGCGCCAGCACAGGCCGCTGATCATCACCAAGGAACTCGACGCGGCGACGTCGCCGCTTCACTCGGTGCAGGCGAGCAACGAGAACCTGAAGGAGTGGGAGCTGCAGTTCTGGCGGCCCAGCGCCACCGGCGCGGAGCAGCAGCACTTCACGATCAGGCTCACCAACTCGTCGATCGCGTCGATCCACACGGAGATGCCCAACAACAAGCACCCCGACCTGATGAAGCTCGAGACCTTCGAAGAGGTCGCGTTCACCTACCAGAGGATCGAGTGGACGTGGACCGACGGTGGGCTCACCGGGACCGATGACTGGGAAGCCCCGGTCGGCTAGGGCGCGGCCCGCGCCCGCTGCAGCCGCTCGTCCGCCGCCTCGGAGCTCTGTTCGAGCCTGCGCATGCGGTCGGGGTTGAGCGGCTTTGCGGCGTACGCCCGGGCGCGATAGAGCGCCAGGCGCTCGCGGTGATAGGTCGCCTCGGCGACGAGTTGCGCGAGTTGTGCCGGCTCTATCTGTGGGGCTGCGTCGGGAGGTTCTTGGACTCCAGCTTGGCGGCGGCCCGCTCGCGCGCCTGGGCGTCCGCGTTCTTCGCCGCGCGCGCCTTGCGACCGCGGGCGTAGGCGGCGTCGTTGTTCGCCGCGATGCGCTGCTTCTCGGCCTTCCACGCGGCCTCGCCGCGAGGTGGGCCTTGGGCGTCTTCGCTCATGTTTCCTCTCCTGACCTGCGTAGGTGCGCCGGGAACGCGCGCACTTCCAGGGTACTCCTCGGGGCGGGCACGCCGTTCGGCCGAATGCGCAACGTTTCAATTCCACGGCCTTCGCAAGGCCCGTACCACGCTCGCGCCCGCGCACAGCTAGACTAAGTGCTTCAGGGTCGTGCAGAAGGCTCGACCGAAAGCAGTGCCAGCGTCCGCAGTTGTTGCCTTTCAGCACCCTCCGCGTTTCGCAGCACGCAGCTCCCAGGAGGGAAGCACAATGGCAACCGGAACCGTGAAGTGGTTCAGCGACGAGAAGGGCTACGGGTTCATCACGCCCGACGACGAGGGCAAGGACCTCTTCGTGCACCACTCGGCGATCCAGGGCAGCGGCTTCAAGTCGCTCGCCGAGAACGCCAAGGTGAGCTACGACGAGGAGAACGGCCCCAAGGGCCCGAACGCCGCGAACGTCCAGCCGCTCTAAGCACCAGAACCACAAGACGTTGGCACGGCCCGCTCCGGCGGGCCGTTGTCGTTAAGGGCCGCATCCGGTAGAACCGGCCTGCGATGGAGTTCCGACCGCCCCGCTACGCGAGGGTCGGCGACAGGCGCCTCGCCTACGAGGAGACGGCGCCGTCCGCGCCCGAGGGCACGGTGCTCCTGCTGTGCGGGATCGGGGCGAAGCGCCAGGGCTACTACCGGCAGCTCCCGGTGCTCGGCCGGCGGCTGCGCACGCTCGCGCTCGACCCGCGCGACGTCGGCGACTCCGACCCCTCCCCCGGTCCCTACTCGATCGCCGACGCCGCCGAGGACGTGCACGCGCTGATCGGCGAGCTCGGCCTCGGGCGCACGAGCCTCGTCGGCATCTCGATGGGCGGCTTCGTCGCGCTCGAGCTCGCGCTGCGCCACCCTGAGGTCGTCGACCGGCTCGTCCTCTGCGTCACCTCGGCCGGCGGGCCGGACCACGTCTCGACCAGCCCGGCGATCATGCGGCTGCTGATGCCGGGCGACGAGGAGGAGGAGACCGGCGCAGGGGCGCGACGCGTCTGCGCGGCGGTCGCGGCGCCGGGCTGGGCCGAGCGCCATCCCGACGAGATCGAGGACTTCGTCGAGATCGCCCGTCACCGCCCGATGTCGAGGACGGCTTACCTGCGACAGCTCGAGGCCTGCCGCGCCCATGACGTCTCGGGCGCCCTCGACCGGATCGCGGCGCCGACGCTCGTGCTTCACGGCGACGTCGACCCGCTCGTCCCGCTCGCCAACGGCGTGGCGCTCGCCGAGCGCATCCCCGGGGCGCGGCTCAAGGTCTATGAGGACACGGGCCACATCCCCGAGGTCGAGCGCGCCGACGAGTTCAACGCCGACCTGCTCGCGTTCCTGGCGGCGTGATGGCGGTCACGTGGGACGACGAGCTCGACGCGATCTTCGCCGGCGACCTCACCGCGGTGCTCGGCTACCGCACCCCGGCAGGCGGAGCGGTCGCCCTGGCCGTCGCGCCGATCGGCCTACGCGACCGCGCGGCGGGACGCATCGGCTTCACGACCTCGCTCGGGTTCTCCAAGAAGCTCGACCGGATCGCGCGGGACCCGCGGGTCGCGATGGCGTTCCACGCACGCGAGCACGGCAGCGCGAGCAGCCGCGCCTACGTGCTCGTGCAGGGCGACGCGACCGTCGTCGAGCGGCCCTCGCCGGAGCGTCGCGCCGAGGTCGCCGTGCACGCCGCGCGCTACCTCGGCCCGACGCCGCGCGGGCGCTTCTGGGACTGGTGGCTGCGCGAGTACGGCCAGGTCCGGGTCCCGGTCGACGTGGCGGTGGAGCGGATCGTCGCGTGGCCCGACCTCGGCTGCGCGGGCCCGCCGCGGGTGCTCGGCGCGCCGCTGCCCGGCGATCCGCCACCCCAGCGCCCGCCGCGCAACGGCACTGCGCCGCGCATCGCCGTGGCGGACGTCGCGGATCGCCTGCGCCGCACGGACCACACGCTGCTGGCGTACTGCGGAGCGGACGGCTACCCGGTTGTCGTCCCCGTCGAGCTCGGGTCGGCGGGCGCGGGCGGGATCGAGCTGCGCTCCGCCGCGGCGCTGCCTCCGGGCGGCCGCCGCGCGGGACTGCTCGGGCACTCCTATCGCCCGCGGCTCGTCGGCCTCGACACCCGCCAGCACACGGGCTGGTTCGAGGGCGGGCGCTACGCCCCGCACACGGAGGCGGGCTACCGCGCGCCGCCGAACAAGACGTTCCTGCTGCTGCTCAACGGCCTGCTCGCCAAGCGCGGGGTGAGGCAGGCACGGCGGACTCCGAATTGTTAGGTTCGGACTTCTCAAGCGGCGAAGGAGGATTCGATGGCTGAACCCCTACTCAAGAAGGGCTCGACCGGCGAGGCGGTCCGCGAACTGCAGCAGGCGCTGACGGCCCTCGGCTACCACCCGGGCGCCGCCGACGGCCAGTTCGGCAGCAAGACGGAGACAGCGGTCAAGAAGTTCCAGGGCGACCACGACATCGCGGTGGACGGCATCGTCGGCGACATCACCTGGCTGAACATCGACGAGGCCGACATGAGCAACCCGACGATCAAGAAGGGATCGACCGGCAACCCGGTCCGGCGGGCCCAGAAGCGCCTGACGCTCGGCGGCTACGACACCGGTGGCGTCGACGGCGTCTTCGGCGCCAAGACGGAGGCGGCGGTCAAGCATTTCCAGACGGATCGGGGCCTGACCCAGGACGGGATCGTCGGCCCGAAGACCTGGAACATGATCGACGCGCTCGGCGACTGAGCCGATGCCCGCGGAGCCGCACGTCGTCTTCGTGATCGGGGACGCGATCGGCGGCGGCGCGAGCCCGGCGGTGTTCGCGCAGGCCAGCGAGGACGCCGACGCGATCGTCTATCTCGGTGACTGCTACCTCGCCGGGCGCGCCGAGGAGTGGGCGAAGCTCGACCGCGACTACCCCGCGTGGGTGAAGCCGCTCATGCGCCCGACCCCGGGCAACCACGACTGGCCCCACCGGGCGGAGGGCTACGACCCGTACTTCGCCTCCCTCGGACTGCCGAACGACGCGCATCACTACAGCTTCCGCGTCGGGGGGTGGAAGTTCATCGCGTTCAACTCGATGACGGCGGGAGATCCCGACCCGGGCCAGGCGCAGCTGGACTTCGTCAGCGCAGAGCTCGACGAGCCCGGCACGATGAAGATCGTCTACTGCCACCACGCGCCGTACTCATCCGACACCGCCCACGGCGACAACCCGACCGTGCAGCCGGTGCTCGGCCTGATGGTGGGCAAGGCGATCCTGCACATGGCGGGCCACTCGCACGGGATGGAGGAGTTCGCGCCGCGCAACGGCGTGACGACGATCGTGCAGGGCGCGGGTGGCCGCGCCCTGTACACCTTCGATCCCCGCCCGGAGACGGCGTGGTTCGACAACTCCCACTTCGGCCTCTGCCGCCTGACGCTGCACGACGATGGCGCCCTGATCATCGACTGGCTCGATCAGCACGGCACGCTGCTGCGCACCACCAGGCTGCAGGCGCAGCCGGCTGCCTAGCCGGGCGTCCACGCCCGCAGCCGCGGCAGCCAGCGCGGGACCGCGGCGCGGTAGGTCTCGTAGTCGGCGCCGAAGCGACGCCGCAGCCCCGGCTCCTCGACGAGCGGGAACCAGACCGCGTTGACCGCCAGGAACAGCGCCCACCAGGCCAGCAGGGCGGTTGAAGCGAACAGGAGCGCCTCGCCGAGCAGGATGCACAGCACGCCGCTGATCATCGGGTTGCGCACGCGCCGGTAGGGGCCGCGGACGACGAGCCGGGACGTCGGGTCCCAGGGCGCGAGCGTGCCGTCTCCGAGGGTGGCGAACAACGCGATCGTCTGGGCCATGAGCACGAGGCCGAGCGCGATCAGCGCCGCGCCGAGCAGGCCCAGCGGCCACCAGGCGACGTCGTCGCCGGACGCGATCAGCGCGGGGACGAGCACGGTCGCGACGCCCGGGAGCAGCCCGATCGCCAGCAGGTGCCGCAGGATCCGCATGCGCCGATGATGACCCCCGCGCGGCCGGGCGTGGTGCGGATTGGTCACAGACCGTTAGGCGTCGAGCGCGGCGGCCAGCGCCAGGAAGTCATCGGCCTCCACGTCGACGTCGCCGTCGGCGTGGAGGTCGGTCTCCTGCCCGGGCCCGTGCTCGCGCGGGCGGGCCACGAACGCGGTGCGCAGCCCGCAGCTCGCCGCCGCGACGAGGTCGCCGTTATGGGCGGCCACCATCATCGCGTCGCCCGGCTCGATCCCGAGCGCCGCGACGCTCGCGAGGTAGACCTCCGGCTGCGGCTTGTAGGCGCGGGCGATCTCGGCGCCGAGGGTCGCGTCCCACGGCAGCCCGGCGTGGCGGGCGAGGTTCACCGACTGGGCGATGTGGCCGTTCGAGCACGGCGCGATCACGAAGCGGCGCTTGAGCCGCGCGAGGCCCTCGACGGTGTCGGGCCAGGGGTCGAGGTGGTGCCAGGCGAGCGTGAGCTCGTCGCGCTCGGCCTCCGCCAGCTCGAGACCCAGCGTCTCCAGCACCTCATCGAGCGCCTCGCGGTGCAGGACGTCGAGCACGACCCACTCCCGCTCGCCGCGCCGCACCGTCTCGAGCTGCGGCTGGTAGCGGGCGCGCCACGCGTCGGCGACCTGCTCGCCCGGCAGCCCGAGCGCCGCGGCCTCGCGCGCGACGCTCGTGCGCCAGTCGACGCAGGTCCCGAAGACGTCGAAGAGGAGCGCCTTCGGGCTCAACGAAGGATCAGGTGCGAGTCGCCGAACTCGTGCCAGCGGTAGCCGGCGGTGAGGGCGGCGTCGTAGGAGCGCTCGATGAGCTCGCGGCCGCCCACGGCCTCGAGCATGAGGAGATGGCTTGCGTCGGGCTCGTGCCAGCCGGTGATCAGCCCGTCGATCGCGCGCACGCCGCGCTCGGGCGTGATCATCAGCCCGGTCCAGCCGGCGCCCGCCTCGACGCGGCCGTCGGGCGCCGCGACGGTCTCGAGCGCGCGCACCACGGTCGTGCCGACGGCGATCACGCGGCCGCCCGCGGCCCGGTGGGCGTTGACGCGGTTCGCCGTGGTCGCGGGGATGCGGTAGCGCTCCGGGTACGGGCGCTCGCCGCGCTCGAGCGAGGCGACGCCGGTGTGCAGCACGAGCGGCGCGACCTCGACGCCGCGCGCCTTGAGCTCGTCGAGCAGCCGCGGCGTGAACGGGCGACCGGCGCTCGGCATCTCGGCGCTGCCGGGCTCGTCGGCGAACACGGTCTGGAGGTCGCGCAACGGGCGCGGGCGGGCGAGGTGGCCGTAGGCGATCGGGCGCCCGTGCTCGGCGAGGTAGCGCTGCAGGGGCACGGGCAGGTCGAGCGCGGCGACCCACAACCGCCCGGGCGAGAGGTAGGAGGCGAGCAGCTCCGCCGAGCCGCCCCCGGGCAGCGCGAGCCGCTCGCCGGCGCTCGCGGAGCGGAAGCGCGCGCCGGCGCGGCGCAGCTCGACGACCCAGCGGTCCGCGCTCGCCTGGGGCACGGGCGTGGAGAGGTGCAGGTCAACGGCGGTGCCGTCGGCGCGCGTGGCCGGGAGCGCCGCGGGCAACGTCGCCGAGGTGTTGACGACGAGCAGGTCGCCGGCCCGCAGGTGGCCGGGCAGGCCGCGGAAGGTGTCGTGGACGAGCGCGCGGCCGTCGCGGCGGGCGACCAGCAGGCGCACCTCGTCGCGCTCGAGCCCGCGCGCCTCGGGCGGCGCCCCCGCCTCGTGGGCGGGGGTGAGCGCGAAGGTGAGCGCTTCGCTGACGGCCGAGGCGACGCTCACGCTGTCGACTCCATCAGCGCGCCGGCGGCGTAGCGCCCGCTCTCGAGCTCGCCCTCGATCAGGGCCAGCAGGCCGGGCACGCGCTCCTCGGGAGCGGCGCGGTCGGAGATGTCCTCGCCCGGGAAGGCCTCCTGGTGCATGCGGGTGTTCATGTCGCCGGGGTCGACGGCATAGACGCGCCGCGCCGGGTGCTCGGCGGCGAGGATCGCGGTGAGCTGCTCGAGCGCCGCCTTGGAGGATCCGTAGCCGCCCCAGCCCTCGTAGGGCTCGACCGCGGCGTCGGAGGTGACGTTGACGATGCGGGCGTCGTCGGACAGCCGCGGCAGCGCGAGCTGGATCAGCGCGAGCGGGGCGATCACGTTGACGCGATAGACCGTCTCGAGCACGTCGAGCGGGTAGTCGGCGAGCGCCGGCTGCGGGCTCGGGCCGAGCAGGGAGGCGTTGTTGACGAGCAGGTCGATGCGGTCGCCCGCGGCGTCGACGAGCGCGCGGCGGTGGCTCGGATCGCCGACGTCGCCGGGGAGGAAGACGACGTCGGGGAGCTCCGCGGCGGCGGCCTCGAGCGGCCCCGCCTCGCGGGCGTCGATCACGAGCCGCCAGCCGCGCTCGGCGAGCGCCCGGGAGAGGGCGAGCCCGAGGCCGCGGGAGGCGCCGGTGACGATGGCGGTGGGCATGTCACTCACCGTACGGCGAGATGCGCGCTACCACCATCGGGAATTGGGCTTAGGCCCCTGGGCCGACGAGCCCTTCGCGCACGGCGTAGAGCGCCGCCTGCGTGCGGTCCGAGAGGCCGAGCTTGGCGAGCACGTGCGAGACGTGCGTCTTGACGGTCTTCTCCGCGACCCCGAGCTCGAGCGCGATCCGCTTGTTCGAGCGCCCCCGCGCGATCAGGCTCAGCACCTCGAGCTCGCGCTGCGTCAGCTCGTCGGCCTGCGGTGCCCGGTCGCCGCCGTGGGCGATCTCCTCCACCACGCGCGCCGCGACCGCGGGCGACAGCGGCGCCTGGCCCGCGTGCGCGATGCGGATCGCGCGCACGAGCTCGGCGGGCTCCGAGTCCTTGAGCAGGAAGCCCGCGGCGCCCGCGCGCAGCGCGGCGAACAGCCGCTCGTCCTCCCCGAAGCTCGTCAGCACGATCACGCGCGCGGCCGGCGCGACCTCGCGCAGCCGCGGGAGCGCCGCAACACCGTCGAGGCGCGGCATCGCGAGGTCGAGCAGCACGACGTCCGGCGCCAGCCGCCGCGCCTCGGCGACCGCGGCCTCGCCGTCGGCGGCCTCGCCCGCGACCTCCACGTCCTCCTGGAGGTCGAGGAACGTGCGCAGCCCCTGGCGCACGACCGCGTGGTCGTCGGCGATCAGGACGCGGATCATGCGCCGAGCGGGACCGCGAGCCGCACGCGCGTCCCCTCCCCCGCCGCGGACTCGATCTCCAGCGCGCCGCCGATCTCCGCGGCCCGCTCCTCCATCGACGTCAGCCCGAGCCGCCGGCCGCGCACCGCGCGGGCGCTCACGTCGAAGCCGCACCCATCGTCAGTCACGTACAGGACAAGCGCACCGGAGCCATTCTCGAGGCGCACCTCGATGTGCTCCGCCTCGGCATGGCGCAGCGCGTTCTGCAGCGCCTCCTGCGCGATCCGGAACACCTGCGCGGCCTGCTCGGCCGGCAGCCGCGGCAGGTCGCCGAGGGTCAGCTCGATCGGGCGGGCCGAGACGCGCCGCAGCACGTCGACGTGCTTGCGCAGCGCGCTCGCGAGGCCCTCGGCCTCGAGCGAGGCGGGCCGGAGCTCGAAGACCACGGCGCGCAGCTCGTCCATCGCCCCGCGCGCGAGGTCGCGGACGCGCTCGAGCTCCCCGGCCGCGGCGGCAGGATCGCGCGCCAGCAGCGTGCTCGCCGACTCGACGGCGAGCACGACGCCGAACAGCCCCTGGGTCACCGAGTCGTGCAGCTCGCGCGCGAGCCGGTTGCGCTCCTCCACGATGCTGAGCTCGCGGCTGCGCTCGTACAGCCGCGCGTTCTCGATCGCGATCGCGGCGTGGGCCGCCAGCAGCCCGATCAGGCGCTCGTCCTCGTCGGTGAAGCAGGGCGCGGCCTCCTTCTCGGTCAGGTAGACGGCGCCGATCACGCGCCCGCGAGCGACCACCGGGACGCCGAGGAACGAGCGCATGTCCGGATGGGCCGACGGCCACCAGCCGCGGAAGCGCCGATCCGTGTGGATGTCGTCGATGCGGTACGGCTCGGGGGACTCGAGCATCGCGCCGAGCAGGCCGTGCGTGCGCGGCAGCGGCCCCATCGCCTCGATCAGCGCCTCACTCATCCCCGAGGTGATGAAGCGGGCGAACGCGCCCTCGCCGTCGGGCACGCCGAGCGCCGCGTAACGCGCGCCGCCGAGCTCGCGAGCCGCGTGCACGAGCCGCTGCAGCACCGGCTCGACCTCGCGCTCGGCCGCCATCGCGAGCACGACGTCCGACAGCGCGCGGAAGGCGGGGCTGTCGCGGCCGTCGGTCACGCCTCAGACGGTACGCCGCCGCCTTCGGGCTCGAGCAGGAACACCGAGATCCGCCGCGGCGCGGCGCGCTGCGCGTAGGCGGAGAAGCCCGGGTACATCAGCGCAGGCGGCTCCGGATGTAGCTCGTCGCGTCCGTGGCCGAGTGCGCGTCCTTGACCGCCCCGCCGTGGTCGACGCCCTCGTAGGTCTTGTAGCTCACCGGCACGCCGCGGCGGCGGTAGCCCTCCACGAGCGGATCGGTGAACGCCTTGAACACGGTGGAGTCGGCGGTCCCCTGCTGGACGCGCACGTTGGTGTGGATCGTCAGGTCCTCCGGGTCGTCCTTCGTGCTGAGCGCCGCGAGGACGGCGGTGAGGTCGGCGCCGGAGCGGAGCAGCTCCGCCGGCGCGACGCTGCCGTACGCGTCCGGGGCGTCCAGCTGCCGCAGGCACTTGGTGAGCGTCAACGGGTAGAACGCCGCCGCCCGGTCGCCGAGGACGGCGGGGACGCCGAGCTTCGGCGCCGCGATGTCGACTCCGCGCAGGATCATCGCGGCGAGCCCGCTGAGCCCGCCCGGCTCCTTGAGGTTGACCAGCAGCGGGGACTGCTCGGCGAGGTGCGAGACCGGCGCGAGCGCCACGGTCCCGCGCACGTTCAGCTCCGGCGTCCACTTGTGAGCGAGCGACGCCGCCCACAGCGCGGCCTGGCCGCCCTGCGAGTGGCCGGCGATGATCACGCGCCGGCCGAGGCTCCTGTCGAGCTTGCGCGCCGCGCGCACCGCGTCGAGCATCGAGTAGGCCTCCGAGCGCCCATTCAGGTACGGGTGGTCGCCGGGCGTGCCGAGGCCCTCGTAGTCCGTGCGCACTACGGCGTAGCCGGCCTTCAGCCAGCGCTGCAGCAGCGGGTAGGCGTAGTTGATCAGGGTGTGCGCGGGGCTGGAGGCGCTGTCGCGCGACGGCGCGCAGGCGTCCGCGATCCCGGTCGTGCCGTGGCCCCAGGTGATCACGGGCCAGCCGCCCTTCGGAGCGTGGCCCTTCGGCACCGAGACCGTGCCCGACACCGCGACGGCCTTCCCTTTCACCCCGGTGGAGCGGTAGAGCACGAGCCGGTTGCTCGACCCGCCGTGCAGCGCTGCCGTCCCGCTGAGCTTGCGCGCCCAGATCAGCCCGCCATGCCCGGAGCCGGGCAGGTGCGAGGGTGGCTTGTAGAACGCGGTGCCGCCCGGGCCCTTGCGAACCTTGGCGGAGGCGGTCGGGGGGAGGGCCGCGAGGAGGAGCAGGCTGAGGACGAGCGCGAGTCGGGACATGCGAACGACCCTATCGGGCGAGTCCCGGACTCCTCCAAGATCGTGGAGGGCAAGTTCGACACCGTCGCGGGCAGGGATCTGCTCGTGACCACGGGGCTTTACGGCTTGCGGACCTATGACGTCACGGACGCGCGGCACACCAAGCCGCTGGACACCTACCACCCTCCCGAGGTGCTCGGGAAGGACGGCTACTGGCAGGACGAGGACATGGAGATCGACCGCCGGCGCAAGCTGATCATCGGCGCCCTCGATCCCCGCGACGACGACGTCGACCAGACCAGCTGTCCCGGGATCGGCCAGCTGAGCGCGAAGAACCGCAACCCGAAGTGCCGCTCGGGCTTCTACGTCATCTCCTACGCCAACCCGCGGCACCTCAAGCAGATCGGCGATTTCGTCTCGCTGCCCGCGGGCCACACCACGAGCTGCATCGACAACTGCAACTACGTCTGGACGGGCGGCCCGGCGCGCCGCGACGACCTGGCCTACCTCGGCCCGTTCGAGCCGGGCGGGCGCGGGGACGGCCGATGGGAAGGTCCGGGCGAGCGGCGTCAGGACCGGCAACATCGCACTGATGACCGAGGTGGACTTCACGGAGCCCTGCAACCAGGGCGGCCGGATCGTCGCCGCGGACGTCACGAGCTCGCTGGGCGGCGAGGGCGCGACGAACTCGACGCCGGCGCATCCGTTCCGGATGACGCCGCTGGACTCGTTCCATCCGGCCCGTAACGGCCCACCCACGGCTCCGATCACGTCGTGCTGCACCCACTACTTCGAGGTGTCGGGCTCCACGCTCGCGGCCGCGTGGTACGGGCAGGGCCTGCGCGTGGTCGACGCCCGAACGCGCGCCACCTGCGCCGGAAAGCTAGAGCGCGACCCGGACCTCCCACAGCTCGTCGTAGAAGCGCCGGTCGACCGTGCCACGCAGGTACTCGACGCCGCGCGAGCCGCCCGTGCCCGGGCGGCTGCCGATCTCGCGCGCCGCCATCAGCGTGTGGTGGAAGCGCCAGTTCTGGATCGTCTCGTCGTGGTCGACGAGCAGCTCGCAGACCTGGTGGCGCGCGGCCCGCAGCGGATCGTCCTCGTGGTCGCGGTAGAGGTCGGCGAGCGCCGCGATCCGCTCCTCGCGACGCTGCTCGCCCAGCGGCAGGCCCGCACCGGCACAGAACGCCTCGTAGAGCCGCGGGGACGCCGCCTCGATGTCGCGGAACTGGCGCGACTGGAAGCCCGAGGCGGGCGTCAGCGGATCGCGGAACTCGAGAAAGCCCTCGGGGCCCATCGTCTCCAGCACGTCGAGCTTGTCGAGCAGCAGGCGATCGATCGCGACCACCCGCTTGAGCCACGGGATCGCGGCCTGTGGCCGCCCGGCGCGCAGCTCGGCCTCGATCAGCTCGAGCTCGTGGAGCATCAGCTTGAACCAGAGCTCGTAGGCCTGGTGGACGACGATGAACAGCAGCTCGTCGTGCGCGTCTGGCGTCAGCGGGCGCTGCAGCCGCAGCAGATCGTCGATCAGCAGGTAGGCGGCGTACTCGGTGCCGCCGGCGGGATCAGGACCGTTCTCCATCCAGTGCCTGGTTTACCAGGGCGTCCGCATCGGCGTTCTGCTCACGCCTGACGGGGCGCAGCGACCAGCGCTCGAAGCCGCGCAGGGCGGCGAGCGCCTCGGCGTGCAGCGGCTTCATGTCGGCGTGCTTGACCCTGTAGCGGCCGTTGACCTGGTGGGCGATCAGCTCGGAGTCGTTGACGACGTCGACCTCGGTCGCCCCGAGCGCCCGCGCCCGCTCGAGCCCGAGCAGCAGGCCGCGGTACTCCGCCACGTTGTTGGTCGCGCGGCCGATCGTCACCGCCGCCTCGTCGAGGACGTCGCCCCCCGGCGAGGTCACGACCGCCGCGGCGGCCGCCGGCCCGGGATTGCCCCGCGAGCCGCCGTCCACGTGGACGACCACCCTCACCGCTGAGACCGTCGCTTCAGGCTTCGACGTCGCTGGGAATCGGCGGGAACTCGCCGGGCACGCGCGCCCGCCGGCGATCGCGGACCTCGCGTTTGCCGCCTGCGGTCCCCATGCCGGAGTCCCGGCGCGAGCTCTTGCGGCGATCGATGATCACCGTGACGTTCGGGTCGTCCTCGTAGTAGGCCGCGAGCTGGTCGTACAGCTCGGGCGCGAGGGGCTCGGGTACCACGCAGAAGATCACGCCGTCGATCCTACCCACGCCGGGATGGCTTGCCACTCGACCATCCGTTGAGTATCGGTTATTCGGCTACCGCCAGGTGGAGGCCGCCGCGCTCGTCGGCGGCGGCGTTGGCGACGAGCTCGTCGGCGTCGAGCTCTGAGAGCTCCGCGCCCTGGCCGACCTGGCGGACGCCGCCGGCCTCGTCGGAGAGGTCGATCTCGAAGCGGTACCAGCTGAGCTCCCACATGACCGCGATCCCGACCACGCTGGGGCGGTCCGGCAGCGGGCGCGCGCTGACCGCGGGGGCGCCGAGCGAGCGGGCGATGCCGCCGACCGTGCGGGTGTGCTCGGAGTCGTTGAAGACCTCGAGCGCCCGCTCGACCTTGAGCTCGGCGTTGGTGGGAACGGCGCGGACGTGGCGGGGGCGCCGCGGCAGGTCCGGAGGCGGCTCGTGCTGCGGCTCGCGGCCCTCGGGCACCGCCGCCGCCTCGGCGGCCGCGGCCTCCGCAGCCACCTCGCGGGCGCGCTCGCGGCGGGCGCGCAACTTCTCGAAGAACGAGCGCCCGCGCCCCTCCGTGCGCGAGGCGCGCAACGTCAGCTCCTCGCCGCCGTCCTCGCGGATCCAGCCCTCGTGCTGGGCGCGCACCGTGCAGAGCTCGCAGACCTGGCGGCGCTCGCCGCCGGCCAGGTACGACTCGGCCCGCTCGCCGCGCAGCAGCGTGCGTCCGCAGACATCGCAGGAGATGTCGACCTGATTGGTGCGGATGTCCCGGGTGCTCGCCACCGCGCGGCGAGCGTAGCAATGGGCGAGCTATGCCTTGACGGCTTCCTCCTCGTCCGTGGCCTTCTGCACGATCTTTTGCGCCAGGTGGGCGGGCATCTCCTCGTAGCGCAGGAACTCCAGCGTGTACTCGCCCTGCCCGCCGGTGATCGAGCGCAGGTCGGGCGCGTAGGAGAGCAGCTCCGACATCGGCACCTCGGCCTTGACCTCGGTCATGCCGCCGGCGCCCTCCGTGCCCAGCGGGCGGCCGCGGCGCGAGGAGAGGTCGCCCATGACGTCGCCGACGTTGGCCTCGGGCACGGAGGCGATGACGAGCATGATCGGCTCGAGCAGCACCGGGCCGGCCTGCTCGAGCGCCTGGCGCATGGCGATCGAGCCCGCGATCTTGAAGGCCATCTCCGACGAGTCGACCGTGTGGTAGGAGCCGTCGAAGAGCCGCACGCGCACGCCCTTGACCGGGAAGCCGGCCACCACGCCCTGGCTCATCGCGTCGATCACGCCCTTCTCGACCGCGGGGATGAAGCTCGTCGGGATCACGCCGCCCTTGATCGCGTTGACGAACTCGAAGTCGCCGTCCGCGAGCGGCTCGACCTCGATGTGGCAGTCGCCGAACTGGCCGCGGCCGCCGCTCTGCTTCTTGTGGCGCCCATGCGCCTTGGCCGAGCCGCGGATCGTCTCCTGGTAGGGCACGCGCGGCGGCTTCAGCGTCACCTCGGCGCCGAAGCGCGACTTCAACCGGTCGACGACGACCTCGACGTGGATCTGCGACAGGCCCGCCACGATCTGCTCGCCCGTCTGCGGGTCGCGGTGCAGGTCGATGGTCGGGTCCTCCTCCTGCAGCCGTCGCAGCGAGGAGAAGACCTTGTCCTCGTCGCCCTTGGCCTTGGCCTCGATCGCGAACGCCATGACGGGCGCGGGCAGTGAGATCGAGGGCATCGAGATCGGCTCGTCGCGGTCGGCGAGCCAGTCGCCGGCCCGCGTCTCCTTGAGCTTGGCGACCGCGCCGATGTCCCCTGGCCCGAAGGCGTCGATGTGCGTGACCTCCTTGCCCTGGGGGACCAGCAGCTGGCCCATGCGCTCCTTGGCGTGGGCGCGGGTGTTGAGCAGGTGCGAGTCGGCGCGCACGGTGCCCTGGTAGACGCGGAAGAGGTTGATGCGGCCCGCGAACGGGTCGGCGCGCGTCTTGAAGACGTACGCGTAGGTGTCGCCGTCCTCGGTCGGCTCGAGCGTCATGTCCGGGAGCTTGAGGCCGCCGTGCTGGACCGGCGAGGGCAGGTCGTCGACGAGCGCGTCGAGCAGCCGGTCGGCGCCCAGGTGCGCGGTCGCCACGCCGCAGGTCACGGGGAAGATGTGGCCCTGGTCGGTGCCGTCCTCGAGCGCGGTGACGATCTCCTCGTGCGAGATCTCCTCACCCTCGAGGTAGCGCTCCATCAGCGCGTCGGAGTTCTCCGCGACCTCGTCCATCAGCTTCTCGCGGTACTCCTGGGCACGCTCGAGCAGCTCGTCCGGGATCGGGATCTCGCGGCAGTTCTCCTTGCCGGAGCCGCTGTACTCGTAGGCCTTCATGTCGACGAGGTCGATCAGGCCGCGCACCTCGTGCTCTGAGCCGATCGGGATCTCGGTGGCCACCACGTGGGGGCCGAAGGCGGTCTTGAGCGACTCGAGGGTGCGGAAGAAGTCCGCGCGCTCGCGGTCGAGCATGTTCACGAAGACCAGGCGGGCGACGCCGAGCTCGGCCGCGCGGGTCCACAGCCGCTGCGTGGAGACCTCGACGCCCATCACGCCGTTGACCACGAAAACGGCCGACTCGCACACGCGCAGGGCGCCGAGGGAGTCGGCGATGAACGAAGGCTCGCCGGGCGTGTCGATCAGGTTGACCTTGACGTCGCGCCACGAGAACGACGCCAGCGCGGCGGAGATCGACATCCCGCGCGCCTTCTCGTCCTCGTCGGAGTCCGACACCGTCGTCCCATCCGCCACCGTGCCGAGCCGGGTCGTCGCGCCGGCCTCGAACAACAGGGCCTCGTGCAGCGACGTCTTCCCGCTCCCACGGTGGCCCACTAGGGCCACGTTGCGGATCCTCTCGGCGGCGTGCGGCATGCCAGGCGCTCCTCTCTCTCAGGACCGCTCCTCAGGCGGCCGTGGAAGCGCGGAGGCTACCGTCAGTCGCGCAGGTTGTCGCCCTGCAGCCTGGACTTCAGGCGCAGCACGGCCTTCGTGTGCAGCTGGGAGATGCGCGACTCGGTGACGCCGAGGACCTCCCCGATCTCCCGCAGGGTCAGGTTCTCGTAGTAGTAGAGGGCGATCACGAGCTTCTCGCGCTCGGGCAGGGCCGAGATCGCGTCGGCCAGGCGGTCCTTGAGCTCGGAGGCGTCGAGCAGCTCCTGCGGGTCCGGCGCGTCCGGGTCGTGCAGCGTGTCGAGCAGGGAGACCGAGTCGCCGGAGGAGTCCGAGACCGCCCACAGCTCGTCGAGCGCGACGACCGTGGAGTTGGAGATCTTCATCAGGCTCTCCTGGAACTCCTCGATCGTGATGCCCAGCTCCTTGGCCATCTCCTCGTCGGAGGGCGTGCGGTGCAGGCGGTGCTCCAGGCGGCCGTGGACGCGCTCGATCTCGCGGGCGCGGGCGCGCACCGAGCGCGGCACCCAGTCCAGGGCGCGCAGCTCGTCGATGATCGCGCCCTTGATGCGCGTGATCGCGTACGTCTCGAACTTGATCTCGCGCTCGAGCTCGAAGCGCTCGATCGCCGAGATCAGGCCGCCGAGGCCGTAGGAGATGAGGTCGGCCTCCTCGACGTGCGCAGGCAGGCCTGAGGCCATGCGGCCGGACACGTACTTGACCAGGGGCGAGTAGGCGACGACCAGCCGCTCGCGCGCACGGTCGTCGCCGTCGCGCTTGTAGCGC
>JBBQLH010000039.1:0-37836 GCA_038327685.1 Solirubrobacterales bacterium
AGGGCGTGGAACTCGCCCGAGCGGACGTGCAGGTCCACGCCGCGCAGGATGGACTTCTCCCCTGCGCTCACGTGCAGGTTGCGGATCTCGAGGTCAGCCATGGTCTCCCTAAGTCAGCGAAAGCGGTCGGTCGGACTGGGCGAACTCGACGAGCTCGGCCAGCGTGGTGCGCTGCAGGGAGCGGATGACCCCCATCTGCACGCGCGTCCACATCAGCTTGGTGGCGCAGTGGGTCTCGTCGGTGCCGTGCGAGCAGGACACGCGCGAGGCCTCCTTGCCCTCGGTGAAGCACTCCATCGGGGCGATCGCGCCTTCGAGCGCGAGCACCACCGCGTCCATCGTGATCTCCTCCGCCGGACGGGCGAGCACGTAGCCGCCGTGGGCCCCGCGCGTGGCCGCCACGAGGTCGGCCTTCTTGAGCAGCGCGGCGATGCGCTCGAGGTAGGCGAGCGGCAGGTTCTCCGCCGCCGCGACCGCCTTGAGCGACACCGGGTCCGTCCGCCCCATCAGCCCGAGCTGGATCAACAGCCGGACCCCGTACTCCGCCTTGGTCGTGAAGATCATCGGGCGCTAATCCTACCAGCGCGGTAGGAGTTGCCTCAGGCCTCGGCTCGGTCCCCGCCCGCCGCCTTGGCCCGGTAGAGCGCCGCGTCGGCGGCCTCGGCCAGGGCCTCCGGGTCCTCGCCGGCACCCGCGGCCACGCCGACGCTCGCGGTCACCCGGAGGTCGGGGTCGACGGCGAGCCAGCGCTCGTCGCGGATCGCCTCTGCGATGCGCGCGGCCCGGCCCAGGCCGACCGGCTCGGACGCCGCCTCGAGCACGACGAGGAACTCGTCGCCGCCCAGCCGAACCGCGAGATCGGTGGCGCGGACCTGGCCGGCGAGGATGCGCCCCACGCACCGCAGCACCTCGTCGCCGGCCGCATGGCCGTGGCGGTCGTTGACGAGCTTGAAGCGGTCGAGGTCGATGGTCAGTATCGCCAGCGGGTCCCTGGTGCCCAGCTCGCGCCGGGCGGCCAGGTAGCGGGCGTAGCCGCGGCGGTTGGCGAGCCCGGTGAGCTCGTCGATCAGCGCGTCGCGGACGAGCGCGTCGCGGTCGGCGCGCATCCGCTCGGCGTGCAGTCGAGTGCGGACGGAGCCGAGCAGCGTCAGCCGGTCCTGCCAGCGAAGCTGGGCGAGCTGCTCGCCGTAGCCCAGCGCGGCCCGCCGGCCGGAGGAGTCGCCCGCCGCCTCCGCCTCCGCGGCGATCCGCAGCGCCAGCAGGCGCCCCGACGTGGCGTTGCCGCCGGTGAAGCTCTCGAGCGCGAGCGCGACGGCGCGGGCGGCCTCGGTGTGGCGGCCCTCGTCGAGCGCGGGCAGCGCGCCCGCCACCCCGACGAAACCGGTGAAGTACGGCTCCCCCCCTGCCTCCAGCCGCGCCAGCAGCTCCGCCCCGCGCTCGGCGTCCCAGGGCTCGCCGGTCCCCGACAGCGCGCCCAGGAGCAGGCACATCGAGAGGCTGTAGTCGCGCCACAGCTCCGGCATCGGAACCTCCACCAACCGGCGCGCGGCCTCGAGGCCGCGCGCGCTGCGCTCGCGCGCGCCGTCCACCTCGCCGAGCTCGCGCAGGGCGCTGGCCCACTCGAGCTCGATCTCGACGAGGTTGTGCAGCACGACCGGCTCGAGCCGTGGGTCCTCGCACTCGGGCAGGAGGGCTTCCGCTCGCGTGAGCACCTCCTCGCACAGCTCCCACAGCCGGCGGCGCTGGTACACGAGCGCGCACTGGACGAGCGCGGTGACGAGCTCCATCGGCGGGCCGTCGATGCCATCGAGCAGCGTCACCGCGCGCGCCATCGCGTCGTCGCTCTTGTCGATCAGATCGACGGCCAGCAGGGTGGAGGCGTGGAAGGCGAGCGCCGTCGCCAGCATCGCGGGCTCCCCGTCGGAGGTGCAGCGCTCGACCATGCGCTCGCCGGCCGGGCCGGAATGCTCGTTGCCCGCCATCGCCGCCTGGACCGCCAACGCATAGAGCAGCACGCGCGCCACCTCGGGCCTGCCCTCGGCGTCGGCCTCGTCGACCTGCCGCTCGAGCTCCCCCGGAGCCGGCGCGTCCTCGGTCTGCACCGCCTCGATCATGTGGAACGCGTGCAGCCGAGCCTCGCGGCGCGCGATCTCCGGGTCCATGCCGGAGTTGTAGCGGTGCGGCGCCAGCTTGAACGGAAACCGTCCGGCGGCGCCCGTCTCCGGGCGCCGGCGGTCGTGCTCGCCTACGAACACGGCGTGGCGATCCCGGGTCAGGCCGGATAGCTTGGGGCGAGCTTGCTCGCCGCCATCATCGACATCCCGCCCAACCTCGGCTACGCCGCGGTCTTCGCGCTGATCGCGGTCGAGACGATGGGCATCCCGGTGCCCGGGGAGACGGCGCTGATCGCCGCTGCGCTGCTCGCCCATGACGGGCAGCTCCAGATCGTCCCGCTCGTCGTCGTCGCCTCCGCCGCGGCGATCATCGGCGACAACGTCGGCTTCGCGATCGGGCGCCACGGCGGGCGGCGGCTGTTCGAGCGGCCGGGCCCGTTCCATGAGCACCGGCTGCGCGTGCTCGAGCAGGGGGAGCCGTTCTTCGCGAAGCACGGACCGAAGGCGGTGTTCCTCGGGCGCTGGGTGGCGGGTCTGCGGATCGCCTCGGCGTGGCTGGCGGGGATGAACAAGATGAGCTGGCCGACGTTCCTGTTCTGGAACGCGCTGGGCGGCATCGTGTGGGCGTCCGCGACCGGATTCGCGGTCTACGCGCTGGGCGACGCCGCCGAGAAGATCTTCAAGGTCGCCGGCCCGGCCGCGGCGGTGGTGGCCGTCGTGGCGCTGGTCGCGTTCCTGCTCTGGCGGCGGCGTGCCCGCGCCGGTGCCGCGAAGTGATCCGAGTGCCGCTCTACGCGTTCCAGACCGAGCTCACCCGCCGGCGGGTGCTGCGCGGCGCCCGGAGGCTCGTGGCGGGGTCGCGGATCCCGCCGCGGCGAGTGCGGCTCGTCGACGCCACGGCGACGAACTCGCACCTCGACCCACTGACCGCGGCGCCGGCGCGCAGCGCGTTCCTCAAGTCCGTCGTCCCGTTCCTGCGCAAGGACCGATGACGGCCGACCGCACGCGCGCGACGTCGGACTCGCCGTTCGAGGGCCCGATCGGCTTCTCGCGCGCGATCCGGGTGGGCGACCGGGTGCTGGTGTCAGGGACCGGCCCGGTGTGGCCGGACGGGTCCTGCGACCCGGACCCGTTCGCTCAGGCGATGCGCTGCTTCAAGGTCGCCGGCATCGCGCTGGCCGACCTCGGCGCGGCGCTGCGCGACGTGGTGCGGACGCGGATGTACCTGCTCGCCGCGGACGACTGGGAGGCCGTGGGTCGCGCGCACAACGCGTACTTCGAGGCGGTCCGGCCGGCCGCCACGATGGTGGTCGTGGCGGGACTGCTCGACCCGCGCTGGCGCGTCGAGGTCGAGGTCGAGGCGGTCGCTCAGCCCGGCTGACCGAGCCCGTAGCGGGCGAACAGGTAGCCGCCCGACTCGTGCAGCGAGAGCAGTGCGAGCCCGCGGGGCGGGTCGAGCGTGTCGCCGCTGAGGATCGTGAGCGGGTCGCGGCCACCGGCGAGCTTCGGTGCGATCACGAGGTGCAGCTCGTCCACCAGCCCGCCCGGCACCAGCGTCGCGTTGAGGCCAGGCCCGCCCTCGCAGTCGATCGAGGCCACGCCGTGCTCGTCGCGCAGCCGCCGCAGCGCGACGGCGAGGTCGGCCTCGCGCAGGTAGCTGACGCTCGCGGGGCACGGCGGCAGCTCGCGATCCGGCGACGGCGTCACGATCACGACCCGGTTGCCCTCCGCGGCGAGCAGGCCGCGATCGACCGGGAGGTCGACGGAGCGCGAGACGACGATGGCGAGCTGCTCCAGCGGTCCGTAGCCCTCGACGCGCACGGTCTCCGCGCCCACCATCACCGCGTCGACGCGACCGCGCAGCGCGTGGAAGAGCTCATAGTCGGCACGATTGGCGATCGTCGCGGTGCGCCCGGCGATGGTCGCCCGCCCGTCGGCGGTGGCGATCATGTTGAGCAGCACGAACGGCCGGGCGGCCGGCGGGTCGACCGGCACGGCTGCGGCGAGGTCGGCCGCGCTCAGCTTTTCGGCGGGCGGCGCGGGCAGGAGCCGGCGAAAGACCTCCATTCAGGCGCCGACAGCCATATTGAGGCGCATCGAGCCAGCCTACGCCGAGGCGGTCCCTGGGGTCGTCGCCCCATCCGTTCAAGGCCCTGCGAGCCCTTGCCGATGCAACCAGACACCAGAGCAGGCCTTCTCGACCCAGGCACCCCCGCCGCGAGGCGGATCCGCAAAGCCACGGGACTCCACCGGAGTCAGCCGGGCTACCGAACGTGTACCACCCGCGCCGATCACAGGTTGGCCCGATCACGGTCCCGAGGAACGTCGCAGGAGCTGCTCGCCATAGGGGAGGACCTTCGTGTCCAACCGCACTCTCAAGCGCACCGGACGCGCCGGCGTCGCTCTTGCCGTCGGCTTCGCGTTCGCTGCCGTACCGGTCGCCGCACAGGCGTCGACGGTCAACCTCGCCACGGTGAGTCCGTTCGTGGTCCTCGGCGGCTCGACCGTCACGAACACCGGTCCTTCGGTGCTCAACGGCGACCTCGGCGTCGCTCCCGGCACCGCGCTGGTCGGCTTCGGCCTTCCCGCCGTGGTCAACGGCGCCACCCATGACAACGACGGCGTCGCCAACCAGGCGAAGGCCGACCTCGGCACCGCCTACGACGTCGCGGCCGGTCAGCCGGTCTCCGGCGCCAACGACCTGACCGGGACGAACCTCGGCAACCGGACCCTGAAGGCGGGCGCCTACCGGTACACCTCCTCAGCCCAGCTCACGGGTCCGCTCACCCTCGACGCCGAGGGCGATCCCGCCGCGCAGTTCGTGTTCGAGATCGCGTCGCAGCTGACGACCGCATCCGCCAGTTCGGTGGTGCTCCTCAACGGCGCCTCGCCGTGCAACGTGTTCTGGCAGGTCGGCACCTCGGCCACGCTCGGCTCCACCACCGCGTTCAAGGGCAACCTGATGGCGCTCGCGTCGATCTCGCTCAACAACGCGGTCACCGTGCAGGGCCGCCTGCTCGCCCGCAACGGCCAGGTCAGCCTGATCAACGACGTCATCGACGGCTCGACGTGCGGTACGTCGACCTCGAACCCGACGCCGACCCCGGGCAATCCCACGCCCGGCAATCCCACGACACCGGGCGGTCCGACGACACCGGGCGGTCCGACGACACCGGGCTCCGGCAACCAGGCCCCGCCCGCCAGCCGGTCGGCGACCCCGACCCACGCCGGCACGGCGAGGCTGCGGCGCCCCCCGCGCATCACCACGTCACGCCGCCCCGGCCCGGCCTGCACCGCCGGCTTCCACGCCACGGTCACCGGCAACATGATCCGGCGCGTCGTCTTCAGCCTCGACGGCAAGCGCATCGGCACACGGACCAGGCCCGCATTCCGCCAGTACGTCAAGGCGTCGGCAGGCCGCCAGCACACGATCACGGCTCGCGTCGGCTTCAAGGACGCGACGCACAGCAAGACCATGAAGTTCCGCTACCGCGCGTGCGCCGCCCAGGTGCTGCGCCCGCGCCAGGGCCCGTCCCAGTTCACGGGATGATCCGCAGCGCTCTCGCCGCCCCCCGGCTCCCCGGCTCGCGCCGGGGGGTCGCGGTGCTGGCGGTAGCGCTCGCCACGGTCGCCACCGGCGGGGTCCTCGCGGTCCCCGCCGGCGCGCGCGTGCCGGCCGCCCAACCACTCGTGGTGCTCCTGCACGACCACATCGCCCGCGCCGATCCTGAGGTGTGGGCCCGCCGGATCGAGACGGTCCCCGCTCGCCGGCCGCTCACGCACGTTCGAACCGTCCTCCCCGTGATCGGCCGCACCACCAGCCCCGACGGGCGCGCCTGGACTCGCGTCCGGCTGCCCGGGCGGCCCAGCGGCCACACCGGCTGGATCCCGACGTCCCAGACGAAGCGCGCTGCGACCTCATGGCAGCTCTCGCTCAAGCTCTCCGCCCGCCGTGTGACCGTCTACCGCCACGGCCGCGTCGTGCGCCGCTTCCAGGCGATCGTGGGCAAGCCCTCGACCCCGACGCCGCGCGGGAAATTCTTCATCGAGGAGGCGCTCGCGCTCTCCTCCCAGGCTCCCGGCGGACCGTTCGCGCTGGCCACGAGCGCGCGATCGGCGGTGCTGCAGGAGTTCGAGGGTGGCCCCGGGCAGATCGCCCTCCACGGGACGAACGGCCTCTCAGGTGCGCTCGGGACCGCGGCCTCGCACGGCTGCATCCGGCTGAGCACCGGCGCGATCACGTGGCTGGCAGGGCGCGTCGGCGCCGGCGTGACGCTGACCGTCACGCGCTAGCGGCGGTGTCGCTTCGCTGCCGCGCGCGCGGGCCGGGCCGGGCGGCAGCTCGCCGGCACGCTCGAGTAGTCGGTGAACACGGGCGCCATCACGCTGCCGGGCGTCTCGTCGTGGGGATGCCCGAGCAGGTGGCCCAGTTCGTGCGTCATCGTGGCGCAGAAGATGCCCCAGTCTGCCCGCATGCTCGCCGTCGTCGGCCAGCGCCTGCGCGCGAAGACGATCGTGCAGTGCGTGTAGCTGCTCGCGGGGGCGGCGAGGTTGTTCGCTCCCAGGGGTGAGTCGAAGGTGACCCAGGCGTCGCTGTTCGGATCGAGGCCGGGAGCGAGCGGGCGGCGGGCGAGCACCTTGATCTGCCCGCCGCACGGCACCGCGCCCCAGTAGCGCCGGCCGACGGCGGCGGCGACGTCGAGCGGCGTCGGCGCCTTCGCCTGCGGCTTTGCGCCCCGCTCGGCCGCACCGGCGGTCGCCGGGACGACGAGCGTCGCGGCGAGCACGGCAGCGATCAGGAGGCGGCGGAGGACCATCCGAGAAGGCTCGCGCGGCGAACTCCGCCCGCCCTCATCCCACGGGGGTGATCTTGGGGTGAGCCTGCGGGTGAACAACGGGTGTCCAGAGGCATCATCCTTCCCTCATGACGTGCCGATGATGCCCTTGCGAGCGCACAGCGCCCGCATCTCATCTCATGGACGCACACACGCCTATCACCGTCGCCATCGCCCGCTTCGAGGACCTCCTCGCGCTGGGCCTGGGAGCCGTGCTCGCCGACGACCCGAACCTGGCGGTCGTCGCGCAGGACATCGAGTACGACCGCCTCCTGGTCGTGTTGCAGGCGCACCGCCCGGACGTGCTGATCCTCGACGTCGACCAGCTCATCGACCTCGCCATCGTGCGCGAGCTGAGCACGGCGCATCCGGACACGCACCTGGTGCTGCTCGGGGACGGCCTGTCCACGCTCGAGAGCGCCCAGCTGCTGGCCTTCGGCGCCAGCGCGTGCCTCGGCAAGGCGACGCAGGCGCGCGACGTCCGCAACGCTATCCACCTCGCCTCTCGTGGCCTGCAGATCATGCCGCGCGGCGCCCAGGCGACCGGGCCCGTGCAGGGCGCCGGCGGCGTGCTGACGCAGCGCGAGGGCGACGTCCTGCTCCTGCTGCGCGAGGATCGCTCCAACGCGGAGATCGCGCTCAGGCTCCAGATCGGCATCGAGACGGTGCGCACGCACGCGCGCAGCGTCTACCGCAAACTCGGTGTCAGCTCGCGGCGTGCGCTGCTCGCCGCCGGCTAGACCCGGCGGGCGTAGGACACCGCGCGGCCCGGGTACGGGGAACGGCAGTACCACGCCGAGGACCTCGCCGGCCACCACTGGACGTTCTCCGGGACGCTCGCGGACGTCGCCCCGGAGGAGTGGGGCGGGACCTCGGTGGGCGCCGTCTAGAGGCTCTTGCGGTAGAAGCGCGAGTCGACGTCCATCCGCGGGAAGCTCGCCGGGAGCTCCCCGGCATCGACCAGCGTGAAGTCGTGCTTCTCGTAGAAACGGTGTGCGGCGCCCATGACCGCCGTCGTGCCGAGGGAGATCGTCCGGACGGCGCGGCCGCTCGCCCACGCGACCAGCGTGCGCATGAGGATTCCCGCGAGGCCCTCACCCCGATGCGCGCGCGCTACGAACATCTTGCGCAGGGCCACCATGTCGCTCCCGATGTCGATCGCCGCGATCGTGCCGACCACCGACCCGTCGTGACGCGCCACCCAGAACTCGCCTCCTGCCTCCTGGTAGAAGGCAGCGCACCGTCTCGGGGTCACGCCTCGTGCCCCGGCTCGATCCGCTTCGCGCGGTGGAAGCTGAACTCGTCGGAGTCCGTACCGCGCTCCGCGAGCACGGGCTCGAGCAGGAACGCGTCGTGGTCGCCCGCGTCCATCCGCTCGAGCACTCGTCCGACGAAGCGGTTGGGGCAGGCGTCGAGCAGCGGCGTGCCGCCCGGCCCCGGCCGCCACGCGCAGCGCTCGAACTTGTCGACCTCGTCGCCCGTCTGACCGCCGAACAGCTCGGCCAGCTCGCCCTCCTCCTCGGGCACGAAGTGCACCCCGAGCAGCTCGGCGCGGATCCCCACGCGGTGGGTGCGGTTCTTGTGCGAGAGGCCGACGAGGAAGCGCGAGGGATCGATGCTCGCCTGGGTGGCGAAGCCGATCAGGCAGCCCGAGCGCTCCCCGTCCGCGCAGGCCGTGACGATGAACATCGGATAGTCGAGGTCGCCGACCAGCGAGTTGAACGTCTGTTCCACGTCCATCTAGC
The DNA here is from genome assembly GCA_038327685.1 of Solirubrobacterales bacterium. Taxonomy (GTDB): domain Bacteria; phylum Actinomycetota; class Thermoleophilia; order Solirubrobacterales; family Solirubrobacteraceae; genus DASQFQ01. The sequence goes on from JBBQLH010000039.1 coordinate 8,695, forward strand.
CCGCGTTCCAGCCCTTGATCACGCGCCGCTCGCGCTCGAAGCCGAGGATGCACAGCGCGGCGGTGGCGACGACGAGATGGCCTCCGCCTTCCGGGCCCATCCCGATCCAGCGCGCCCCCACCACGCGCAGCAGGTGGCCATGCGCGAAGAAGATGCTGTCGCCGTCGGCGGCCAGCGCTCGCTCGATCGCGCGGTCGACGCGCGCGCCGACACCCGCGAGCGTCTCGCCGCCGGGCACCTCGTCGTGCCACACGTCCCAGCCGGGGATCGTCTTGCGGACCTCCTTCGTGGTGACGCCCTCGTACTCGCCGTAGTCGCGCTCCTGCAGATCGGGGTCGATCTCGGCGCGGTCACCGAAGCCCGCCAGCTCGCAGGTGTCGCGGGCGCGCCGCATCGGGCTCGTCAGCACGAGCGCGAACTCGCGGCCGGCGAGGCGCTCGCCGACCTGGCGCGCGGCGGCCTCGCCCTTGGCGGTCAGCGGGACGTCCGTGCGCCCGGTGTGGCGCATGTCGCGGCTCCATTCCGTCTCGCCGTGGCGGACGAGGACGAGCTCGCTCACAGCCGGCTCCGGTAGCGGCGCATCGCGGGGCGCGCGAAGTCGCCGTGGGTCTGGGTGCGCAGGCGCGCGACCCGCTCGTGGTGGTACGGGCTCGACAGGCTCTCGGCGTGTCCGATCACGTCGCGGCGGCGGATGCCGTAGCGGCCCTGCAGCCAGCGCGTGAGCCGCAGCGAGGCCCGGATCTGCGCCGGCCGGCCGAGGATCTCGGCGTCGGAGAAGCCGACGTGCTCGATGCCGATCGCCACGTCGTTGAGCCCGACCGTGTGGCGGCACATCCACTTCAGCGAGACGAGCTGGTAGATCGTCCCGTCGCGGTCGACGACGAAGTGCGCGCAGACACCGGGCCGCTCGTGCAGCTCGACGTCGGGCGCGTTGGCGGCGAACGTGTTGAAGGCGGAGGCGAACGTCGCCGAGGCGGTGAAGTGCTCGACGATCACCTTCGGGTCGCGCAGCGCCGCGGTGTCGATGCCGTAGTGGCGGCGCGAGTAGGCGCGCATCTGCGCGCGGCGGGTCGCGCCGAACGGGATCCGGCGCCGGACGATGTGCGGGCGCGGCGTGGTGACGGCGCGCGCGGCCGCCGCTCCGGCCACCGCCTCGCCCGCCGCGAGCACCGCTTCGGCGTGCCGCCGCACGGCGCGCGCGGGCAGCGGGCCCGCGGGCAGCTCGACGACGAACGCGCTCGTCCCCGGGAACATGTGGTTCTGCCAGCTCGTGGCGGTGCCGGAGAGGAGCGGCAGCGTCCGCGGGGGCAGCCCGACGCGGCGCGCGTAGTCGCGCACGAGCGCCTTGTCGGAACCCCGCGTGACGTCGACCATCCGCAGGTGCTGGTGGTAGTAGACGGTGACGTCGGGACGGATCCTCCGGACGAGCCGCCGGACCGCCTGCGACTCGGGCTCGGAGAACGCGCGCGGGCCCGCGAAGTAGGTGTCGAACGCCCGCCCCCCGCCGCGCCAGCGGCGCCCGAAGTTGCGGTTGAGATCGACGCCGCGCGCGTTCTGGCGCGTGCCGCGCCGCACGCCGTCCGGGTTGACGGAGTCCACCAGCCACAGCTCGACCCCCGCGGGTGGTTGCATCCGCCGCAGGCGCGCGATCACCGGCTGCCCGGCCGTCTCGATGCCGTGGATCGAGCCCACGACGAGCACCTTGGCCGGCCCCGCGCCGACGCGCGTCGCCGTCAGCGGGCGATGCTCGGCGGAGTGGCCGAACAGGAGGACGGCCGCGGCCAGCAGGGCGTGCACCCGCCGCACGGTACCGTCCGCCCGGCATGGACTCCGTGGTGATCGTCGGCGCGGGGACGTTCGGCGCCTCGCTCGCCTGGTGGCTCGCGCGCGAGGGCGCGAGCGTGACCCTCGTCGACCAGTTCGAGCCCGGCGACCGCCGCGCCACCTCCGGCGGCGAGACGCGCCTGATCCGCTGCGGCCACGGCGGCGACGCCCACTACACCGCCTCAGCCCGTCGCGCCCGGACGCTGTGGCGCGAGCTCGAGGCCGAGTCGGACACGGACCTCCTGATGGAGTGCGGGCTCGTGTGGTTCGCACGCCGCACCGACGGCTGGGAGGCGGCGTCGGAGGAGACGATGCGCGCGCAGGGCATCCCGGTCGAGCGGTTGAGCGCGGGCGAGGGCGACCGCCTGTTCCCGAGCTTCCGCGGCGATGACCTCGAGTTCCTGCTCCACGAGCCCGAGGCCGGCGTGCTGCGCGCCCAGCTCGCCGTGCAGACGCTCGCCCGCCGGGCCGCCGCGCACGGCGCGCGCGTGGTCCGCGGCCGCGCGACGCCCGAGGGGGACCGCGTCGTGCTCGACGGCGAGCGCCTCGAGGCCGACGCGGTCGTGTGGGCGTGCGGCGGCTGGCTCGCCCAGCTCTTCCCCGGCCTCGTCACCCTGACCACCACGCGGCAGGACCTCTTCTTCCTCGACGGCGGCGAGCCCTGGACGCGCGCCCCCGGTTGGGTCGACTACGACGGCGCGGTCTACGGCACCGGCGACCTCGACGGCCTCGGCGTCAAGGGCGCGCCCGACTTCGAGGGGCCGGCGCTCGCGCCGGACGCGGAGCTGCCGCCGGCCGACCCGGCCAACGAGCGCTGGATCCGCGACTACTGCACGCGGCGCTTCCCCGCGCTCGCCACTGCCCCACTCAAGAGCTCCACCACCTGCCGCTACGAGCTCTCGCCCGACTCGCACTTCGTTGCCGCGCCGCACCCGGAGCATGCGGCGGTGTGGCTGCTCGGCGGCGGCTCGGGCCACGGCTTCAAGCACGGCCCGGCGATGGCCGAGTCGATGGGCGCGGCACTGCGCGGCGGCGAGCCGATGCCCGAGCGCTTCAAGCTCGGGGAGCGCGCGGTCGGCCAGTCGATGCGCACGTCAGGTTCGGGCCGCTGACGGTCGTGTACATTCCGGTGCAATGCGCGCCGTCCTCCTCGCCCTCGCCCTCGTCCCGCTCGCCGCCGCTCCCGCCTCCGCGCAGCAGAACCCGATCTTCCAGTCGCCGGGGATCCCGCCGCCCGGCGCCAACAACCCGGCCTGCAAGCCGGCCGCCGCGCACCCCTATCCCGTGATCCTCGTGCACGGCACGTTCGGCGACATGACCGTCTCGTGGAACTCGATCGCGCCCGCGCTCGAGTCGCGCGGCTTCTGCGTCTGGGCGCTCGATTACGGCCACCGCGGGACGGATGAGATCGACCGCTCCGCCGACCAGCTCGTCGCCTTCATCGACCAGGTGCGCGCCAAGACCGGCGCCGCCAAGGTCTCGCTCGTCGGCCACTCGCAGGGCGGGATGCTCTCGCGCTACGTCGCCGTGCGCCGCGGCCGGCTGAGCGTCGTCGACGACATCGTCGGCCTCGCGCCTTCGAGCCACGGCACGACGAACCCGCTCGCCGGCCCGGCCGGCGGCTTCGGATGCACCGCCTGCGCCGAGCAGATGGCCGGATCGCCGTTCATGACCAAGGTCAATTCTCCGCCGCCCGAGGCGCCCGGCCCCGCCTGGTACACGGTCGTCACGACCACCCACGACGAGGTCGTGACGCCCTACCGGTCGCAGGCCCTGGCCGGCGACCACGCCACCAACGTGATCCTCCAGGACTCCTGTCCGGCCGACCCGACCGAGCACGTCGGGATCGTCGGCGACCCGATCGCGCTCGAGTGGACGGTCAACGCGCTCGAGCGCGCGGGCGCGGCCAACCCGCGCTTCCAGCCCGACTGCACCGGCAAGACCTACGGCCGCGACCCCGACGCGCCGGGCGGAGGCGGCGGGAGCCAGAGCGGCCCGCCCGCCGCCGGCACGCCGTTGCGCGTGCGGCTCGCGCGGCGCGCCCCCGCGATCAAGCGGCGGCGCGCCGCGATCCGCCTCAGCTGCGAGGGTCCGCGCGGAGCGATCTGCGCGGGCCGGCTCGAGCTGCGGCGGTCCCACCCGAAGCGCCGCTACGGCGCCGCCACCTTCCGCCTGCGTACCGGCACGTCGCGGACGCTGCGCGTCCGCCTCAACCGCACCGCCGCCCGCAGCCTCGCTCGCCGCCACCGCCTCGCGGTCCGCGCGCGTGCGCTGCTCCCCCGCCCCGGCGGCGGCGTCGCGGTCGCTTCGCGCCACTACCGGTTGCGCTGAGCGCCGGCGAGCGCAAGGATCGGGCGATGTACGACTACGTGATCGTCGGCGCCGGCTCAGCCGGCTGCGTCCTCGCCAACCGCCTGTCCGAAGACCAGGACGTCTCCGTCTGCCTCGTCGAGGCCGGCCCCCCGGACACCGAGGAGGCGCTGCACATCCCGGTGGCGTTCTCCCAGCTCTACAAGACGCCCTTCGACTGGGACTTCGCGACCGAGCCCGAGCCTGCGCTCGACAGCCGCAGCGTCTACCTGCCGCGCGGCCGCGTGCTCGGCGGCTCCTCGTCGCTCAACGCGATGATCTACATCCGCGGCAACCGCCGCGACTATGACGAGTGGCGCGACCTCGGCAACGCCGGCTGGGGTTGGGACGACGTGCTGCCCTACTTCAAGCGCGCGGAGGACAACGAGCGCGGCGCGTCGGAGTTCCACGGCGCCGGCGGCCCGCTGTCGGTGTCGGACTCGCACTCGATGCACCCGCTCGCCGACGCCTTCGTCGAGGCGGGCACGCAGGCGGGGATCGACGCCCGCGACGACTTCAACACCGGCGAGCAGGACGGAGTCGGGCGCTACCAGATGACGCAGCGCAACGGCATGCGCTGCTCGACCGCGGTCGCCTACCTGCATCCCGCGCTGCCGCGGCCCAACGTCACGCTCGTCCCGATGGCGCTCGTCACGCGTGTGCTCGTCGACGGCTCGCGCGCCTCCGGCGTCGAGGCAGTGGTCGAGGGCAAGGCGGTGGCGCTCGAGGCCGAGCGCGAGGTGATCCTGTGCGCGGGCGCCTACCAGTCGCCGCAGCTGCTGATGCTCTCCGGCATCGGGCCGGCCGACGACCTGGGCGCGCTCGGCGTCCAGGTGCGCCTCGACCAGCCCGCGGTCGGCGGCAACCTCCAGGACCATCTGAACGCGGGGATCATCCTCTTCACCGACGACCCGACCACGCTCGAGACGGCCGAGACGGAGGAGAACGTCGCGCTGCTGCAATCGCAGGGCCGCGGGCCGCTGACCTCCAACATCGCCGAGGCGGGCGGCTTCTGGCGCTCGCGCGACGGACTCGACGCGCCCGACGTGCAGTTCCACTTCGCGCCGGTGATGTTCGCCGACGAGGGGCTGCTCGAGCCGTTCGACCACGCCTACTCCTATGGCGCGTGCGTGGTCAAGCCGAGCTCGCGCGGGCGCGTGTCGCTGCGCTCCGCCGACCCCTCCGACAAGCCGCGCATCCTCACCAACTTCCTCGGCACCGAGGAGGACTGGGCGGTCCAGATCGCCGGCGTCCGCAAGTGCATGGAGATTCGCGAGCAGGCGGCGCTGAAGGGCTGCGAGCGCGGGCCCTACGAGGTCCCCGACTCGGACTCCGAGGAGGACATCCGGGCCCACGTGCGCGCGAAGTCCCACCACCTCTACCACCCGGTCGGGACGTGCGCGATGGGCTCCGTCGTCGACGCCGAGCTGCGCGTGCAGGGCATCGACGGCCTGCGCGTGGTCGACGCCTCGGTGATGCCGACGCTCACGCGCGGCAACACCAACGCACCCACGATCATGATCGCCGAGCGCGCGGCCGACCTGCTCCGCGGCACGGTACCGGCGCCGGAGGCGGCCGCGACGGCCCAGCTGTAGCCCGGCGGCCTATCTACACCGCGCAGGTGGCGAGCCCGCGCTTCTCGAGGTAGCGCTGGTGGTAGTCCTCGCCGGGCCAGAACGTCCCGGCCGCCTCGATCTGGGTCGCGATCGGCGTCGAGAAGCGCGCCTGGGCGCGGTCGCGCGACGCCGTGGCGGCCGCGACCTGCTCGGGCGAGTGGGTGAAGATCGCGGTGCGGTACTGGGTGCCGAAGTCCGGGCCCTGGCGGTTGACCTGGGTCGGGTCGTGCAGCTCCCAGAAGCGGTCGACGAGCTGCTCGTAGGAGACGCGCTCGGGATCGAACTCGACCTCGACCGCCTCCGCGTGGCCCGTCGCGCCCGTGCACACCTCCTGGTAGGTGGGCTGCTCCTTGTGGCCACCGGTGTAGCCGACGATGGCGCTCTTGACGCCAGGGATGTTGCGAAACTCGACCTCGACACCCCAGAAGCAGCCGGCAGCGAACGTTGCTTTCTCATTCATGGTCCCAATTGTGCCACGGCGCTTGCGCGCGGCTGAATGCGCAGTAGATTTGCGCAAGGCACGGGTTTCGCGAAACCGTCTCCCGCGTCGGTCTTCGAAGGTGAGGACGCGCGGCCCGGGCACTCGGGATCGAGCGGACAGGCCTCCTCTCTGCAAGAGGAGGTAAGCGGTGCCAGCACGACGAGAAGAGGAGCTGAGGCTCCTACGCGCGTACCACTCCACCGGTGACCGGCGTGCGCGGGAGGCCGCCGTGGAGCGCTTCCTGCCCTTGGCCCGCAGCCTCGCTCGCCGCTACAGCGGCGGCAGCGAGCCGCTCGAGGACCTCGAGCAGGTCGCCTACCTCGCCCTCGTCCGCGCCGTCGACGGCTTCGACCCCGCCCGCGGCACGGCGTTCACCTCCTACGCGGTGCCGAGCATCGCCGGGGCGATCAAGCGCCACTTCCGCGACAACGGCTGGTCCGTGCGCGTCCCGCGCGACCTACAGGAGCTCGCCCTGCGCGTCGAGCGGATCAGCGACGAGCTGCAGGCCGAGACCGGCCACGCGCCGACCGCCGCCGGCATCGCCAACCGCGCGGGCGGCGGCCTCGGGGTCGAGGACGTCCTCGAGGCGCGCGAGGCCTTTCGCGCGCTGCACTCCGACTCGCTCGACCGGCCGCGCGGAGCGCGCGACGACGACGACGACGCGGCTTCGCTGCTCGACACGCTCGGCGACGCCGACCTCGAGATCGGGCGCGCCCATGACCGCGCGGCTCTCGGCGCCGTGCTCGACACGCTCGACGAGCGCGATCGCACGATCATCCATCTCTACTACCAGGAGGAGCTGACCCAGGCGGAGATCGGCCGCCGGCTCGGGTACTCGCAGATGCACGTCTCGCGGCTGCTGCGCCAGGCCGTCGAGCGCCTGCGCCTCTCCGCGTGGGAGCAGGAGGAGAAGGTCCTCGAGCTGATGGCCGCCGACGCGGCCTGACCTCATCCGCCCAGCGCGCTGGCGCGGCGGCGCTCGCCCTGCTTGTAGGTCCGCATGACGATCCGGCGGCGGGCGTCCCGGTTGCCGGCCTTGGAGCGCATGTGCGCGACGACCGTGATGCCGACGCGACCGCGGCTGTGGAGCTGGCGCTTGAGGCGCTTCAGTCCGCGCGGCGTCAGCTTGAGGAACACGCGCTGCGTCCGGCCGGCGCGGACGCGCCGGGCGTGGCGCTGCTTGCGCACCACGCGCTTGGCGAGCAGCGTGTGCGGCTTCTTGCCGCCCTTGGGAGCGGAGTCGAGCGTCGCCGTGAAGCGCAGGTTGCAGGTGACCTCGCAGGTCACGTAGACCTTGAGCCCGCGCGGGCCGATCACGCGCTGCGCGGGGATGCGCAGGAACACGAGCACCGGCCGAGCGCTTCCGATCGGCAGGGGAGCGGGCTGCGCCGGAGGCGCGGGCACGGGCGACGCCGGCGGGGCGGCCGGCGTCGCGTCCGGGGTGAGCTGCCACTGCAGCGCCACCTCGACACCCGAGCCCTGCTGCAGGTTGTCGCCCGCGAACGGCCCGGCCGGGATCCCGCCGTCCGGGAAGCTCGCGGTCACGCGGTAGGACCGGGTCTCGTTGCCGCCCAGCGCGCCGAGCGGGAAGATCCCCGCGCGGTCGACCTGCGACTCGCGCGGCGGCACCTTGCCGCTGAGGTCCTCGATCCGCAGGCGCAGGACGCTGGAGAGGCGACCGCCGCGGGTGCCCGGCCGGTCGCGCCGGCCCGTGACGCTGAGCTGGAGCGCGCCGGCGCGATCGCCCTTGTTGGTCAGCGAGATCACGCCGGAGACGCGGTCGCCGGGCTTGAAGTGATCGGCCTTCAGGAGCGCCGTGCCGGGCAGGTTGGAGGCGAGCGTGACGGGGCCGTCGGCGGCCAGGCGGCCGAGCTCCGCATTGCGGGGGCCGGCGGAGGCGACGGCGGCGATCACCAGCAGGAGGACGGCCGCGGGGATCGCGGCGAGCGGCCGGCGCATCAGGCCGGTCCGCGCGCCGCTACGAGCTCGCCGCCCTCGCGCCAGAGCCGGCCGAGCATCGTGACCGCGATCAGCAGCGCCGGGAGCGCGAGCAGGAGGAAGCGCGCGTGCGGCGTGCCGAGCAGGATGAACGCCCAGCCGAGATAGGGGACGGCGAACCGGTAGCGCGCCTGCGTCGCCTGGTTGAGCTTGAACGGGCGCATGTCGGCGGCGGCATTGGCGTCGCCCTGCGTGCGGAAGATCGGGCTCCCGGTCTTCTGCCGCGTGGCCGCGATGAGCCGGTGGGTCACGGGCCGGCGGAAGCCGGGCGGCGTGTGGGTGATCACGTCACCCTGGCGCAGGTCGCGGACGCGCACGATCTCGTCGAAGACGAGCGACCCGCGGTGGATCGTCGGCTCCATCGAGCCGCCCACCAGCACGTAGCGCTGGTAGCCCAGGAGCCCGGGGACGAAGGTCACCGCGAGCGCCGCGAGCGTGAGCGCGAGGAACAGCGCAACGAGCCCGCGGCCGGCCAGATCGGCCAGGCGGCGGGTTCGTGTGCGCACGGTCGGGACTGACGACCGCATGACTAGTTGCTGACCGACTCCCAGTTGTAGTCGACCGTGACGTCGTCGCCCTTGTAGGCGTTGTCGCCGGTGAGCGGCCCGGAAGGAGTGCCGCCGTCGGGGAAGGTGACGGTGAACCGGTAGCGGTGGGCCTCGCCGGAGGCGTAGGTGCTGAGCGCGGTCACGCCCATGGCGCCGAGCTTGCCGCTGTACTTCGTGACCGGTGCGCTCGGGGACGACGGGTTACCGAGGTCCTGGACCACGAGGTCGAGCTTCGACGACAGCGGGTTGCTGGAGTCGGAGTTCGTGACGTTCGACTTCGAGAGCGTGAACACGCCCGCGACGTCGCCCGTGTTCGCGATGTCCACGGTGCCGCTGTCGGACTGGCCGGGCCGCAGCCCGGAGACGTTGAGGATCGCACCCGGAGCCTTCGAGTTCGAGTGCGTGAGGTTGCCGGCGGTGACGATGTTGCCGGCGTTGGCGGAGGTCGAGGTGAAGCTCGCTCCTGAAGCCACGGCCATCATGGCCGCGAGCGAGAGAACGAAGAGTGCGCTGACAAGCTTCAGGGGGGACGCCCGCCAAAGGGCGGTGATGCGCTGCATGGTGCCGCTCCTTTCGAGCGTGGGCGGGGGATCTGGACCCCGTTATCGGCCACGCGGCGGCAATATCTTGAGCCTCGAACTACAACGTTCGTCGAGATTGGCCCTCCGTACGAGAGGCCGGTCAGTCGACCAGGCGGCGCTCGACCGCCCAGCGGCTGAGCTCGTGACGGTTCGAGAGCTGCAGCTTGCGAAGCACCGCGGAGACGTGCGCCTCCACGGTCTTGGCGGAGATATGGAGCCTCGCCCCGATCTCTTTGTAGAGGTAGCCGCGGGCGATGTGCTGGAGGACCTCGCGCTCGCGGGCGGTGAGCTGGTCGAGCTCCGGATCGACCGCCGACGGGATCGGCTGCCCCGCGCCCGCGAAGGCGTCGAGCACGAAGCCCGCCAGCCGCGGCGAGAAGACGGCGTCGCCGTCGGCCACCCGGCGCACCGCGTCGGCCAGCTCGGGCCCGGAGATCGTCTTCGTGACGTAGCCGCGTGCGCCGGCGCGGATGATCGCGATCACGTCCTCGGCGGCGTCGGAGACCGAGAGCGCGAGGAAGCGCTGGGCGGGCCGCGCCTTCGCGACGTCGCGGATCACCTGCACGCCGCCGCCGCCGGGCATCTGGACGTCGAGCAGCACGACGTCGGGCGCCAGCTCGACGATGCAGCGCACGGCGTCCTCGACGTTGGCGGCGTCGCCGAGCACCTCAACGAGCCCGTCGAGCTCGGCGCGCACGCCGGAGCGGAACAGCTGGTGGTCGTCGACGATGACGACGCTGGGCGGCGGCGGTGTCATCGCGAGCGCTCCAGCCGCAGCTCGACCTCGGTGCCCGCCCCGGCGCCGCTGTGCACGACGGCGTCGCCGCCGTGCCGGTGCATGCGGCCCACGATCGACTCGCGGACGCCGCGCCGGTCGTCGGGGACCGCGCCAGGATCGAACCCCGGGCCGCGATCGCGCACGAACACCTCGATCCGCTCATCGCCGACCTCGGCGTAGACGGAGACGGGCTCGGGGCCCGCGAACTTGGCGGCGTTGACGAGCGCCTCGCGCGCCGCCCCGACGATCGCCTCGGCGCCCGCGTCGAGCGGGCAGTCGCCGACCGTCACGACGTCGATCGCGACGCCGTGGTCGTCCTCGACCTCGGCCGCCGCGAGCTCGAGCGCCGCCGCGAGCGTGCCGCGCTCGCCCAGGGGGCGGCCGCCGTTGAGCCACGCCCGCAGCTCGCGCTCCTGGCGACGGGCGAGGCCGGCGACCTCGCGCGGGTTGTCCGCCCGCCGCTGCATCAGCGCGAGCGTCTGCAGCACCGAGTCGTGCAGGTGCGCGGCGAGCTCCGCCCGCTCCTGCGAGCGGATGCGCTCCGCGCGCTCGTCGGCGAGCCCGCGCACGAGCCGGATCCACCACGGCGCGAGGATCAGGGCGCCCGCCACGACCACCACCACGACGGGCAGCAGCACGTCGCGCGCGGGGCGCAGCGCGTCGTTGAAGTAGAGGAACAGCAGCGCCGCGCCGACGACGAGCGCGACCCCGAGCGCGGCGCGGCCGAGCGCGTTGCCGGCGCCCGCGCGGGCCGGCGCCTCGGCGGCCGGCGCGGGGTCGGCGGCGTTGGCGGATTGGCGCCAGATCAGCGCCCCGCCCGCGGCGGCGAGCACCACGGGCCAGACGAGCGCGTCGCCAACCCACAGCCCCCACTGGCGGAACAGCAGCAGCAGCGCGAGCACGAGCAGGCCCATGCCGCCTGCGACGCTCCACGAGTCGCGGCCACCGGGCACTCGCGGGACGCGCAGCCCGCCGACGCGCGACTCGCCCTCGGCCGGCACGAGGATCCAGGCGAGCGCGTAGAGCAGGACGCCGATGCCGCCGGCTGCGGTGGCGGCGATGAAGACGACCCGCAGCACGATCGGGTCGATCCCCAGCCGCCGGCCGAGCCCGGCGCAGACGCCGCCCAGGACCGCGCCGTCGCGGTCGCGCCGCAGCGGCGGCGGCTGCGAGGCGTGGGGGCTGGCGGCGCTCACGTCCGCCATGTTCTCAGGGCCGGCGCTCAGCGCCGGCCGGTGAGCCCGACGGCGAGCATGATCGCGCCCACCACGCCGATGATGGCAGGGAAGAAGTAGCCGAACCGCAGGTCGATGGCGTCCACCTGATCGAGCAGCAGCAGGACGCCGAGCCCGCTCACGGCGAGCCCGGCGACCAGCGACGCGGGGTCGAAACGGCGGCCCATCATGCCGGCGCCTGGCACGCGGCGTCGTCCTGGATGGAGCCGTTCGGCGTGGGATCGCCGAAGTCGCGCCCGAACTGCCCGCGCTGGGTGTGCTGGTCGAACTCGCTCACGTCGTGCACGACCTGGAGCTCGCCGATGCCGACCTTGCCCGCGATCACGAGCCGCTTGGTCCCGGCGCCCTCGATCGGGCTGTTGCGCCAGTCGACGTCGACGCCGGCGCTGTCGCGCTCGAGCACGCGGGCGTAGCCCGCGCCGACGCGCACGTTGGAGGCGACGCACACGTCCTGGGGCACGAGCACGCGCACGCTGCCGACGCCCATGTGGAGCTTCAGCGGCGTCCGCCCGGCGGGCAGGTCGACGCCGCGCAGGTCGACGCGCAGCTGGCCCGCGCCGAGCTTGTAGCCGTGCTCGACCTCGGCGAGGCTCGTGGGCCGGTAGTCGCGGTCGCCGACGCCGCCCTTGATGTCGATCCCGGCCGCGGCGACGAAGCCGAGCGGGACGGCGATCACGAGCGCGGGCAGGACGAGCCAGCGCGCGCCGCCGCCGACGAAGGCCGACACGGTCAGCGCCGCGCCGACCGCGATCACGAGACCGGCGAAGACCGCGCCGCCGCCGGCGGCCGCGCCGATCGCGACGGCGACGAAGCCGACGCCCGCGACGACGAGCAGGAGGATGCCGAGACCGGCGCGCTTGAGCGCCTGGTTGCCGTCGCCACCACGACCCTCGGCGACGCGCCAGAGCGCGGCGCCGAGCAGCGCGATCAGCGCCAGGACGAACAGCGGCGGCCCGATGAAGAACAGGCCAGGACCGAGCATCACGCACGCGGCGACCAGCAGCAGCGCGCCACCGGCATAGGTCAGCGCGCGGTTGCGAGGAGCGGGCGCCACCCCGGCCACGGGGTCAGCGGGGACGAACAGCCAGGCGGCGGCATAGGCGAGCAGACCGGCGCCGCCGACCAGCGTGAGCACGACGAACCCGATGCGGAAGATGATCGGGTCGATGTCGAAGTAGCGGCCGAGGCCGCCGGCCACACCGCCCACCACCTTGTCGGAGGAGGAGCGGGTGAGGCGGCGCGGGTCGCCGGAGGGGACGGGCTCGGTCGGAGCGGTGACCGGCTCGTCGGGCTGGTCCGGCGGTGTGGGGGGAGTGGCCATTCGGAGGGATCCTTTGGGGAGGAGGGAAGACGATCACCAGGCTCCCGCACGAGCGGCCCCGTGACTATCGGGAATGACCCCTACCAGACCCTTAGGCGGCCTTCCCGTCCAGATAGGGGTCAAGCCGCGCTTCTAGAATGTCGATCAAGGACTTAGAGGCAGCCATGAACAGCGATCGCACACAGGCCTACGGCCGCATCGTCAAGACGCTCGAGGATCTCGGGCCGGCCAAGCTGCTCGCCACCGAGCAGATCCGCATCCGCGACGCGGCCGACACCCTGATCTTCGCCTCCGACGCCGACCACGACGTCCTGGCCGCCTCCGACGACGTCCGCACGCTCGCCGAGCATCTCGTCGAGTCCGGACGCTGGACCGAGGAGCGCGCAGCCAAGCTGGTCGACGACATCGCCTCCTGCGGCCCGCTCGCTCCCGTCGCCTAGCCCCGCGCCGCCTCAGTCGCGGGGAGCTGGCGGCAGGCTGAAGCGAGCGTCAACTCCGTCTGGCTAGGAGTCGGGCGCGAGCCGCCGCGCGGGCACGAGTGTCACCTCGACCACCCATAGCGGGGTCGAGATGACATTCGTCGCTGCCGACGAAGGTCGTCTCGATGGGCCATGAGCCGGTCGAGACGACACTCGTCGCCCCCTCGGCACCCGAACCCAGTCCTCACCAGCCGCCATTGACGTTCGCCGGCGGCGCGAGCCCGCCTACCTACCCGGTTTCGTCCTCGGCGGCCAGGAAGGCCGGGTCGGCGATCAGGAACACGCCCGAGACGATAAAGGTGAACAGCGCCACGACGCCGATGACGCGCGTCACCCAGGCCTCGAAGAGCAGCATCAGCAGCAGCCCGACGCCCAGGCAGGCGAACATGAACACGAGCAGCGGCCGGCGCCGCACGGAGGGCGCGGGGCGGCTCACGGGCGGAACCGCTGGTCGAGGGGCTCGTAGTCCTGGTCGAGGCGGCCCTGCAGCGTGAGCCGGTAGAGATACGCCAGCGACGGGGCGAGGATCAGCGTGCCGACCGCCATCGAGATGAGAACGACCGAGAGCACCGCGTCGGGGGCGGCGGCCTGCCGGAGCGTGAGCCGGCCGGGCAGGAAGTACGGGTCCTGGGCGAGCGCCCATCCGACCACGACGGCGGCGACGGCGAGCGCCGAGGTCAACCGCGCCGGCCCGTAGCGCTCGGCCCACACGAGCCCGAGCGTCGCGACGCCGGCGAGCGCCGAGACGATCACCATGATCAGCCCGCCGCCCGACGTGAGGCCGTCGTAGAGCGCGCGCGCATCGCTGTGCAGGACGAGCAGCCCGCCGAGCGCGACGAGCCCCGCGAGCGCCCCGGCGCCGAGGGCGCGGGCGCGGAACGCGCGCACCAGGTCCGGCTGCCCCGCGCGCCGCGAGTCGCCGGCGAGGAAGACCGCCGCGAGGTAGGCCCCGTTGAGGACCGCGATCACCCCGACCAGCACCGAAGTCGGGTTGAGCCACGAGCCGAACGGCTCGCCCGCGGCGTTGCCGACCTCCACCCGGCCCGACGCGATGCCGCCGACCGCGGCGCCGAGGCAGAACGGGATCAGCACCGACGACAGCGCGAACAGCGCGCCGAGGCCGCGCGCCTCCTTCATCGTCGCCGCGTGGCCGCGCAGCGCGAACGCGGTGCCGCGGAAGATGATCCCGAGCGCAGCCAGGAAGAGCGGGATCGACAGGGTCGAGAAGATCGAGCCGAACGCGACCGGAAACGCGGTCCAGACGATCACGAGCACGAAGATCAGCCACACGTGGTTGGCCTCCCACACCGGGCTCATCGAGCGCTCGACCATGCCGCGGATGCGGCCCCCGCGCTCGGCTCCGCCGGCCGTGAGGTCCCAGAACCCCGCGCCGAAGTCGGCGCTCCCGAGCACGCCGTAGGCGGTGACGCCGACGATCACGAGCGCGAGGCAGAGCTGAGGCAGCATCAGCCCGCGACCTCCGACTCGGCCGGGCGGCGTGCCAGTCGCCGCAGCAGCCACACGACGGCGGCGCCGAGGCCGATGTACACCGCCACGAGCCCGGCGTAGCCGACCGCGAGCCCGTCGGCGGAGGTCACCGCCTGCGTCGTGCGCATGAGCTTGTAGACGATCCACGGCTGGCGGCCCACCTCGGTCGTGATCCAGCCCGCGATCAGCGCGACGAAGGACAGCGGCCCGGCCGCCATCACCGCCCGGTAGAACCAGCGCGAGCGCGGCAATCGGCCCTTGCGCAGCCACGTCGAGAAGAACAGCGCGCCCAGCAGCGCGAGCCCGGTGCCGATCCCGACCATGGTCTGGAACGCGATCCGGACGACGTTGACGGGCGGCCGGTCCGCGGGCTTCACCGACTCGAGGCCGATCACGCGCGCGTTCGGGTCGTGACGGGCGAGCAGCGACAGCAGCTTGGGCACGTGGATGCCGTAGCGCACCTCGCCCTTGTCCCTGTCATAGATGCCGCCGATCGTGAACGGTGCGCCGCGCTCGGTCCGCTGCAGGCCCTCGAGCGCCGCGAGCTTGACCGGCTGGCTCTTGGCCACGTCGCGCCCCGCCCAGTCGCCCACCACGACCTGCACGGGCGCCGCGAGCGAGGCGAAGGCGAGGCACACGACCAGCGCCGTCCGGTGGTAGTGGTCGCGGCGGCCGCGCAGCCAGGCGAACGCATAGACGCCCGCCACGATGAACCCGCAGACGATGTAGCCCGCGAGGTACATGTGGATGATCTCGTGCCACATGTTCTGGTTGAAGAGCGCGTCGAACGGCCGCGGGTTCACGACGCGACCGCCGACGAGATCGAAGCCGTCCGGGGTGTTCATCCAGCCGTTGACCGCGATCACGTTGAAGGAGCCGGTGAACCCGGAGACCACGATCGGCACGCCGGTCAGGAAGTGCGCCCGCGGCGACAGGCGGTCCCAGCCGTAGACGTAGATCGCGATGAAGATCGCCTCGACGAAGAACGAGATGCCCTCGAGCGCGAACCCGATTCCGAACACGTCGCCGAACGTCGCCATGAAGCTCGGCCACAGCAGCCCGAACTCGAACGACAGGATCGTGCCCGTCACGACGCCGACCGCGAACAGCACCAGCGCCACCTTCGACCAGCGCTTGGCGAGCGCTTTATAGGTCTGATCGCCCGTGCGCAGGTGCAGCCCTTCGACGAACAGGAACATCGCCGGGAACGCGATCCCGAAGCAGACGATCGGGATGTGCACCGTGAGCGACAGCGCCTGCATCTGGCGCGCCAGCTCGGTGTCGCGCTGGGCGTTGCCGGGAAGCGCCTCGACGACCTGAGCGGCGAAGAGGAGCGCGCCGGGCATGCTCAGGTCGTGCGCTGCTCGGTGCGGTGCATCCGGGCCACCGCCTCGTGGTCGAGCGCGGAGGCGCGGCCGGCGCCGACCCAGCCGAAGCGGAAGGCGAGGCCGGCGAGCAGGAAGAGCACGCTGGCGAGGTGGTGGATCCACGGCCCGCCGCGCGAGCGTGCGAGGCGCAGCGCGAGCCCTGCGCGGATCATCCACTCGGCCGCCTGGAAGAACCTGCCCGGGCGGCCCTCCTCGAGCGAGCGCGCCAGCCGCCCGAGGCGCTTCTTGTTGACGGTCGACATCGTCAGCTCGGCTGCCATCGCGAGCGTCTCGATCGTCCCGAGCGCGTTGCGCGTGGGATGACCCGTGGGCAGACCCGTGGCGGCCAGCACGAGCCGGTTGGCGGCCGCCCCCTTCGCGGTGGCGGTGGCGATGAAGATCGGTCCGAGGAACAGCCGGCTGCGCGCCCACACCGGCACCGCGGTGGAGGCGAGCAGGACGCCGGTGTAGGACCCGAGGTAGGTGCCGAGCGCGGCGGTCTTCACGCCGAGCAGACGCGCGAGCCGCGGGCGGTCGAGGAGGTCGGCTGCGACCGCGCCGAAGGCGACGCCCGAGAAGGCCGACAGGCACCAGGCGCCCAACGACATCGGCGAGCGTGGCTTGAAGATCCGCATCATGTTGAGGAAGCGCGCGGGGCGCCCGAGGTCCATGACCAGCAGCGGCGCGCACGGCCCGACGGCCGCGAGCGTCACGCGCCGGGCGATCGTGGCGGAGTGATGGTCGCCGGCTGCGTCGCAGGCGACGGCGACGAACGACGAGCCGCTCGCGATCCCGCCGAACCAGAAGTACAGCGGCACCTCCCAGGTCCAGACCGCGGGGCGGATGATCGGCCCCTGCACCTCGGGGAGCTCCTCGCCCTCGCGCGCCCGCCGCGCGGCCTCGGCGACCTGCCCGTTCGCGGACTCGGCCCGGTAGCCCGTGTCCTTGCCGTAGAGGTAGGACCAGCGGGCGTCCCCCCACGCCGGCTTGGCAAGCGCCACCTTGGCGCCCTCGAACGCGCGGCGGTAGCGGCCGGGCTCGCCGCGGCGGCCGACTGCGGGCGTGACGTCGCGCGTCCCGGCGCGGGTCGGGTCCCCGGCCCGGATGCGATCCTCGGGCGGCGGCCCCTTGGCGTGGCTCACCGGCGCGCCCTCCGGTGCGCGATCAGCATGCTCGCGACGGTGCCCGCCACGGCGAGCGCGGCGGCTGCGAGGCCGGTCGCGGTGGCGACCGGTGCGTTCTCCTGGATCGGCGAGTCCGCCTGCGCCGGCAGTCCGAAGCGCTCGGGCGGCTCGGTGAGCAGGAAGAACGCCCCGAGGTTGCCCGCGATCTGCTGCTCGGGCGCGTCGCCCGCGCCGTAGAGGTAGGCGGTCTCGATCCCCTTCTCGTGCAGCGCCACGACGCGCCCCTTGGCCGTCTCGACGAGCTCGTCGTAGGGGCCGAACTGGATCGAGTCGGTGGGGCACGCCTTCGCGCACGCCGGTTCGAGCCCGTCCTCGAGGCGGTCGTAGCAGAGCGTGCACTTGGCGGCCCGGCCGTCGTAGGGGTCGCGGTCGATGACCCCGAAGGGGCACGACGGGATGCAGTAGCCGCAGCCGTTGCAGACGTCGGGCTGGAGGATCACCGTCTCGAACTCGGTGCGGACGAGCGCGCCGGTGGGGCACGCGTCGAGGCAGCCGGCGTTCGTGCAGTGCTTGCAGACGTCGGACATGAACAGCCAGCGGTCCATCTGGGGCTGGGCCTCGGTTTCGGCGATGCCCACGAGGTCGACCATCTCGTGCTCGGCCACCCCGCCGCCCGCGCCGCCGAGCGCCTCCACGGAGGGCATGCCGCCGGCCGCGGGGATGTTCGGGACGTTGCCGCCGATGCCGCGCGCGAGCGCCGCCTCGGCCTCGCGCTGGAGCGCCGGCGAGGGCGCCAGCGCCTCGACGAAGCGCACATGGCGCCAGGTCGCCGCCGACAGCGTGCCGGTGTGGTCGTAGGAGCCGCCCTTGCGGAACTCCGAGCCGTCGGCGGGCAGATCGTTCCACTGCTTGCAGGCCACCTCGCAGGCCTTGCAGCCGATGCACACCGTCGTATCGGTGAAGAAGCCCATGCGCTGGGCGCCTGGCTTCCGGACCGCGATCTCGCCGAGCGGCGAGCGCGCGCTCATTCGTCCTCCAGTTCCGGCGGGTGCTGGCTGTCGCCGCGCTGCCCGGCCTTCTCGGGCTCCTCGGCACCGTGGTCCCCGGACAGCTTGAGCTCGTTGTCGACCGCGTGGGCGAGCCGCGCGGTCGAGGAGTTGTGGCGGCGGCCGGCGCGCACGTTGCACGAGAACGCCTTGTCCTCGATCGAGACGTTCGGGTCGCCCGAGAGCGCGATCAGGTCGTTGGTCGTGTCGCCCGTCACGCCCTGCTCGCTCGTCGTGTGGCTCCCCCAGTGCCACGGCAGCGAGATCTGGTGGACGGTGCGCCCCGCGATCTCGAGCGGGCGCACCCGGTGGGTGACCTTGGCCCGCGCCTCGATCTCCGCCCGCTCGGTGACGATGCACATCCAGCCGCCGTCCTCGATGCCGCGCTTGGCCGCCAGCATCGGGTCGATCTCCGCGAACATCTCGGGCTGCAGCTCGGCGAGCCACGGGAGGTTGCGGCTCATCGGGCCGGCCGTGTGGTGCTCCGTGAGCCGGAAGGTGGAGGCGACGACCGGGTAGCGCGGGTCGCGCGGCGGGTTGAGCGGATTGTCGTTGCGGTCCCAGACGAGCGCGGCCGGGTTGGCGGGCACCTTCGGGTAGAGCAGGTTGTCGACCGGCGACTCGAACGGCTCGTAGTGCGTCGGCATCGGCCCGTCCAGCAACCCGCTCGGCGAGTAGAGCCACGCCCGCCCGTCGGCCATCATCATGAACGGGTCGTCGCCGGAGATCGCGTCCATGCCGACGGCGTCGTCGGCCGCCTTGTAGTCGGGGCGCTTCGGAGCGGGGAAGTCGGGCACGTCGTAGCCCGTCCACTTCCCCTCCTCCTCGTCCCACCAGACGTACTTCTTGCGCTCCGACCAGGGCTTGCCGTCGGGGTCGGCCGAGGCGCGGTTGTAGAGGATGCGCCGGTTCGCGGGCCATGCCCACGCCCACTCGGGCGACACCCACCCGCCCTCGGGGTCGTCCAGGTTGCCGGGGTTGCGCCGGCGCGTCTGGTTGACGCCGTCGGCGAAGCAGCCCGAGTAGATCCAGCACCCGCACGCGGTCGTGCCGTCCGCCTCGAGCTCGGTGAAGCCGCTGAGGTGCCGCCCCGTGGCGACCTCGTAGCCGTTGATCTCGCGCAGCACGTCCTCCGCGTTCGGCTCGGCGTGCTGACCGTGCTCGGAGTAGTCCCAGTGGAGGTTGCGCAGCGGCCAGTCCTTGTCGTCGGTCGAGCCGGCATAGTGCGCGAGCACGCGTTTGGCCAGGTGGTGCATGAAGTGCAGCTCCGAGCGCGCGTCGCCCGGCGGGTCGAGCGCCTTGTCGCGCCACTGCAGGAGCCGCTGCGTGTTCGTGAAGTGGCCCTCCTTCTCCACGTGGCCGGCGGCCGGCATGAGGAAGACCTCCGTCTGGATGTCCTCCGTCCTGATCTCGCCGCCCTTGACCTCTTGCGAGTCCTTCCAGAAGCGCGCCGTCTCGAGGTCGGCGAGGTCGCGCACCACGAGCCACTTGAGATGGCCGAGCGCGCGACGCTGCAGCCCCGAGTGCTGGGAGCCCACGGCCGGGTTCTGGCCCATCACGAAGAGGCCGTCGAGCCCGCCGTCCATCGCGCGCATCATCGTCGTGAAGTGGGAGTGGTTGCCCGAGATCTTCGGCAGCCACGGGAAGCCGAAGTCGTTCTCGGGCGTCGCGTTGTCACCGAACCAGGCCTTGCAGAGCGAGACGATGTACTTGTCGAAGTTCGCCCACCAGCCGCGCGCCGACCCCCCGCGGTCGACGTAGTCCTGGAGCGTGACCTCGCCCTCGCGGGCCCGCGGCATCGGCAGGTAGCCGGGCAGCAGCTCGTAGAGCGTCGGGATGTCGCTCGAGCCCTGGATCGACGCGTGGCCGCGCATCGCCATCACGCCGCCGCCCGGGCGGCCGACGTTGCCGAGGAGCAGCTGGACGATCGCGCCCCCGCGGATCATCTGCACGCCCGTGGAGTGCTGGGTCCAGCCGACCGCGTAGACGAGCATCCCGGTGCGCTCGCGCCCGGAGTTGGCGATCAGCGTGTCCGCGATCTCGAGGAACGTCTCTCGCGGGATGCCGCACACCTGCTCGACCATCTCGGGCGTGTAGCGAGCGTAGTGCTTCTTGAGCAGCTGGAAGACGCAGCGCGGATGCTGCAGCGTCTCGTCGCTCTCGACGTTGCCCATCATCATCCCCGCGCCGGTGCGGTCGCTGAACGCCTGGGTCGAGTGCTCGCGCTGGCCGGCCGCGGAGGCGACCTCGCCGCCCTCGTACATCCAGGACGACCGGTCGTAGGTCCCCGTCTCCGGGTCGTAGCCCGAGAAGTAGCCCTCGAGGTCCTCGGTGTCCTTGAACTCCTCGTTGACGATCGTCGCAGCGTTCGTGTAGTTGACGACGTAGTCCTTGAAGTAGGCGTCGGTCTCGATGATGTGATGGATGAGGCCGCCGAGGAAGGCGATGTCCGAGCCCGCGCGGATCGGCGCGTAGAGGTCAGCGAGCGCGCTCGTGCGCGAGTAGTGGGGGTCGACGTGGATGATCTTCGCCCCGCGCTCCTTGGCCTTCATGACCCAGCGGAAGCCGACCGGGTGCGCCTCGGCCATGCCGGAGCCCTGGATCCAGACCACGTCGGAGTTCTGGATGTCCTGCTGGAAGTTGGTGGCGCCTCCGCGCCCGAACGAGGTCCCCAGACCGGGGACCGTGGAGGAGTGTCATATGCGGGCCTGGTTCTCGATCTGCACCGCTCCCATGGCGGAGAAGAACTTCTTGATCAGGTAGTTCTCCTCGTTGTCGAGCGTGGCACCGCCGAGATGCGCGAAGCCCATGGTGCGGTCGACCTTCCAGCCGTGCTCGTCGTGGGTCTGCCAGTGGTCCTCGCGGGCCCGAATGACGCGCTCGGCGATCATGTCCATCGCCGTCTCGAGGTCGAGCTCCTCCCACTCCGTCCCGCCGGGCCGGCGGTACTTGACCTTCGTGAGGCGGCCGGGCTGCTGGATCAGCTGGCGCGAGGCCGAGCCCTTGGGGCACAGCGTGCCCTGGTTGATCGGCGAGTTGGGGTTGCCCTCGATGTCGACGAGCTCGCCGTCGCGGGTGTACACGATCTGACCGCAGCCGACGGCGCAATAGGGGCAGACCGACTCCGTCGCCTTCAGCCCGGCGATCCGCGAGCCCGCGGTCTTGGTGTTCTTCGAGACCGCGTGCGGCCCCATCCCCCAGTCAGCGGCGCGGCCGACGACGGGCAGCCCTCGCAGGCGCTTGAACCCCTTCGGCCGGTGCGACTCCCCCATCGCGCCGAACGCTACTCCCTAACGGTGGATGCGCACACGTCGCACGCGCGCCTTGGCGGGCGTGAGCCTGGCGTTGCCGCCGTAGCGCACGCGCACCGTCAGCCGCTTGGCATGGCCGAAACGCCGCTTGTGGCGGAAGCGGACCTTCGAGGAGAACCTGCAGGTCTTGTGGCGCACGAACGCGCGCCGCGTCGCGATCGTCCGCTTGCGCGCCTTGACCTGGATCGAGACGCGGCCGCGGCAACCGGCGGCGCGCGACACGCCGCGCGGCAGGATCAGGCGCCCGCGGGTGCGCAGGACGCGCCGCTTGGAGAGCCGCACGCGCACCGACAGGCGCGGATGCTTGCGACCGGCGGTGCTGCTGCCGACCCCGGGCACGGAGCCCGGTCGCTCGACGACCGGCAGCTCGATGCGCAGCTTCGAGACCTGGACGCTGAAGGACCCGTTGCTCGCGCGGTAGGCGGGCGCGTCGCGGCCGAGCAGCTCGAGTCGCGGCGCATGCCCCGAGGCGAAGCGGTAGCCGTTGCCGTTGAGCTGGAAGGTGACGTGCCCGCGCTGGTTGTCGGTGAGGCGGTAGACGCCGCGCGTGACGAGCACCTGCTGGCCGGCGGAGTCGACGTCCCACAGGCGCGAGACGAGCTGGCCGTTCGCGCCCGCGGTGGCGATGTCGGCGGTGATCGTCGGGCGCCCGAGCAGCGTGTAGCCGCCGCCGCCGAAGCCGGTGTAGTTGGCGGTGCCGGCCGCCTTCTCCGCCGGGACGCTGCGGCAGGCGTCGCCGCCGCCGCCGATCGGGTCCAGCGCCGCGGAGGTCTGGGGATTGCCCCCGCCCGACTCGACCGGCTGCGCGCCCGCGCCGCCGAACGCGACGGCGCCCGGATGGATCGCAGGCCAGCTGGCCGCCTGGAACGGAGCGCCCGCGGGCGCGGCCTGCGGGCACGTCTGGGTGAATGCCGTCACGCTCCCCGGCGCCGGCGCGCCGGCGCCGCCGCGCAGGTAGGCGTCGAAGAATGTGCGGCCCTGGTCGTTGAGCGCCTTGTCGGCGTCGACCTTGTTGGAGCCGCGCGAGTGGCCGAGATCGCCGAACTGCAGCGAGACGGGCGCGCCCGGGTTCGCCGCCCGCAACGAGTTGTAGACCCGCAGCGGCTCCGAGGACGGGAAGAGGTCGTCGGTCCAGCCGCCGAGCAGGAGCAGCGCCGACGGGGTGCCCGGGATGCCGAAGCCCTGGTGGTGGGCGTGGAGCTCGTCGGCGATCGCGCGCACGTCGGCGCCGTAGGGCTCGCCGGCCTGGATGCGGGCGAACCAGCTCGTGAGGTCCGCGCCCGGATCCGCGCCGGCCGGCGCGTAGAAGCCCGTCGACGCGCCGCTGGCGTAGAGCCCCGAGATGTAGGACTGGATCGGCACGCCGATCGGATCGCGGCTCTCGGTCGCGCTCGAGACGCGGGTGTCGAGGAAGCGCCCGTTGGGCAGCAGCGCGTTGACGAGGTCCGACCACGGCCAGCGCGGGTAGGCGGCTGCGATCCGGAGCGGGACGCCGTGCGGGCTGCGCCACGCCGCGTAGGAGCCGTCGGGATTGCGGATGCGGTCGCGCAGGTAGGCGAGCTCGAGGCTCTGGCCGCCGCCGTAGGAGATGCCGGTCACGCCCAGCGCGCCGGCCTTGGCCACGCCCTCGTCGACGAGCAGGCCGAGCAGATGCTGGGTGTCGCGCGCCTCGTAGCGCTGGTCGGCGAGGTGGAGCCAGCCCTTCGCGCAGTCGGGCGTGCGCGAGCTCGTCTGGCCGCAGGAGCGCCCGAACCCGCGTGCCGAGTAGTTGACGACGGCGTAGCCGCCGCGCGCGAAGGCGTTGGAGTTCCAGTGGTAGGTCGTGGCGCTCCCGGGGCTGCTGGAGGGCTGCTTGTCGCCCTCGGGCTTGGACGCCTCGTAGTTGGTCTTGTCGCCGCCGTAGCCGTGCAGCATCACGATCGTCGGGAACGGCCCGTTGCCGATCGCCGGCAGGGTCACGTCGACGTCGAGGGGCACGCCGTCGAAGCTCGCGACGCGGTCGGTGAGCGCGGTCGCCGGGCAGAAGCGGACTCCGTTCTGGGCCGTGCACGCGTGCCCGAACGGGTTCGGGGCCGCAGCGGAGGCGGAAGCGGGGAACAGTGCGAGGGCCAGGACGGCCGGGAGGAGGCGGCGCATCGGCCTGACGGTATCCGTGCTCGGAGGCATAGGCGCCGGTTGCCCGGGGGTAGGCGTGGGACATGGACGTCCTCGTCGCCGGCGGTCACGGCAAGATCGCCCGCCACCTCCTCCGCCTCCTCGCCGAGCAGGGCCACCACGGCCGCGGCCTGATCCGCAACCCCGGCCACGCCGCCGACCTCGAGGCCGACGGCGCCGTCGCGGTGCTGTGCGACCTCGAGCACGACGACCCGCGCCCCCACCTCGGCACGGCCGACGCGATCGTCTTCGCCGCGGGCGCCGGGCCGGGCAGCGGGCCCGAACGCAAGCGCACGGTCGACTACGGCGGCGCGGTCAAGCTGATCGAGGCGGCGGAGGACCTCGGCGTGCGCCGCTACCTCATGGTCTCCTCGATGGGCGCCGACGACCCGGCCTCCGCCTCGGAGGCCATGCGGCCCTACCAGCAGGCCAAGCACGACGCCGACGAGGCGCTCGCCGCCTCCGGGCTCGAATGGACGATCGTGCGCCCCGGCGGCCTCAGCGACGAGCCGGGCAGCGGTCAGGTCGCGATCGCCGAGCGGCTCGGGCGCTCCGGGCAGGTCCCGCGCCAGGACGTCTCACTCGTGCTGTTCGAATGCCTCGGGGCCGGCAACACCGTCCGCAAGACGTTCGAGGTGCTCGAGGGCGACCTCCCGGTGCGCGAGGCGATCACCGCCCTGTAGATGGGCGACGAGCAGATCACGCTGCGCGACGGCTCGGCCGGTCAGCTCGAGATCGACGTCGAGCTCCCGTGCGAGCCCGCGGCGGGCCTGGGCGCCGCACTGCGCGCCGCCGCGAAGGGACTCGTCCGCCTGCGACCCTGACTGGGATGCAGCGCCTGACCCGCCGCGAGCTGGTGCTGGGCGCCGGGGCGCTGGCCCTCGGCGCCGGCGCCGCCGATGCGCTCGGCATGCCGGCGCGCGATCCGGCCTGGGGCGTCCCGGCGGCCGCGCGCGCGGGCGGCGCCGGGCCGCGCGCGCTGCGCGAGCTCGCGCGCCGGGTGCGAGGGCCGGTCGTGCGCCCCGGCTCGCCCGCCTACGCGGGCGCGGCCCGCGTCTACAACCTGCGCTTCGACGGCGCGCGGCCCGACGCGGTCGTCGAGCCGCTCGACAGCCGCGACGTCCAAGCGGTGCTGCGCTGGGCCGACCGGCACGACGTCCGCGTCGCGGCGCGCTCGGGCGGGCACTCCTATGCGGGCTACTCGACGGTCGACGAGGGCGTCGTCGTCGACCTGCGGCGCCTGCGGGGGATCTCCGTCGACCGGGGCGGCCGGCGCGCGAGCATCGGCGCAGGCGCGCACATGATCGAGGTCTCCGACGCGCTCGGCCGCCACGGCGGCGCGGTGCCCGGCGGCTCGTGCCCGACCGTCGGGTTCGGCGGGCTCGCGCTCGGCGGCGGCTACGGCCTCGCCGCGCGCGCGTTCGGGCTGACCGCCGACAACGTCGTCGGCCTCGTCGTCGTCACGCCGGACGGGCGGCTGCGCCGCGTCGACGCGCACCACGACCCCGACCTGTTCTGGGCGCTCCGCGGCGGGGGCGGCGGCAACTTCGGGATCGTGACGCGCTTCGAGGCGCGCGTGCACGAGGTCGGCAGCGCGGCGCACTTCAGCGCGTCGTTCGGATCGGCCGGCGCGGCGCTCGCGGCCTGGGAGGCATGGGCGCCCGAGACGGACCCGCGGCTGACCTCGGTCCTGCAGCTCGGTACGGGCAGCGCCACCGCGGTCGGCCAGTACCTCGGGTCGGAGCGCCGCCTCTCGGCCCTGCTCGGGCCGCTGCGGCGCGCGGGCGCCTCCGTCAGCACCGGCAGCTCGAGCTACGCCGCGCTCCAGGTCCACTGGGGCAACGGCCGCACCACGCCGCGCACGCGCTTCTCGGCGAAGTCGCACTACGTGCGCGAGCGCCTCCCCGGCCGCGTGCGCCACGCGCTGCTCGCCGAGCTCGCCCGCGGCGGCTCGGTCGCCGGCCTCGCCCACGGCCTGCTCATCCTCGACGCCTACGGCGGCGCCGTGAACCGGCCGCGCCCCGATGCGACGGCGTTCGTCCACCGCGACGAGCGCTACTCGATCGAGTACCTCGCCTACCACGACGACGGCGGCGCGGCGAGCCGCGCGTGGCTGCGGCGCATGCACGCGATCGTCGCCCCGCACGCGAGCGGCGCCTATCAGAACTACATCGATCCCGACCTGCGCGGCTGGCGCCGCGCGTATTACGGGCGCAACCTCGCACGCCTGGAGGCGGTCCGGGCCGAGTACGACCCCGACCGCCGCTTCCGCTCCCCGCGCGGGATCTAGGGAGTCGCGGGCGCGACCGCCTTGCGGGCCTGGCGCTCGGGCGGGATCTTGACCACGTCCCACGCCAGCCCGAGCCTCTCGAGCGTCCAGATCACCCCGGCCGAGATGTCGATCTCCCACGGCTTGAGGCCGTGGCGCGCGGAGGTCGGGAAGGCGTGGTGGTTGTTGTGCCACGACTCGCCGAAGGACAGCGGCGCCAGCCACAGCAGGTTGCGCGACTCGTCGCCCGTGTCGAAGTTCTTGCGGCCGAAGAAGTGGCACAGCGAGTTGATCGAGTACGTGACGTGGTGCAGGAGGAACACGCGCACGAGCCCGCCCCACAGCACCCCGGTCAGCCCCGTCGTGATCGAGCCGCCGATCGCGACGCCGAGCACGAACGGCGCGGCGAGCCCGATGATGACCCACAGCAGGAACGTCCGGTCGATGAAGCTGATCGTCGGATCCTCGATCAGGTCACGCGCGTAGCGGTCCTTCTTGCCGCGCTCCGTGTGGACGAACAGCCAGCCGAGGTGCGCGTGTCCGAGGCCGCGCAGCGCGCCGCGCAAGCCGTGGCCGTGATCGACGTGGGGCGAGTGCGGGTCGCCCGGAACGTCGGTGAAGGCATGGTGCTTGCGGTGATCGGCCACCCAGGAGATCACTGGGCCCTCGATCGCCATCGACCCGAACGCGGCGAACGTGGCCCGCACCCACTTCTTCGTCTTGAACGCCCGGTGCGTGAGATGCCGATGGAAGCCGACGGTGATGCCCAAGCCGGTCAGGACGTAGAGAACCAGGAAGATGACGAGGTCGCTCCAGTGCAGCAGGCTCTGCCACGTCAGCACGCCGGCCGCGCCGACCGCGACGAACGGCACGACCGTGGCGGTTCCGGTGAGGAAGCGGTCGAGTCTTTCGTTCGCGACGGGCTCGACGTCATCGCGTTCCATCACTGTGCTCATTGGTACGACTCCCACCTCGCGGACGTGTTCGGGCACCCTAACTCAAGGACTGTCGAGGACACCCTCGAGAGCTAGTACCCGGCGGACGATCGCAAGTGACGAGGCATAGGTGGAATCCATACCGAAGTAGGACAGCCCGCGGGCTCCCAGCGTGCGCGCCTGCGTGTACGGGGTGTCGGAGGCGTAGTGGATGATCCCGTAGTCGATCGGGAGCTTGGAGAAGTTGACCGCCTCGCCGACGGGATAGCGGTCGACATCGGCGATCTCGTAGACCGCGTCGCAGAACGGCCCGGCTTCCATCTCGACGACCGTGAACGCCTCGCGGTAGTAGTAGTCGAGGTAGGCGCGGTTCTGCAGGAACGTGCTCTTGACGGTCACCGCGCGCTGGTTGTCGAGGCCCGATCCGAACACCAGGAAGGGCGAGATGTCGTCGACCGAGAACGCGTTGTCGAGCCAGTAGGTCGAGCCGGAGTGCTCGTCGTGGATGACCGAGGAGATCATCACGTCGCCGACGTCCGCGTTGAGCGTCGCGGCCTTGCCGAGCACGTAGACGCCGCGCAGGCGATCCGTGTCCTCGGTGATCTCGCGCAGGATGTTGTAGGCGGCGAGGCCGAGCGGATACTCGACGTTGACGATGACCGCCGGGCAGGTGGCGAGCCGCTGCGCGTCGCTCACGCCGAGGCGGGGATCGAGCGCGGTGTGGTCGAGGCGGTCGACCTGGATCACCTGCGCGGACACGCGCAGCGCGGTGCGGCTCGAGAGGTGCGTGACGCCGACCGCGCGCTCCTCGGCCGAGCGCCGCTCGAAGATGTCCGATGTCTCGGGCTGCGCTGAGAAGTACTCGCGCGCGGCGAAGTAGAGGAAGTTCTCCCACGACCCCTCCGCCTCGCCCGAGCGGAAGCGCTCGAGCTCGGGCGTGAGGTCGGGGTCGTCGGAGTCGACGACCCACTGCGTGATCTCCTGCTCGCGCTCGCGGGCCGTGCCGGTGAGCAGGTTGACGATCGAGTGGGCGTTGGAGGACACGAAGTAGATCGGGCGGTCCTCGAGCCGGTGCTCCTGCAGCGTCGCGCGCACGGGCCCCCACCAGCGGCGTGTCATGCGCGCGTAGCCGACGGCGCTGCCGCCGAGCATCCGGACGCGCAGGTTGAGGCGGCGCGCGGCGACGTCGCGCATGCGCACCCCCCAGTGCGAGCCCCACGCGGAGCGCAGCCGCGACCAGTCCTCCTCGCTGCCCCCGAGCGCGGCCGCGCAGTCGGCGGGACCCGGTTCGTCGTCCTCCGGCCAGTCGAGCGCGCGCTGGCGTACGCGCAGCTTGTTCCACTCGATCTGGTAGGCGACCAGCGTCGGGATCAGGTCGTCGAGGTCGGAGGCCGAGGCGAGCAGCACCGCGAGCGTGCCTTTGTCGTCGTCGAACCAGCGCCGCCGCCGCGCCGGCGCCTCGAGCGGCTTCCAGTCCTCGATCGGGCCGATACCGGCGTCTTTGAAGACCTTCGCCTCCTGGCCCATGATGATCACCTTCGCGTCGGCTACCTCCTGCGGGAGGCGCTGCGTCGCGTAGATGAACGCGCCCAGGTCGAGGTTCTCGGAGGCCGCGAGCGGATGCAGACTCGAGTTCATCGCGCGGTGGCTCGGCTCGAGCACGCGCACGAGCGTCTCGCCCGAGGAGCGCAGCAGCGTCGTGTACGTGCGGTGGTAGAGCTCGACCTCGTCTGAAGAGAGGCCACCCGCCTGCTGATGCTGCTGGGAGTGGCTGCGGAGACGGGGGACGGCCATGCCTCAGAACCTAGTAGGTCGCCGCGGAGATCGCGGACAGCGGGAGACCGCAACCGCCGCTAGCGTCGCGCGGACCCCGACGCAAAGCGATCGCGATCGGGACCGGGCTCGGGCCGACGACGCCGGAGCCGGGCTCCTACCAGGGCATGACGCTGGTCGTCACCGATATCAACGCCGCGCGGGCAGAGCTGCTCGAGCGCGGCGACGACGTCAGCGAGGTCAGATCCTTCCCGTGGGGCGACTTCGTCTTCTTCCAGGACCCGGACGGCAACGGCTGGTCGGTCCAGGCGATCCCGCCCGCGACTAGTACTCCCGGTCGCAAGTTCGGTCTGACGGAGCGGGGAGGAGTTATGTCCCCTGCGCCGAAGCATGTGGTTGATGGCGAGGAGCGCCGCCTACGAGATCGAGTTGAGCGCGGAGGAGCGCTGTGAGCTCGAACATCGC